>VXRG01000111.1 GCA_009838625.1 Caldilineaceae bacterium SB0664_bin_27
ACTGGCTGGACCTGGACCCCGGCCCGATAGGGGTGGAGATCGTCGCTGAAGGCGCGGGCGGCCAGCGCAGCGTGTGTTTTTCTGAGCCGATAAGAGGAATTCTGGACAAGCTGGGAGAGTTGCCTCTGCCGCCATATATCAGCGACTTTGCAGGTGACAGAGGGCGTTATCAGACGGTCTACAGCCGGCCCGAAGGAAGTGCGGCTGCACCTACGGCGGGCCTGCATTTCACGCCGGAGCTTCTTAAGAATCTGAGGGAAAAGGGCGTCGGGTGGGATACGATCACTTTGCACGTAGGGTTGGATACGTTCGGGCCGGTTACGGCGGAACGGGTGGCCGACCATCAGATTCACAGGGAGTGGGCGGAGCTGACGGTGGAGTCGGCGGGGGCTGTCAACGCGGTCGGAGAGCAGGGAGGGAGAGTCCTTGCAGTTGGCACCACTTCGACTCGCGTGCTCGAATACTGCGCCACCACTGCAAGGCGTGTGGATGGTTACGAGCCGGCCCGGGCGCGAGAGCCGGTTGTCCCCTTCGCGGGCGAGGTCGATCTGTTCATCTACCCTGGTTACCGATTCCGGGCGGTGGACGCGCTGCTGACGAATTTCCATCTGCCGAGGTCATCTCTGCTGATGTTGGTGAGCGCATTTGTGGGCCAGGCAAACCCGGAGGACCTTGATGCAGGAAGGCAATTGCTGTTGGGGACGTATGAAGAAGCCAAGGCAGAGGGCTATCGCTTTTATAGCTTTGGAGATGCGATGCTGATCCTGTAAGTCGCGGGCAGCCGGCAAAGGGCCTGGGAACGGGCTACTACCTTCATTCAGCGGAGGGCGCGGGTGGCGTCGAGGGTGATGTTTCGTAGAGGGGCTCGCTGTGGGCGCGGTCCTGGAGGTCGGCGATACAGGTTATGTTCTGGGCGGCCATCCATTCCTGGAGCTCAGTGCGGATGAAGCGGATGGCGTCGGCGCCGCGCTGGTAGATGGCGCTGCCGACGCCGACGACGGTGGCGCCTGCCATTAGCATTTCGACCGCGTCCTGGCCGTCGCTGACTCCGCCGGTGCCGATGATAGGCGTGTTGGGGCACGCTTTACGAGTGTCGTAGACTGCCTTGAGGGCGATCGGCTTCAGGGCGGGGCCGCTGACTCCGCCGCTGCGGTTGGCGAGGACGGGCTGGCCGCTGTAGGGGTCGAGGACGAGTCCGGGCATCGTGTTGATAGCGCAGAGCGCGTCGGCGCCAGCGTAAACCGCTGCCTGAGCGATGCGACCAACGCTGGGAACATTGGGGGCGAGCTTGACGATGACCGGAATGGCGCGGCTGGCGACTGCCTCCTTCACGTAACCCGTGACCTCGGCGGTGGAGTCGGCGCTGGCGGCGAAGGGCTCGCCGAAACTGTCCTCGACGTTGGGGCAGGAGATGTTGATCTCGAGAAAGTCGGGATTGGCAGAGGCGATTCGACGGGCGACGTCACCAAATTCCGAGGCTGTTCCGGCAAAGACACTGGCGATAACGGCGATGCCGCGCGGATTTAGGCGCGTCTTCGCCTCCTTGAGCAGCCCGACTTCTTCGTCGACACCCGGATTCGCCAGACCGATCGCATTGAGGAGGCCGCCACCCCAATCGATGCAGGAGGGGTTGACGTGGCCTTCGCGCGGCTCGGGTCCGCAGCTCTTGGCGGTAACGGCGCCGCAGCCTTCTGCGGCAGCTCGTTCGAGCAAGCTGACGGTCGTGCCCCAGATGCCGCTAGCCAGCACGAGCGGCGAGGGCAATTCGCGGCTAAGAAATGCGACTGACAGGTTGGGAGGATTCTTGCGCAATTCGGACTCCACTCCACTGAAGAGGCCGCTCGGCTACCGATCTTCCCCAACAGAGACTGATAGACCCAACGACTGACGAATCTCTTCGGGAATATGGCCAGTCTCGGAAAGCAGATCCAGGACATCTCCCAGCGCCAGGACGCTGTGAACGCGTATTCCGGCCTTTTGAAGGTTTTCCATTCCCCCCTGCTGCCTGTCCAGCAACACGATTGCATCCTCTACTATCAATCCGGCGGCGCGGAACAGCTCGGCTGAGCTGACGATGCTTCCCCCGGTGGTGATCACGTCTTCGACAATTACGACGCGTTCGCCCGGCTGCCACAGACCTTCGATATCCTTGCCAAGGCCGTGACTCTTGCTTTCTTTGCGATTGTAGATGAGAGGGACCCCGCTGGCCAGGGCGACGGCCATGCCGATTGGCAGGGCTGCGTAGGGGACGCCGGCGATGCGGTCGCATTGAAGTGTGGCGAGTTTCTTTGCGTAGGCGGCCGCGGCTGCCTGCATCAGATAGGGGCTGCTGACGAGGAGGCGCAGGTCCACGTACATTGAGGAGCGTTTGCCGCTGGCGAGGGTGAAGTCGCCGAACTGCAGGGCGCCGAGGTCGGCGAGGCCGATGATGAGACCCCTGTGTGATTCAGGAGCTGACGACACCTGCGAGGCGGTGTCGGTCGCCTCCTTATCTTGTGCCGCTAGAGATTGTGTGCGGGCCGCGTTGATGCCTTCTCTGATGAGGGCGGCTGCTTGGCGCGGGTCGTCTGCCTGCGTGACGCTGCGGGTGGCTGCGACGAGGACACCGAGTCCGTCGGTGCGGAGGCCGGCTTTGAGCGCCGCATCTAGGTCTCCTCCCTGGGCGCCGATTCCGGGGGCCAGCAGCCAGGCGTCGGGCGCGACGGCCCGGACGTCGGCGAGGGCTTCGGGATAGGTTGCGCCGACGACCAGGCCTACTGCGGGCGACCAGCTTACGGCTTCTTCGGCTACACGCAGAAAAAGAAGGTCACTGCCGTCATGTTTCTGTCCGTTGTCAGCGGTCAGCCTTTGGAAAGCGCCGGCGGACGGATTGGAGGTGTGACAGAGGACGAAGAGCCCTTTGCCCTCGTAGGCGGCGAAAGGGGTGATGCTGTCTTTGCCCAGGTAAGGACTCAGGGTGACGGCGTCGGCGCCGAGCTCATCGAAGCAGGCGCGGGCATAGGCGGCGGCGGTGGAGCCAATGTCACCCCTTTTGGCATCGAGAAGGACAGGGATGTGCTGGGGGACGGCAGCAATGGTTGCGCGCAGGAGGGTCATACCGGCCTGGCCCAGGGCCTCGTAGAAGGCGATGTTGGGCTTGTAGCAGCAGACCAGGTCGGAAGTTAATTCGATGACGGCCTTGTTCCAAGCCAGCAGGGCCTGGCAGGTTTTTTCGATTGAGCTCTCAGGCCCTACTTTCTGGTCGTTGGCAGCGGCCAGAAAACGGGCAGGGCAGGCTTCGGGTGTCGGGTCGAGCCCGACGCACAGGAGCGTGTTGTTTCTGTGGGCGGCGGCTTCCAGTTTGGCGTAAAAGGACATGCAGGACCCTCAAATTGACAGGGTTGGCCGGCGGCGCAGCGGAGATCTGCGCGCCAATCCGGTCAGCTGAGCCCATGCTACGCTACGCAGTTGGATCGGCCAAATCCGGGCGTGCTCGGGAGGGCCTGCGGTGGAATGGAGTTGCGCGACGGCTTACATGGCGGCGAGAGCGGCGAGGCCGGCATCTTCAAGTTCGGCGAGTAAAATTTCCTCCTTCTGGGGGGAAATCGTCTCCTGTGGGAGGCGGAGTGGACCGCAGTCGATGCCGAGGGCCTTCATAGAGACGCGCAGGGCGGCGGCGACACCGTGATTGATCATGACTTCGGTGAGGCGGTTGGCCTGCTTTTGAAGGGACAAAGCCTGGGCGAAGTCCCCGGACTTGCAGGAGGCGTGCATCCTGCTGTAGGCGCCGGGCATGACGTTGAGGGTGGAGCCGATGTTGCCTGGTGCGCCCATCATGGCGGCGAAGAGGCATTGTTCATCCATGCCGGAGAAGATGGTCCAGCCGCGGCCGGCGGGGAGGTCGTCGCCAAGCTCGATGATCTGGGCGATCTCGTACATGTTGGGGCCGGTGTACTTAGCGCCGCCGACGTTGGGAAAGCGGCTGAGGAGTTCCTTCATCAGGGAAAAGGCGTCGATCTGGCCGCCGAAGAGATAGGGGAAAAAGGGCAGATCGGGGGCGGCGGAGGCGATGGCGCCGTAGTGGCGGTAGGTCGCGTCGAGGCCGCCGAGGTAGACGGGCAGGACGGAGCTGATGCCGTCGGCTCCCTGTTCCTGGGCATGGCAGGCGAGCGCGGCAGCTTCCGGTGTGCTGATGCTGCCGACGTGGACGATGACGGGGATGCGGCCGCCGACTTGGTCGATAGCGGCTTCGGCGACGCGGCGACGATCCTCGGCTGAGATCAGTAGACCTTCGCCGGTGCCGCCAAGGACGTAGAGGCCGTCTACATTCTTGGCGAGCATGTAGTCGATGAGCTCGCGGAGGGCGGTGAGGTTGGCGCCGTCATCGGCGGTTGCCGGAGTGATGAGCGCGGGCCATGCGCCGTGGAAGGAGTTGTCCATGTTGGAATCAGCCTTTGATGGAGCCGAGCATGATGCCCCTGACGAAGTAGCGCTGGATGAAGGGGTAGATCATGAGGATCGGCAGGGTGGTGATGACGATCATGGCGGCTTTGAGGGATTCCGCCGGTGGTGGATCGGTGAGCTCGGTCATTTCTGCGAGGCCGGAGTAGTCGCTGTACTGGCCAGTGCCGTATTCGAGGATGCCGCGGAGTATCAGTTGGAGGGGCAGCTTTTTGGGATCGTTGATATAAATTGCCGCGTCGAACCATTGGTTCCAATGAAAGACTGCATACCAGAGACCGATCGTTGCGATTACCGGCATTGAAAGGGGGAGGTAGACACGCAAGAGAACCACAAGAGGGCTGGCGCCATCCATGATTGCGGCCTCTTCCAGTTCTTCGGGGATGGCCAACATGAAGTTACGCATGATCAGGAGCCACCAGGGGTTGATCAGGACCGGCCAAATCATAGACCAGAAACTATCCAACAAACGAATTTTTTCCACCAGGACAAAGTTTGGAATCAGGCCGCCGTGAAAGAGCATGGTGAAAAAGATAAACATCGTGATGGGTACGCGGCCGTATAGTCTGCGCTTGGAGAGTACGTAGGCGAGTGGGAAGGTGAATGCAAGGCCGAGGCCTGTACCGACGACAACGCGAGCGACGGTGACTATATAAGCGTTGACGACTATTGAACCCTGGCCCAAGAGCATGTCATAGGAGCTGAGTACGGGCCGGTACGGGTAGAGGATAAACAGCCCGCGCAAGGCGTACTCTCTACCGCTGACGAGCGAAGTGGAGACCACAGAGAGGAAAGGGATCAGAAAGAACAGCGTAAGGATGGCGAGAACAAAGATATTGATCCAGTCGAACAGCTTTTCGCCCCGGGAAAGTTTCATGGTGTTCTCCTACCAGAGGCCTTCCTGCCCCAGGTACTGGGCAACTTTGTTTGCCATATACATGAGGATCAGCGCCAGTACGGACTTGAACAGGCCAACTGCCGCGCCAAAGGAGTACTGCCGGCCGATCAGGCCGGCGCGATAGACGTAGGTGTCGATGATGTCAGAGACTGAGTAGACGGAGGGTGAATAAAGGAGCAGAATTTGCTCGAAGCCTGCGTCCAGCATACCGCCGATTCGGAAAATGAGGATGATGACGATTGCGAAGGAGATGCTGGGCAGGGTGACGTACCACATGCGCTGGAAGCGGTTGGCGCCGTCCATGGCAGCAGCTTCGTACATTTCCGGGTTGATGGTGGCCATGGCAGCCAAAAAGATAATACTGTTCCAGCCGGCCTGCTGCCATATGTCCATCGTGACCAGTATGGAACGGAAGAGGTTCGGATCGGTAAGAAAAGCCTGGGCTTCACCGCCGAAGGCAACGATAGCCTGATTGAGTAGGCCACCTTGCGGAGTAAGCATTGCGCGGACTATGCCGGCGGCCACTACCATTGAGAAGAAGTGCGGCAGGTAAGAAATGGTCTGGACGGTGCGCTGAAATACGGTAATTCTCACCTCGTTGATCAGGAGAGCGAGGATGATAGGAAGTGGAAAACCGAATAACAGTTTGTAGAAGCTGATGAGAACGGTATTGCGAACGACGTTCCAGAAGAAGATGGAGTCGAAAAAGTTTGTGAAGTGTTTGAACCCCACAAAGTTTTCGAGGCTGAACATGGCGCCGATGCCGAGGAAGGGATCGTAGTTCTGAAAGGCGATGATCAGGCCGACCATGGGGAGGTAGCGAAATACTACGAAGTAAAGCAGGGGAAGTGCGGCAAGGGCATACAGGAAGCGGTCACGCTTTATCTGGCGCCACGCCTCTCGGAAGCCCTTTTTTTCGGCAAAGACAGGGGCATCCGCCTCAAGCCGTACTCTGATCTGTTCGCCAAGGGGTTGTTGCATTCGTCAATCTCCTGTCGCCGAGGAGAGGGCTGAGGGAAGGAGGGGCACGCCCTCCTTCCCTCATGGTACAGGTCAATTAGGGGTGATAGAGCCGGTACTGCTGGGTATAAAGTTCGCTCCACTGCTCAAGACCGGCATTGTTCATCTCATCGACGAAGTTGCCCCATTCTACAATAGGGCGAGCGCCGGTGATGAACTTGATGCTTTCCTCTTCGACAAAGCGCTCGAAGTCGGGTTCGCCGGGGAAGGCATCGCGAATGGCAGTGCGGTCGTAGGGCACGTCGAAGTCGACGGGCATGCGTCCGCCATCGTACTGGTTCCAGTAGGTATTGATGTGCTGCCAGTGGCGGTTCCACTCGATTGTGCCGTCGTCCTGCTGAAGCTTGACGGCGGTGGCCCATGTTTCCGGACCGAGTCCGAGGGTAATCTGGAAGTCGCGGGAGTACTTTTCTTCACAGACAGTGCTGCCAGCCGAGTGCAGGCGGGCGACCTTGCCCTCTTTGTCGACCCATTCCCAGTCTTCGCCAGGCACGCCCCAAGAAGCGATGAGGTAGTTGGTTACGTCATCGGGACCGTCCTCATAGATCCAGTTGGCATACTTGATGACTGCCTCGGGATGGTTGGACTTGCGGGGAATCATGTAGGCGCTGTTGGAGCCGGCGTTGTTGGTCTTGGCGACTCCGGCGGGTCCTGTAATCTTGAGGGCGAAGTCGTAGTCTTCCTTTTCGTAGCCTGCGTCGCGGCGGATCTGGTCCCACCAGATAGTCATACGGGAGTACCAGCCGAGCCAGACGCCGATTGTCAGGGTCTTGAGCATGGCGCGGTAGTCGGGATTGGCGAAAGACTCGCGCTGGAGCCAGCCATTGTCCCACCATTCGTTCATCTTGGCGAGCCAGTCCTGGTAGCCGGGCTGCAGCTCCGGGGGTTTGAGCATATTGTCGGCGGGGTCGATCCAGCGGGAGAAGCCGTGGTCGGTGAATGCGCCGAGCGTATTGTACATGAGGTGCCGACGGCCCATGGCGACGATGACGGCTTCGTCGTGCATCTCTTTCATCGCTTCGTAGGCGTGTTCCATGCCATCCCAGGTGTCGGGAATTTCGAGGCCGGCTTCGTCGAGCCAGTCTGTGCGGAAATAGGGGAAGTGGGTATGCCCCATGAGTCCGAGTCGGGGGTAGCCCCAAGTGGTGCCTTCGAAGTCCTTCATCATGCGCCAGTCGAGGTCGGAGTGACCGGCGAGGATGTCGGCGCCGTGGACGTCAAGCAGGTCGTCCATGGGGAGGGTGATGCCCTTGAAGTCGGGCCAGTTGCCGACGAAGAGGTCGAGGGGCTGTGTGCCGGAAGCGAGCAGGAGATTGAGCTTCTCTGTGGCGGCGGCACCTGGCGGCAGGATGTTGGTGTTGACCAGGACCCCGGTCTCTTCGAGGATGAGCTGGCGGACGGCGTCGGTGCGTTCCGGGTTACCGCCGCCGGGGCAGGGATTGGTAGTACCGAACCAGATTTCAGGCGTTTCCATGGCGCCACCGTCGCCGGCCGGAGCTGCGACCGGCGGCGCGCAGGCAGCGAGAACGGCGCCTGTAGCCGCCATGCCGACACCTTGCAGGAACTGGCGGCGCGTGGGCCTAGACTGAGTTGTCATGTGAATTCCTTTCATTAGCTGAGAATTGTGACAATTGGAACTACATTTATATAGAACGGTCGGAGCGAGTTGAAAGTTCGCCCCGACCGGCTGGCCGCCACGGTTAGGGATGGTACTGGCGGTACTGTTCGGTATGCAACTCACTCCATCTGTCCAGGCCGGCGCCCTGCAAGGAATCCAGGAAGTTGCCCCATTCGGACAGGGGGCGTGAACCGGTAATGAACTTGACCGATTCCTCGTCAATGAGTCGCTCGAAGTCTGACAGACCGGGGTACTGGTCGCGGATTGCGGTCAGGTCGTAGGGAACGTCAAAGTCGACGGGCATCTTGCCGTGCTGGAACTGGTCGTTGTATTTGACGACGTGGGCACTCTGGCGGTGGACGGAACCGTCCTCCAATACCCTGACAACGTGGGGTTCGGTGCCCATGCCTTTGACCTGGTAGTATTCGCCGGGATATCTGGCCTCGCAGGGGGCGGTGGCAGGGACGAGGGCGCGGTAGAGGCCGGCCTCTTTGTCGTGCCATTCCCAGTCGACGCCTTCGATACCGGCCTGGGTGATGATCAGGTTTCTCGGTTCATCGGGGAGGCCTGCGTAAGCCCAGTCGGCGAAGCGAATGACGGCATCGGGATGCTCCGACTTGCGCGGGATCATGTATGCGGCATTGCCGCCGACGTTGTTGGTCTTGGCCAGCCCCATGGGCCCGGTCATGGTTTCGGGGAATGTGTAGTCGATGTCGGTATAGCCCGAATCCAATCGAATTTGTTCCCACCAGATTGTAATGCGGGAGTACCAGCCAAGCCACGTGCCGATGGTGAGGGTCCTGAGCATGGCACGGAAATCAGGATTGGCAAAGGATTCGAGCTGGAACCAACCTTTGTCCCACCATTCATGCATCTTGGTAAGCCAGTCGATGTAACCTGGATTGGTCTCTACCGGTTTGAGCATGTTGTCGGCGGGATCGACCCAGTTGGAGTAGCCGTTTTCGGTGAAGGCGCCCATTGTGTTGTACATCAGATGGCGGCGCCCCATGGTGGTCGTAACGGATTCGTCGTGCAGTGCCCTGAATTCTTCGATGGTGTACTCCATGCCATCCCAGGTATCGGGCGTCTCCATGCCGGCTTCGTCGAGCCAATCGGAGCGGAAGAAGCAGAAGTGTGTGTGGGCCATGAGCCCGAGCCTGGGGTAGCCCCATGTCACGCCTTCAGCATCCTTCATACGCGCCCAGGCAAAGTCGTTGTTGAGATCGAGAACGTTCTGGCCGAAAGCGTCCAGTAGGTCATCCATGGGTGTTATGATGCCCTTGAAGTCGGGCCACGATCCCTCGAAGAGGTCGAGGGGCTGCGTGCCGGAGGCGATCAACAGGTTCAGTTTTTCTGTAGAGGCGGCTCCGTGGGCGGAGAGATAGTTCTGGACCAGGACACCGGACTCTTCGAGAATGAGATCCTGGACGGCCTTGGTCTTTTCCGCGTTGCCGCCGGCGGTACAACCTGTTACGACAAATACCCAGATTTCAGGCGTTTCAGCGGTCTCGGCCATATCGCCGGCCGCTTGCTGGACGGGCGGCGCGCAAGCGGCAAATACGGCGCCGGTGGCCGCGACTCCCATTCCCTGCAGGAAGCGTCGTCGACTAAGAGTGCGGACAGACATGGATTGTTCTCCTTTCGTGTGCGGGTGGTCAGCGCTCCAACTATTGGCGAAGGATCACGTATTAACTTGACCAAAGTGTCACGGGAAAACAGCCCTGCGGGGCCCAACAGTTCTCGGTAATCCACCTCCTTTGAGCGAGTCAACCTGTGGCTGACTCAGTCGGCATAGGATCTTGCCATTCCTTCAAGCATCTGGTTGCGCTTGGCCCGGCCGTCTACTTCCTCGGGATCCAGTTTGGCAAGCAGTTCGCTATGCAGGTCTGACTGGGCGCCGGCCCAACGAGGATGGCCTGCCAAGTTGACGAATTCATCGGGGTCGGCGGCCAGGTCGAACAGCTGAGGGGGACAGTCAACATAGTAATTGTACTTCAAATTCCCTTTTTTTGCCATGTAGCCTGCGCTGAGCATGCCCTGGGCGTGGTATTCGGCGACTACGACCTGCTCGGGAATGGCGCCTCCGCGCAGCAAAGGGAGCAGGCTGCGACCGCGAAGACCTGCAGGGATGGACGTACCTGCCAGGTCAAGCAGTGTGGGCATAATGTCGACCAGGCTGACATTTTCTGTTGCTCGTGCGCCCGAATCCAAATGGGGCCCTCTGACGATGAGCGGGACGCGGACTGAGGACTCGTAGAAGCACTGCTTCTGCCAGATCCCGTGCTGACCGGCCATTTCGCCGTGGTCGCTGAGATAGATGACGACTGTATTTTCCCTCAGAGGAGAGCTGTCGACGACGGAAAGTAAACGGCCGATGTGCTCGTCTGTCAGGGTTACAAGGGCGAAGTAGCTGGCGAGGGCGGTGCGGGTGAGCTCCTCAGGAAGCGGATGGTCGTTGTGGAAAAAGTAGCGCAACTGGCGGATGGCAGGATGTTGACTGTCCAGCGTTTCGTCGCCCAGGTCAGGCAGCTCGATGCGGTCTTTCAGGTAGAGGTCGAGGTATTTCTGCGGTGCGAAGAGGGGGAAGTGCGGGTACATGAAGCTGGCGACGAGGCACCAGGGCCTGTCGGACGGATTGGCGGCTCTGTCTTGCAGGAAACGTTCGCTGAGGTCGGTAACGGTGCGGTCGTAGTCGAGCCAGCGGGGCGGGCCGGGGCCGCATTCGGTGACGTGGGAGTTGCTGGCGCGTCGCGCCTCTGGCGTGCGCACGGGGCCCTGGCCAAACTGGACCCATTCGTTTTTGTCGTCCAACAGGCGGCGGCCGAAGCCGTGGAGGCGGTCGGGGCCGACCATGTGCATGCGGCCGCAGAGCGTTGTATCGTATCCCGACGCTTCCAGGTAGTGGGCGAAGGTTGGGACTTCGGAGGCGAGCGGCGAGCCGTTGTCGAAGACGTTGACGTCGGATGCGTATTTCCCTGTGAGAAAAGACATGCGGGACGGTACGCAAATGGGGTTGTTGCAGTAGGCGTTTTCGAATAGGACGCCCGCGGCGGCCAGACGGTCGAGATTGGGCGTTTGCACGAGGGAGTGGCCGTAGCAGCCGGTTACGGCGGGGTCGTGCTCATCGCTCATAATCAGGAGTATGTTCGGTCTCTTCATTGGGGCGCATGCCAATTCTGGTGGTAGGCAGGAAGCTACCGGTGTATGGAGAGACGGTCCTGCATCAGGACTTCAGTCATTGACTACCTGAATCGCTACATCAGACGCGTTCACCAGGCCAGCTTCTCACTCGGCTGCATTTCAATTTCGGGCTTGCCGTCAACATCGACCCAGCGTCCGCACAGATCTCCGCCCTCGCTGATGCCCAGATCGACCTCCGACCCGTCCATACGGAAGATTGGATGATAGTACTTGGCGACCTGCCGGGCTTCCCCGGCGATGTAATGGCCGATCAGGGCGCGGCGGAAACGGTCGGCGCTGGTATTGGGAAAGCTGCCGTGGACGACCTGTCCATTAAAGAAGACGACGTCGCCGGCCTTCATGATGACCGGTCGGGCTTCCACGTCTTTGGGCAGGTCGACGGTGACGTCTGTGAAGCTTTGTGTCGTGTCGGCTTCGGCAGTGCAGAGGAGAGGCCAGGCGTTGCTGTCCGGGACCATGCGGAGGCAGCCGTTTTCTTCGTCGCAGTCGTCCAGGGCGAGCCAGGCGGCGATGCAGGTGCCGGGCTGCACGCGCAGGTATTGTTGGTCCTGGTGCAGGGCCTGACCGCGGGCGCCGGGGGGCTTGAAGTAGAGCATGGTCTGCACGGCATACGGTACGCGTCCAAGCATATCGGTCATACAGTCGCGCAGGCGGCTGTCCAGCATCCAGTTGAGACTGAGCTGATCCCAGCGGTGCATGTGGATCATGCGAGGATATTTCTTAAGGGGATCGTTACTGGCATTATCGACGCCGGCGGAGTCGCCGGGGTAGGAGCCTGCGGCTCTCAGATCCATGAAGTGCTGCCGGAATTGCCGGACCTCTGTGTCAGAAAAGAGGCCCCGCACATTGAGAAAACCCTGGTCATCGAATTGGCGTTTCTGCTCGTTTGTCAGCATGTGTAGCGCTCTCATGTATTGAAGTGTCGGGGGCAAAGGCGACTGAATTCTGTCTGTCAAAAATCAACTTCCGGCATTCCATTTCGCTCGGTCCGTACAGGCTACTGGAGCAACAGGACTGTTGGTTGATCGAAAGATCGTGCCAATTCTACCTGATTTTCCTGTTTGTGCAAGGTTGTGAACGCTGGCGGGAGGAGTTCAACATGGGGGTGAGATTCAGGCTACTTTTGGGAAGGACCCTCCCACGTCTTTTTCAATCGGTCAATAGTGAAATCTTTCACCATGTGTCAGTTTTTGGCAGCTTTTGGCAACTTTTAGAGGGTTTTTCCCAAAAAAAACGGATCTAATCCGGTTTGCCAGTATTGCCGAAGATAACCAGTGGGTCCACGAGGGGCGTTCTCAAGCAACAGATACAGAGCTTACTCGAAGGCAGGCGCAAAGGCCAATCCGCATTGATCAGTGACTGCCGCGATTGATAGAGGTTAGGCGCGACGAGAGTGCGCGGCGGTGCGCAGGAAGGAAGTTTGGGAGAGCAAATTGCTTTCTTGACAAAAGTCAAGGAGCCGTTCGATTCAAGGGCTCAAGGGTGAGTGATTTGAGGTGTTTGTCGTGTTTTGTCGGGTTTTGTCGTGTTTTAAGGGGGGATGTACGATATTT
>VXRG01000134.1 GCA_009838625.1 Caldilineaceae bacterium SB0664_bin_27
GTGGATAGTGGATAGGGCAGGGCTAGGGCAGGGGGGCGTCTCAAAATTAAGATGCGGCTGTCCTGCCTGCAAGACTTTCAGATGTAGAAATCGGCATGGTAAAATGACATTATTTGAGATGTTTTCACAAATTTCGCAACTTTACCCACAGGAAAGACCCATGCTCATAGAATTCAGTGTCGCAAACTATCGTTCTTTTCGCGATAAAGTCACCTTCAGCATGGTCGCCAGTTCGCTTAAAGAGAAAAACGCAGAGTTGAATGAAACGAATCTCTTCGCTGCGCATGGCAGACTGAGGTTATTGACAAGCGCCGCCATTTACGGCGCCAATGCCAGCGGCAAGAGTAACCTCATTTCAGCAATGAACTTTATGCGGCGCTTTGTCATATACTCGGCCAATATCCGAGAGGAAGAAGATAGCGAAGAAATCGATGTTGAGCCCTTCCGGCTCAGTACCGAAACCGACACCGAGCCCTCCTTCTTTGAAGCTGTATTCGTTGTCAAGGACCGGCGCTTTCGCTATGGCTTTGAAGCGACGGCAGAACGCGTGGAAGCCGAATGGCTCTACGTCGCGCCGAAGGCCAGGGAATCCAAGCTGTTTGAGCGAGAAGGGGATGGAATAACATTGGGCGAAAAGTACAGGACGGAAGGGCGCGACATGGCAATGAGAACCCGTCCAACCGCTCTCTTCCTTTCCGTCTGCGCCCAGTTCAAGGGGAGAATCGCGGAAGAGGTGCTTGACTGGTTCCGTTCACTCGGAATTGCAACGGGTTTGATGGATATCGGTATGCGGAAGTTCACAGAGCGTATGTTCAGAGACAAAGATTCTGCAGAGGCGATTGAAGCTCTCTTAACGCAACTGGACCTGGGCATCAAGGCAGTTCGCCTCGAAAATGTAGTAGTTCCCGCGCCCAATGTTCAGCCTCTCCGCGATGATGCTCCGGAAGATATGCGCAGGTTGCACGGCGAGGTGCGCAAGATGGAATCTGCTCGGACTGTTTTCAGCGAAGTCGCCGATTTCAATTTGGATGAGGAGGAGGTCGTGCGAACCGTTCACCGCAAGACAGGAGAAGGAGACGGGCCCGAAATGGACGAACTGTTCGACTTGGATAAGGATGAATCAGAAGGAACAAAGAAACTCTTTTCCTTGTCCGGCCCCCTTGTTGATACTTTGAGGCGCGGGAACGTGCTCATCATAGATGAGCTGGACGCGCGCTTGCACCCATTGCTGACGAAAGAGATCGTCAGACTCTTCAATGATCCTGTCAGAAACGCCAGGCATGCTCAGCTGGTTTTTGCCGCGCAAGATACTGATTTGCTGGATAACCGGTTGCTGCGCCGAGATCAGATCTGGTTCGTAGAAAAAGATCGACAAGGCGCGTCCTACCTGTATTCATTAGCTGAATTCAAGGTGCGCAACGATGCTACCTATGAGAAGGACTACATCCATGGGCGGTATGGCGCCATTCCTTTCCTGGGGGGTATGCGCCACGTGCTTCGGGAGCAGGAGTGATGGCCAGGAGACGCAAACTTCACAGCCATAAGAAAGGTGGCGGCAAAGGGTATAACCGCCGCTCCATCAGGAGAAGGGATCCGGGAGAACGTTTTCTGATAGTATGCGAAGGCGAAAAGACTGAACCATACTATTTTGAAAATTTCCATTTACCAGGACTTATCAATGTTGATGCGCAAGGCTATGGCGTCAGCCCTCCCAAACTGGTGGAAAGAGCGTTGGCGCTTAGACGGCAATCATCGAGAAGACGAGGCAGGGATCCTTACGACCAGGTCTGGTGCGTCTTTGACAAGGATGACTGGAATGAACGTGACTTCGATAGCGCTATCAGACGGGCAGAGAGTCAGGGGTTGAGAGTTGCCTACTCCAATCAAGCATTTGAGATCTGGTATCTTCTTCATTTCCACTTTTACAACTCTCCCATGCACCGCAAGGATTATGAGAATAAGCTTTCAGAACTGTTGGACTGTCCCTACGACAAGAGTTCTCCAGGTATGTATGGTCGGTTGCGGTTTCAGCAGGAGACGGCTATCAAGAACGCCAGACGCCTCCTCGCACTCTATCCCAACCCTCAGCCAGCCGTAGACAATCCTTCTACGACGGTTCATATTCTGGTGGAAGAGTTGAATCGATTCTTGCCTGAGAATCGAAGAAACACAGCATGACCCACTTCGACCGGGTCGCCCGCGCCTGCGACTCAGAATCACAGGCTTCTGCCGCATCCTCCTTCCTTCACCTCAGCTCAGGCTGGGGTTCGGCCAGGGGGCGAGGGAGAGGGCTTCGCCGCTTTTGCCCGCGAGGGACTCGAAGAGGGCGGTGGTGATGCGGTCCTGGGGGACGAAGGTGGAGAGATAGAGGTCTCCATAGGCGGAGAGGCTGGTGTTGGTGAAGACGGTGTAGGCGACGGGCCCGTGGGCGCCGTGTGTGTAGGCGTAGCTGCGCAGCTGGCTGTAGTCGTCGTAACCGTCCTCATGGCTGTCGGCCCAGAGGCCGTAGAAGTCGGGGTAGGCGGAGAGGGCGGTGAAGAGCTGCCGGAAGCGGGCGGTGTGGCGGTAGCGCAGGGTCATGGCGCGCCACTGCTGCATGTTGGCGAGGGCGATGGGACGCCAGCCGCGCCCCAACACCTGGCGCAAGCGCCCGCCAGGGGTGAGGAGGAGGACGATGTTGTTGGCGCCGGCGGCGGTTGCGCGGGCGGATTTGAGCTGGGCGAGGCTGAGGTCGTGAAAGACGAGGAGGGCGCGGTTGACGCCGATGATGTCGGCGAAGGGGTCCATGAGGAAGGCGGGTGCGCAGAGGGTGTCGAGCAGGGCCCAGACCTGGGTGAGAACGTCCTCGCTGCCGAGCGCGGCGCGCACGAGGGCAGCGTCGGCCACTTCGCTGGCCATGGCGAAGAATTCGCGGCGTTCGAAGGAGGTGAGCTGGAAGGCTCGCGCCAGCCCCTGGAGGATCTCCGCGTCGAGCCGCGCCTGTTCGCCCCGTTCGATTTTGCCGACGATGCGGACGGTCAGCCCGGCCTTTTTGGCGAGTTGGCGCTGGGTCCAGCTGTGGCCGCTGGTGAAGTCAAACTGTTCCCGGCGCAGCGCGGCGACGACCTGGCCGAAGGTCCTGTGTTTCACTGCATTCTCCCGGCGGCCGGCGGTCTGCAGCGGGTGGAAGTTTGCGGCATCGAAGTTTTTCTCTTTTCACTCGATAGGGGAGACGGCCGTGGGGTACGGTGAAGCACGGGGAATGACGGCCATGAGGCTTGACGGCTCAAATTCAAAGAGAAAGTAGATCAGGGCCATCAGTCCCACCCAAAAGATGGCGGTAAGGATAAAGTTCAGGAGTTTCTGAATCGCTGTCACTGGCAGTCCGCCTTGCGTTTGGCACGTTTGAATCAGTCAATAGTCACCTCCCGGGTCAGCGTCACTGCTGCCACATTTCCGCCCTCTGCATGAAGACGCCGGCATCTTCGCGCCAGCTTGCATAGCCGATCTTGCGGTCGTCGGTGAGCCAGTCGATCATGCGCTGCAGGCAGGCGGCCAGCGCTTCATCTTCGACGGCGAGCGCGAAACCGCCGTATTCCACCTCTTCGTCGAGCGCGGTAACGACGAAGTCGCCGCCGCGCGCGTGGGCCGTTTCCCGGTTTCCGATTTCGCCGCGTGCGATGGCGTCGATCCGGCCCTCTTCAAGGGCGTCGAAGAGCGCTGTTTCACCGGTCTCAGCGCCGAGGTAGACGACCTGGGGCATGCCGTCATCGGGCGGGTGCAGGTGGCGCCTTCCGACCAGGCTGTCGGACTCGGCGGCCGCGGTGATCATGTAGTCCGGGCCGCCGTCGGCAACGACTGTGCCCTGCGGCGTCTCCACGCGCACGCCGGCCGTCAGCGCGCCGTCCGCATCGACAAGGCCGGTCAGCTGCAGGAGGCGGAACTCGCCGGTGGTGCCGGCCAGGGCGCCGACGCGCACGGCGCTGGTCAGGTCGTCATAGGTTGCGAGGCGGCTCTCGTCCTCGGCCCGCACGAGCAGGGACTGGCGAAAGGCGACGTGGCCGGCCGTGAAGACGATGGCTTTTTTGCCGGCCGCGTCCAGGGTGCGCGAGTCCAGGATGGTGATGCCGCCGCCGACGATGTCGTACTGAGGGGTAGCCGCCTGCAGCCAGATGTCGTCCCAGACTGCGATCGGATGGCGGGCGAAGGAGAAGCCGGCGCCGTCCATGGCTTCGAGGGCGGTCAGCAGGTCCGCTTCATAGCCGAGATGCGTCTGAAACTCCTGCGCGTCCGGGTCTTCGTCTGCGCTGTAGCTGACCGGCGCGAAGTAGGCGTAGAAGCCGACGTTCAGCACATGTCCCTCCTCCACGCATCTCTGCGTCGCGCTGGCGGTCTGCTGCAGCGGCGGCGTGTAGGTGCAGCCGGCAACCAGGCACAGCACAGCCAGCGCGCCTCTTCCAACCAGCCTCGAACGCCGAAGCCAACCGGTCTTGCTCATAAAGTCTCCTTTGACCGAGAATTCCATTTCTCTACAAACCCGGCCGCCCCCCGTTCCACAGGGAGAGACAGTGCAAAGCTAAGACCACTGAACCCTGGGTAAACGCGTTTCCGCGCACAGAGGGCTGGCCGGGCAAAGTTCTGCCGTTCTGCAGCGCTGCCGTTCTGCGACGTTTCCGTTCTATGACACGACCAGCCGCCAGGGGCCGCGCGGCCGTATCTGTTCAATGAGGCCCTGCCTTTCGAGCCGCCTGATAAGGGTGTCGGTCAGATGCTTGCCGAAACCTGTTTGGGGGTCCCAGATGCCCAGGGCGTTGCGAATTTCGCTTGCCGGCATGGCCTCCGGGTGAATTTCGCGCAAGACCTGCAGGACGGCTTCCTCCAAAAACAGAAGACCCATATCGGCCGTCTTTCTCGGCCCTCTCGTCTTAGTTATCGTCATGCTTTCTTAATCCCGGCCTCCCGCCGGTCCACACGGTTGTTCTTTCAAAAGGGCGCTCTGTCAGAATTTTTGCGCCGGCAGCGGCCCGGGCAGACCCTCAGGATAGGTGCGGAGGGCCGGGCGGGTCCTGTTCGATCTTAATCCCGGCCGCCCGCCGTTCCACGAGGCAGCATCATGTCTTTAACCACCAGATACCCGGGTTGACGCGTCTCCGCGCACAGCAGGCTGGCCGGGATGAGTTACCAGGCTGGGCGGCGCCATCGCCAAATTGCCGAGGTTGATGCGGAGAGGGGAAAACGAAATGACACACCGTTTCTCTTCAACGAGAACGGCTGCGCCGGACTGAAGGCTCCACACTCTCATTATACATCTTTTGCATGCTATTTGCGTGTCATTTTGCCAAATTTTCGTGGCAATTTCGTGTCAATATGCGGAATACGGGCCTGCGCGGGCGATTTTGGGCGGAAAAAGCGTACGGAGATGGCGAGAGGAAAGGGTGTTCTTCAGTATTATATCAGGGTTATAGCAGGGTTAAATGGGGTAATGTGCCGATTTCGGAACTTCGAAATACCGATTTTGGAACTTCGCTGTGCCGGATTCGGTATGTATGGGGATGACAACCCCGGCTGCAAAGGCGTATGCTATTTTTGGAACTGTAACATTTATTTGTGTTGACGCTGATGTCAAAGCAGGAAATGACAGTTCGCCGCCAGCTGGATTCTTCGGGAGAAGGCCTGTTTGGAGGGACCGCCGGACAGGTCGGGAAGGGAAAGCGGCGGCATTCAGATAAGATAGCGATTACGCCACGATGGGGAGGCATGCAATGACGCAGACAAATCCATTCAGATTGGCAGTCGACGCGGGCATGATACTGGTATTCACCTTGACCGCTCTCTTCGCTTTGAGCTCCGCAACGATACCGGTCCTGGCAGGCGGTGGTCCTCCGGCCTCGACCGGCACCCACACTTTGACGGCCGCAGGCGCGGAACCGTTGGGCCTGGAACCGAATACGGCAACGGCGGTCATCGGGATGGAGGTGCTGCGGCCGACGGTGAAGGAGGCGGTCTCAGACGCGCAGGCGGTGATGACGGATGTATGGGACGCGCTGCGCGCCGGCAACATCGCCGAAGCGGACATCCAGGCCGGTCATTTCAGCATCTATTCGGACCGTTTCGGCCCGGACGGGGTTCTGCACGAGGACCGGATGTACTACCACGCCACGAACACGGTTTTCATCACGATTCGGGACCTGGACAGCATCGACGCGGTGCTGGATGCGGTGATTGACGCAGGCGCCAGCAATATATATAGTGTCGATTTCACGCTGCCTGTGCCGGCGGCTGAAACGGGTACGCACGCCGGCGCCGGCCACCGCCTGGGCCAGAAGTGAGCGGGCGGGGAAGCCGGCCGGGTTCGGCGCGGGCGGCCCCCCGCTCTTTGGACGGAAAGAGGAGCCGCCGGCACGGGCGGCTCCTCGTGGATTTCATTTTCGGGGGGAAATATGAGCAGGTCCGAACTTGTGGGAGCCCTGAAGTTTTGGCTGGGCGTTTGTAATGTTCCCGGTCTGCTGGTGTTTATGGTCGCCGACCTGGGGTTGATTCTGTTCTTCATCTACCTGTCTTCCCGCTAAGCCGTCTGCGGGGTTGACATGTGAAAAGGCCGCCGTCGAATTGACGGCGGCCTTTTTTGCTATACTCTCGAGCCTTCTCTATCTGGATTGTCTCTACAAAAAGACGACGCCCACCTTACCGGTAAGGTGGGCGTCTTTCCCCAGCAAAACATATATCTGGGATTGGTATGGTAAATATACACCATGTTAAGCTGAGGTGTCAACCCCCTATTTAATTTCTGGTTCTAACTGATTTGTTTCGTCATTTGCAAACGGAACCGTACCGAATCCTTCAAGACACGAGGACAACATGACACAACGAGTGATAGTTTATATTGATGCGCTAAATCTCTATCATGGACTCAGGGATATAGGCTGGCGGCATTGCTTGTGGTTAGACATATACCAGCTTTCTTTGAATATTCTTGGAAAAAATCAAAGGCTAGAGAAGATTCATTATTTTACAACAGAGGTGCTTTACGACCCTCAAGACAAGTATAAGCTGAAACGCCACAGGACCTACCTGAAAGCGTTAAGAGAGTTGAACAAGGTCTATATTCATTGCGGATACTACCAAAAGAAAGAGAGGATGCACCATGAGTGCGGCAAGAATCATAAGTTCGTCGAAGAGAAGATGACCGATGTCAACATCGCGACGAATTTACTCTGCGACGCCCACGACGACCTGTTTGATGTGGCGATTATTATTTCGGGTGATAGTGATTTGGTTAGTGCTGTGGAGGCTATTAGTAACCGCTTTCAAAACAAGGAAGCAGTCGTTTACTTTCCTCCACGGAGAAGTTCTCCCAGGCTAGCTTCTGTTGCCAGTCGGTGTAGTTACTCTGATGAAAGGGTTTTCCAGAGGAGCCAATTACCTAACCCGTTCATAACCTCACATAACCAAAAACTTTGGCGACCCTCTACTTGGCAATAGTGAAGGGAAGACCGGCCCGACCTATACCTGGGCAAGCCTGTCTTCGAGAGAGTCGGCGCATTAGAAGAGATCCTGTCATGACCACCATCGAGAAAAACTTATCTGCCTATGAAGCGGACGTTGAGTTTCCCGATGTCAGCGGCATGGAGCATCTGCAGATGCTTATGACTCGGAGTGCGCTGCATCGCGTTGAAGATCAGCTGACTCCTGCGCAGAAGATACGGCTGGCGAAGGCAGACAAAAGTTTGCTGCAACGGGCGCATCTGTTTTATCAGGCAGTTCAAACCATTGCAGAGCTGGCGCGCTGGCGAGAGACCGAGGAAGATGTCACACCTGAACATTGGTGGTGGTATCTGGACGTGCTGGCGCAACTGCCGGCGGGCGTCGTGATCGCTGAGTTCAGCGGTTTTTCTGTTGAGCCGTGAACTAAGAAGAAGGGAGCGGCGCCTGCCGGCTCTCCGTTTTTCCTCTCAATCACGAACTACCCACTAACAGTGAAATCTACATACAAGGTGTAGCCCAGGCTGCGGGCGCGGCGGAGTGCGCCGGGGCTACGGCGAAAGGGGGACGCGGTAGATCCTTCCGTAGGCGCTGTCGGTCAGGAGGAGCTCGCCGTCGGCCCCAACGCCGATGCCGACCAGCTTGCGGATGGGTTCGGCGGCCGGGAGGGCCCACAGCTCGATCCTCCCCTCTTCATGCGCGGGGATGCGCAGAAAGCCGCTCAGCTCCGGTTGCGTTACGTAGACAGCGCCCTCGCGGTCGAGCGCCAGGTGGGGGGCGTCCAGGCTGTTTGCCGCGGTCAGAGGCCACAGGTTGAGCGGCTGCCCGCTGCGTGAGAAACGAATGAGCGCGGCGTCGCTCACGGTGGAAACGTAGATGGCGTCGGCGGCATGGAAGGCGACGTCGACCGGCTGGTAGTCCCCGCCCGGCAGGACCGTCGAGATGCGCGCCAGCTCGCGGCCGTCCGCGTCGAAGGCGGCCACCGCCAGCGCCGGCGTCACCGCCACCCAGATGCGGCCGTGCGCGTCCACGTCGAGGCCCCTGCTGTTTTCCAGCACGCCGTCGGGCACGGGGACCGTCCGCACAAAGCCGCCGCCGGCGTCGTGAACGGAGACGCGGCCGCCGTTTCCGGCGTCGAGGAGGTAGATGCTGCCGTCCGCACCGGCGGCGACGTCGACCGGGTCGCTGAGCCGTCGGTCCGAACGGCGGATCCGGGCTATCTCATTGCCGTCCGGATCGAGGACGAAGAGAGATCTGCGGGCGGGATCGGCGACGTAGAGCCTGCCGTTGGCTGCGGTCACGCCGCGGGGGTGCTCGAAGGCGCCGCTCACCAGTTCAAAGCGGGCCATCTGCGGCTCATCCTCCGGAAGCGGCGTTATGTTGGGAGGAAGGATTGCAGGCGTTGGCGGCGGCGGTCTGTCGAAGGTCGCAAAGTCGGCGGCGGACAGGTGGTCGTAGTTGCCCCGCGGGGGGATGAGCGCCCCTGCGTGTACCAGCATGAGCCCCTGGTCCGACTGCGACCAGTAGAGATTGAGGTGGTGGTAGGAGGTGCGGGCGGCGTAGCGGATGCGTATGTCGTGCAGCCCGGCGGCGAGAGCGACGGCGCCTTCATCGAACTGATCCGGCCCGGCGCTTGCCGCGACCGTCTGGCCGTCGATCCACAGCTCCGACTCGTCGATGGACTCGATGGCCAGGCGGAAAACGCCGGTGTAGGGTACGACCAGCTTTCCCTGCCATTCCACGGTGTAGGGGCGGGCCAGCGGGACGTCGTACAGGCGGAAGTTTATCTGCGGGTCGATGCGGGCGAATGCCGGCGGCCCCTCCCAGCTCTCGTTGGCGTAGTAGCGTCCCAGCAGGCCGTTGCTTGCGACGGGCGGCACGTAGAGGGCGGCAGGCGGGACGGGCTGCTCCTCCTCGCCGGGGCGCTGCCAGGAGAGGGTCACGGGGCCATGACCTCCGACGGCGCGCAGCCGCAGTTTGTGCAGCCCCTGCGCCAGCTGCAAGGCGTCCGGTATCTCCCCGTTCTCCTCTGCCGGAGGGGGGCCGGCCTCCTCTCCAACCCGGGCCGCGAGCTCTTCGTCTATATACAGCTCGGCAAAGGCCGGCGCGCGCAGGATGAGTTTATGGGGGCCGTACTTCTCGACGTTGAGGACGCCGTTCCACTCGGCTGAGAAGGGCGCGGGCAGGGGGGCCGCGCCGGGCCAGTCCACCGAGACGGCGTCATGTTTTTCGACCTGCACGGGCGGGCCGGCCCACTCTTCACCCTCAAAGTAGGCCACGTTTATTCCCTGAATTGAGGCGACGTCGGCGGGGCGGAGACGGAGCTCGTAGAGGACGGTTGGGCCCTCGAAGGGCGGCTTGTGCTCGATAAGCTCGCCGTTGGGATAGAAGCCGCGCGCCTGTTCAATGAAACTGCCGCGGCCGGGGTCCAGGAGGAAGAGCGCGTTGCGGTCGGGCGAGAGCGGCATGGGCAAGGCGGCGGCGTAGTCGAGGCTCTGGTAGGCGGACTCGGCAGCGCCGAGGAAACGCACGGTTGAATGGTGGGCAAAGTTGGAGGTAAGGAAGATGTCGGTGTCTGCGTTGCCGGCATGTTCGGCGATCAGGGCGGCGGCGATGCTCTCGCCGGGGGCGTGGGCGTTCCAGACGGCGAAGCTGTTGCGCTGGTCGACGAAGTAGGTCCTGTAGTTGTGCAGCGCGACGGCGAAGAGCAGGAGACAGACAAAGGGGAGCGGTCCCGGGCGAACCAGGGCCGGTTGCAGCTTTTCCAGCAGACCTTTCGGCGCGAGGGGCGCGGCCGCGGCCGCCGCGCGCCAGTTTTGCCACAGGTGGGCGAGGGGCAGCGTTGCCAGCAGGTAGGCGGCCGGCAGGGCGCCGAGGGCGCGCAGCGAATGGGGGGCCTGGAAGCTGAGCGCGAATATGCCGCCGACCATCATCACAAGCAGCCAGGCGATCAGGAGTATGGAACGCGGCCGCCGGAAGCGGGCAAGGCTGATGCCCAGGCCGAGAACGAAGAGCGCTGCGGCAACGGGGGCAAGCATGGGCTCGCCGGGCAGGTTGTGGCGTCCGTTGGGGTCGCCGCGCAGGTTGAACATAAGAAGATGCGCGGCCGCGTTTTCCAGGAGTCCGTCAGTCACCTGGCCCGGGGGGTACTCGTTGAAGATCGACTCGGCGCGCGTGCGCCAGAGGAAGGTGCCCGGCTCTTCCAGGGCGAAGAGGGCGAGGGGCGCCAGGAAGAGGAGCAGGCCCATGGCCGCGACCAGGAGGCCCTGCCACTGTTGCCGCAGAAGGCCGGAATTTGCAATGAAGCGGCGGAGGAGGAAGAGGGAGAGGACGATGAGGAAGAGGGTAAAGGAGAGATAGACGTTGAAGCCGAACCCGAGCAGGAGGCCGGCCCACAGGTAGTCGGTCAGGCGGTTGCGGCGCAGGGCGCGCAGCAGGAGGGCGGCGCCCAGAAACGTGAAGAGGGTGACGGGGATGGCGGAGACGCCGATCCGGCTGAAGTTGAAGCTCCAGCGCGAGAGGGCAACGAGGCAGGCGAGGATGAGGGCGGGGCCGCGGCCGAACAGCAGGTTGCCGGCGATGAAGGCGGCCGGGATTGAGAGCGTTCCGAGCAGCACGCTGGCAAAACGGATGACGAAGGTGACGTCGGGCAGGAGCAGAAAGAGGGAGGAGACGAGGTAGATGTAGTGCGCCGGGGCGTGAATGGCGTCGCTGAAGAGAGGACGGTAGGCGGGCTCCTGCAGGAGCCGCTGGGCCTGGAGGGCGACGTCGGCCTCTCCATGCCAGGCGCCGAAGGGGAGGCCGGGCAGGTCGTGAAGCCTGAGAAGGAGCCCGGCGCACAGGATTGCGATGGCGGCGAGGCGTTCCCACGTGCTCCACGGCTTGCGGTCCGCGTGCGGGCGCGCCGGCGAACGGGCGCCGGCCGGGGCCAGGCGGCGGTCTGCATAGTAGACGCAGGCGATGAACAGGAGTATGGCGGCGACGTGGAGCAGCCAGAATGAGTCGGGCGGATGCATTGGGTCGGTCAGAAGACGGGTGAGGGAGAGGAGGGCGGGAAGGAGGGGCAGGAGGAGGATCGGGGCCAGCCATTTTGCGGGCAGCTGCAGTGCGGTTCTGGGGGATGCGGCTCCGGGGGATGCGGCGGGCGGGGCGGGGTCCGGGTTGAGGCGGAAGGCCCGGACGGCAAGGGCGATGGCGGCGGCGTACAGGCAGAGGGCGGGCACGGTCCAGCCGAGGCCGAGGAGAGATTGGGCGCCGATGGCGACGGTTATGGCGAGGATGGCCGCGTAGAGATTTGCGTGTATGGCTGCGGGCTCTTCGGCGGCCGGCGGCCCGGCCAGCGCGGCGATCTTTTGCAGCCAGGTTGTGAGGAGGGGCGGAGGCGCGGGCGGCGCGGTTTGCGGCGCTTCAGTGCGTTCCGGGCGGCCGCCGCTCTGCTGTTCGGGCCCTTGCTGCGGGCGTGCGTGCGCAAGAGGGACGCCGCACATATGGCAGAAGCGGGCCCCCGGGACGGACTCTTCGCCGCACTGGGCGCAGACCATCCGGCCGGGCAGGCGGTCGCCGCAGAATCCGCAGAAGTTGGCGAAGGGACGGTTGGCGCGCCCGCAGGCGGCGCAGGTCTTGGGTTCGTGTGTCTCTGCCGCGCTCAGCATGGGCCGGTGACTTCGGTAAGGATCTTTTTGAGATTATATACCAAAGGCAGCTGCCAGGCTGTCTCCTGTTTGAGCTCATTGGGTGCAGTTTTCAGGTTCCGTTTGTCCGCGGAGGGGCGCGGAGAACGGCTTGACGGCCCATTGCGGCCTTGCAAGGGGAGATGTTTCGCAGCGGGCGTCACCCGGTGCCGGTGCAGGCCGGCAGGTCGAGGCTCTGCAGGTGGGCGGCCGCGACGTCGTTCGGGCCGGAGAGCGGTGCGCCTGGAGGCAGGCAGAACAGGTTGTCTCTGAGGTCGAGCCAGATGAGGGCGCGGAGGTCGGGGATGGGGCCGGTGAGCCGGTTGGCGGCGAGGTCCAGGTCTGTGAGGAGGGTGAGGGCGCTCAGATCGGGGACGGGCCCGGTGAGCCGGTTGTAACCGAGGTCCAGGACTGTGAGGAGGGTGAGGGCGCTCAGATCGGGGATGGTCCCGGTGAACCGGTTGACGCCGAGGCGCAGCTCAGCCAGGCTGATGAGGGTGCTGAGGTCGGGGAGACGGCCGGTCAGCTGGTTGGAGGCGAGGTCCAGGCTTGTGAGGTTGGTGAGGG
>VXRG01000176.1 GCA_009838625.1 Caldilineaceae bacterium SB0664_bin_27
CTGGGCGCGCAGCCCATCCCCCACGACGACCCGTCCGCCCTCTTGCCTGACTGAGTCGTGCCGCGCTTCCAGCCCAGTTCCAAAAAGTAGCGAACGCTCTGGAATCACCCCATTCTGACTTGAGATCCGGAACGAAACTGTTTTTGACTCTCCCCGTCTCTCTGTTATCGTACCTCGTTGCAAGAATACCTCTGTCCTTGTTCTGAATAAGCGTATTCCCACACATTTCAATTGGAGCTATGGGAAATGGATGATCTATTTGAGTTGAATCGAGAGCGCTGGAATGGGCTTGTACTCGCAGGCGTACCTTTCTCACGGCCCAACCTGGATTTAGACAAGGAGTCCGCGCGGGCCATGGTGGACGATTCAGGGCTCCTTGGAGACGTGCACAATAGCCGTGTCCTGCTGCTTGGCGGGGCCGGAGGTCAGCAGTCAGCTGCATTTGGTCTTCTGGGCGCGCAGGTTACCGTCTATGATCTGTCGGACGAGATGCTGGCTCAGGACAGAGTGGTCTCCGAGCACTACGGACTGTCTCCCGAACTGCAACAAGGTGACATGCGCGACCTGTCCCGATTCAGGGAAAATGATTTTGACATAGTGTTTCAGCCCTATTCAATCAATTTTGTGCCTGAAGTAGGGACTGTTTTTGCCGAGGTCAACCGCGTCTTGAAGGGTGGTGGACTCTACTACGTCCAGTGGCACAACCCGTTCACCCAGACGATGGACGCTGACAATTACGACCCCGACCGTGGTTATGCTCTGAATTCAATCTATATCGATGGCGAAATTGACGCAGTAGCGGTCTACGGAAACGAAAACTGGAGCGTTGAACACGAAGACGGCTCGATGGCTGAGGTACCGGGCCCGCGAGAATTTAGGCATACCGTACAAACGTTTATCAACGGGCTCATCACCAATGGCTTCGAGATTCTTGCTTTTGACGAGTTTAGGACGAAAGTGGAAAATCCCGATCCTGGCTCCTGGGAGCATTACGTTGCGGTCAGCCCCCCGTACCTGTCGCTTTGGACACGAAATCGTAAGTGAACCCGTGTGAGCTTGGCCCCAATCACTAGACAACGAAACGGGGAAAATAAGGGGCATCCAGATGGATGCGAAGTGTACCGATCGATAACAGGCGGTACAACTGAGGAATCATGAAGCAAAAATATTTCTATCACGAGCATTTGGCAGACTACGCCCTAATGAAGGCCAAGGGAATGATGTCGAGAGACGAACTCTATGGGGGTCTCGACTTCAATGAATTCTCCTCCAAGTCCTTCCTGACTGAGACGCTGCCACGCCTGAATGTGAAAGCGGGGGCGCGAGTTCTGGAACTAGGGTGTGGAACTGGCCCGGCATCTTGTTTCCTGGCTGAGTTAGGATACCGCGTGCATGGAATCGATGTGATACCTGATGCCATTGACCAAGCCAGGGAGATCGCTGCAGAACGGAGCTTGGACATCGGATATGCCGTGATGGATGTGTGCCACCTGCCTCATGTAGGCAAGCCGTACGAACTCATTATCGATGCCTACTGCTCCCAGGGCATCGTAACGGACCAAGACCGGGCTGCCATGTTTGCGGGCGTAAAGGCTCGTCTAGCTGGTCACGGGTATCTCTTGATGAGTTGCTCGGTTTTCGAACAACATCGAGAAACTCCTGCAACACAGATCGTTGATGGAGTCACCGGAAAGGTTTTCACAGCATTCGATGGCAACGATCTTTGGGATGGCGACACAGAGACCTGCTACAACCGATTCTATGTCAATCCTCTAAGACCAGACGCCGGCCCGGAGGATTACGAAGGGACGATTCTTGTCAACGGAGTTTGGTATATCCATCGACGCCGTTATCGGACTCCTGAGAGTCTGCGCACAGAGCTCGAGAGTCATGGATTCACAGTTCTCGAACAGAATGGCGAAGTGATTGAGAACGCTATCTGTACTCATCAAGGGGTCAACTTACCGCTTAAGAACTTAACCGAAGCTGCGGAGATTTTAGGAGAGATTGGAGTTTAAGCCCATATAGGAGCGATGGCGACCTCACATACGCAGAGATTCGCGAAAGGGCCGGCCCAAACTGGCTGACCATTCACGGACACGATACGTTTGGCACGCCTATCTGAGTCTCCTTCGCTTATCTGGGAAAAATGGCGGCGGTCTGAGTCGCTGTCAGCGCATGGCTGTCCCGGTGCCAGGTTGAGGCAGAACGGTCGTCGCGCTCAGTGTCACGGTCCGTGTAAGAGGCTTTCCCTCTCTCAGACTACTATGGAGACTCCGTTGCCCTATGCCTCTCGGCACTTAGGCAACTGCGGATTCCATAACGAATCCCTGCAAAGTATCCCTTAGACTCCCCGTCTGTCTCCTTACCCCTGCTCCCTGCAAGTCGTTTCCATTCGGCGGGTCGTTCTGACAGTGTATAAATATCAGCGCCTTCAGAGCGTGAGTTTCATCCACTTTCCCAAGAGCGGCTCATTTACGCCAACCGGAGACTGGGATTCAAGCAGTCTAGCCTCAGTCTTAGGATAAAGGTCTTGGCGGTCTGATGTTCATTGTGACTATCCCATCCTCCGCCTTTACCACCAGGCGATTTTCCCTTCATCCTTTCGGAGTCCGGCAGGATGGTTGACCCATGGTGTGTCCCGTTTCCCGTGTCCACTTTGTAGACAGGGGATTCGCTCGTAAACCGTCGCACATACACCTTAGCTTGTGGTCCAGTTTTTGGGGTCCACCTCAGTCGTCGCGAGGGGCTGCTGATCGGACAAAAACAGATGTGAACTGCTCGAAAAGGTCCTGCATACCTGCCAGGGTCATCCGTCAGCGGGAAATCGAGCAGACGCTCGCCGCCGAGGACATGGCAGCCTCAGTCGCGAAGGGCCGTAGCGGACAATGCCAGGGCTACACCAGCCCCAGCTTCTTCGCCTGCAGAACGTCCTGCGCGCGATCCTGGACATTCAGCTTCCTCATCAGCGAAGACATATGTTTTTTCGCCGTAACTTCGGCCAGATGAAGGCGCACGGCCATCTCTCCGTTTCGGCAGCCCTGGGTCAGCAGATGCAGAACGTCCAGGTCCCGCTCGTTGAGGGGGGAGCAGCCTGACAGCTGGAGGATCTGAAGATGGCGGCATCCGGGCAAAGCGACCACGGTCCGGACCCGAGACAGCCCCACTCCACCTCACGTCAAATTCCGCTGCGACGAAGCCATCCCCCTGTTCTGCTGGACCACACACGCAAACAATGTTGCCCTGACACCTTCAAGGATGCGCTAACGCAGCCAGAAAATCCCTCATCCCAAGCCCCGTGCGAGACGCGTGGACTCCATTGAATCTGGCCTACATTGAAATCGTTCCCACAGAATAGTGCGTTCGAACGTGATTGAATTCACGTCATGCAAAGCTGCCAAGAAGAACCTCTAACTGTAGTTGTCTTTGCCGAAGACCTGCTGAGCCGGCACGGGCTTGCAGCCATTCTTGATCTGGCACCGGCCATCGGCACGGTTCTGGTGGAGACTTCGGCTCAACTGACCCAGAACAAGATTGGATCCGCGGATGCTCTTGTCTGGGATATGGGCTGGGACTCTTCGGCCTCTGAGTTCCCTGAGGTCTTGGAAACGGTAACCGATCTGGTAGAAGACGGTCTGCCTGTAATCGCCATACTTCCCGACGGCGAAGCCCCCGTAATCGCACGCCAGATAGGCGTAGCCGGAGTCCTCCCCCGCAAAGTTAAGGCGCGTCAACTGCGCGCCGCCCTCTTCGCAGTTGCCGAAGGCCTCTCAGTAACAGACCCGGCCCTGACCAGTCCTCTGTGGGTGCCATCGAATCCTCCATTTCAGTCCATCTCCGAGCCCCCCACACCAAGAGAACGGGAAGTACTGTCCTTGCTGGCTGAAGGTCTGACCAACCGGGCCGTCGGTGTACGACTGGGCATCAGCGAGAACACGGCCAAATTCCACGTGCAAGCGGTTCTCACTAAGTTAGGTGTCAGCAGCCGCACCGAAGCTGTCGTCCACGCCACCAGGCTGGGGCTTCTCACCCTCTGACCGCCGCAACTGTTCAAATCAGCACTGCTGCATTGCCAAAGACATGTAGGCAGCACCCAACACATCTCTCCTACCCAAGCTGACGGGATCATTCAGTCAGATCTGCGGATGAAGTGAAGGTCGCTGCGCGCTATCATTGGAAATGTAAGAGCCATAAATATCTGAATGCTCTTCGCCCCGCAAAAGGATGTTTCGAATGGAGAAGAAAAATGACTACACAATTTAAGGCAATTTCTGATGCAATGGCAGCTGTCGTCGAATCGGCTGGGCAGAGTGTGGTGCAGGTAAACGGTCGGCGCCGTGTTCCGGCAAGTGGAATCGTCTGGTCAGCGGACGGTGTAATCGTTACCGCCAGCCATGTGGTAAGGACCGATGACATCCGGGTTGCCCTGCCAGATGGCGACCAATTGAATGCAGCTCTGATCGGCCGCGATCCTGCCACTGACCTGGCGGCGTTACGCATCGACTGCGACGGGCTTACGACCCCCTCATGGTCAACAGAAGAGGATCTACGAGTAGGCGCCATGGCATTCGCCCTCGGCCGGCCGGGTTCAACTGTCCAGGCCTCTCTGGGCATTCTCAGCGCCTTAGGTGAGGACTGGCGCCTACACGGCGGAGCTCGAATCAGCCATTACGTGCGCGCCGACCTGGTTATGTACCCGGGCTTTTCCGGCGGCCCCATTATCGACGCAGATGGGCGCGTCGTAGGCTTGGCAACCTCAGCTCTGAGTCGGGATGGCGGCATCGCTCTGACCCGCACGACCGTCGAGCCAACGGTGGAAGCCATACTGAAACATGGCTCAGTCCGTCGAGGCTACCTGGGAGTGGGCGTACAGACCGTTCAATTGCCCCTTTCCCTGAGAAGTGAACTGGGTCAGGAGACGGGCGTACTTTTCAATTCCGTTACGCCTGACAGCCCTGCGGAACGGGGAGGCCTGGTCGTGGGTGACATTCTCGTCAACTTAAACGATAGACCTATCTTAAGCCCCGACGAACTTGCAGTCGTACTGAGAAGCGATCTGACAGGCGAAGAAGCAAATCTGCGAATTGTTCGCGGCGGCGAGCTGCAACTGGTAACGGTCGAGATCGCAATTGGAGGGGAGCGGACAAGACCATGAAGGGTGATAACGCAGTAGTAACCAGCTCTCTCTCACGCAGTTTCGGTACCGTCAAAGCAGTCGAATCTGTCAACCTATCGATTCCCGGCGGCGAAATCTACGGATTTCTTGGTCCGAACGGGGCGGGAAAGACTTCAGTAGTCAGAATGCTGACCACGCTGCTGTTGCCTACAAGTGGGTCCGCTCGGGTGGCGGGCCATGACGTGGTCACGGAACCTACAGCCGTCAGACTGAAGAGCGGCGCACCCGTTCCAGTAACATGCGGCTGCTCTGCGCCGGCACATACGCGATTCCTGCGCATTCCTCCTGAAGGGCCGGCCTCTTTCCTTTCCCCATTCGTACATTCCAAACTCTCCCCCACAGAAACCCAACCGTACCCCCAGTCCTTGTTATCCCTCAACTCCTTTGAACTCTCGCTCAACACAACATATACCTACAAATCTGACCATAGACCCAATATGCAGTATGTAACTTGACACCCTTCTAAACTCGCGCTACAGTGACCAGAACATACATTCGTGGAACTCGTCCAACTTCACGTTACCCCTTCCGCGAGCGGCCATGGCCCGCGACTGCGGCACTTCCGTCGCCCGCATGGAGGATGACAGGAAAGCACGCGAGCCCCGCAGCCTTTGGCGCTGCAACGGCTGAGAAGCCCTGTTGTGGCAACAACCGGAAAACAATTACATGCCCAAAACCTTATGCAAAAGTGTCAAATTGGATGGGTCCCCCTGTCTCGGACACGGCCTGCCCCAGTTCGACGGTCTGTGCATCGGTCATGCGCCCCGAGATCGGGTCCTGGAGTGGCGCAAGCGCGGCGGCAGAAACTCCTCCACCGCTGCCAGGTCCCGCAAAAGCATTCCCGAACCATACGAAAGTGTCATCCAGGAGTTGCGCCAGGGTCTGTCCGAAGTGCGGGAAGGTAAAATCACGCCCGCTCAATTCAACGCCATGTGCAACGGCGTCAGGGCCCTGGCCCAAATCCACCGCCTCGCTGTTGAGGAAACGGAACTGATTCACAGCGAAGAAACCGAAGTGGCCGCCATGACCATCGCCGGCGCTCACGGTGACCTAGTCATCCTCAAGGCCGCCGCCCGAATCTCCGCCGAGATTGATCGCTACCGGGCCGAATCCCTCATCCAGCAAGGACTTGCAGTCCCCGAGCCCGGTACCACCCTCAGTTCCGACGCGCCCCCCGCACTCGTGCTCACCGACGCCGGCAGACGGCGCTTCGGCCTTCAGAAGCTCACCAGCTACACACAGGATGACTTCGACCAAATTGAAGCTCTTTTCGATCGTCCCCAAATTAACCTGGAAAAGTGGACCGCCGCGGATCAACTCCTGTCCGCAATGCACACAGGCATCGAAGAGGCCATTGCCGACCTTGAACGCGGGCCCGCCCCCGTACGCGATCCCTTGACCGGCGAGGTTCTCACCGAACCACCTGCCGGCGTAAAAGTCGGCCCCGTGAACAACGACGATGAAATCAATACCAAAGCGGCTCTTGAAATCCTGAAGAAACAGCGCCGGAAAGCCCAGCTGTTTACTCGCATACTCGAATTCAGATACAGGAACGAATTGAGCGTCTTGCGCCCGCCATCAGTGATAATGGAAGAGTCGGAAAAGTAACTGAAGTAAGACGAGGCATGAACTTTTCTCGTTTGTTGCCTCGGCTTCTTCTTCCGCCCACAGAAGAAAAATTTTCATATAAATAATATATTCTTTATAAGAGCCTGAGCCCGCGTTTGAACAGAACGGCGCAATCCATCTCCCGCTCGTCCCATCTATCCCTGGAATCCTCCATTGACCGCCCTGCATCCGCCAAAGTTTTCCGCCAAACGCTTGTAAACGCTCGTAAACGCTTGTCAAACGCTCGTACGAGCGTTCGTGTGTGAACTCGTATGCCTGCTCCCCCCTGAACATCGACGTTTGCCGCCTCCGCCGCAATCAAGTACAATTACCCCCATACGCGTGCCGACCCGTTCAGGAGAACGCCCGTTTGTCGTTTCGCCCCTTCTATCTAGGCGATGCCCTGCTTCTGCAGCGCCTGCGCAACGTTTCTACGCCCCTCCAGATCGAGCGCACCCTGCTGCAATCAAATTCGCCTGTGCGAACCGCACTCCGCTCCTGCTTTCCCTGGTACCGCCACAGCTCCTTCACCTACGTCCTGCGCCAGGAAGAAAACGGCCTCGCCCGCGAAGGCCTCATCCAGCTGCGCATCCGTCCCCACACGCACGAAGCCGACGTGACCCTGCTCTCCCCCGCGCTCGACGCCCATCGCGGCCACCCGGCCATCTGGCAAAAACTGCTGACCTACAGCGCCCAGCACATCTTCCGCAAAAAGGTCTGCCGCCTCTTCAGCGACCTGCCCGACCAGCCGCTCCTCGTCAATACCTTCCGACAGGCCGGCTTCGCGCCCCTGACCCAGGTCACCGTCTGGCGCCTGGACAGCGCGCCCAGGGACCCGTCCGATGCAGCGCTGCGGCCGCAGAAACCCGCCGACGCGGCCGAGCTCGAAAAACTCTACCATCGCACAACCCCCCTGCCCATTCAGCAGTTGGAGAACGGGCCCGCGCCCATTGAACCCGGAGAGGACCGCATCCCGCCCATCCTCTCCAACCCGCATCACGTCCACATGTCCGGCTACGTGCTCGGCGACGACCGCGGCCCCGGCCTCGCCGGCTGCGTCCAGATTTTCTGGGGCAAAAGCGGCGCCTGGCTCCGCCTCTGGGTCGACACCAACGATCCCGACACGCGCAACGCCCATCTGCTGCTTGACTTCGCCCTGCAGCGCATCGCAGAAGCCCCCCTGGTCGACCGCGCCTACATCGGCGTCCGCGCCTATCAGACCGGCCTCAACACACTGCTCAGCGACTACGGCTTTGCGCCCTTCACAGACAGAGTGATCATGGTGCGCAACATCCTCCAGTGGCAGCGTCGCACCGTCGACCAGCGCATGCCCGCCCTCAAAACCGTGCGCGGGGCCGTGCCCGGCTCGCTCGCCATACCCAAATTTGAAGGCGCCGACGCCATCTTACGGACACATGGCGGCAATCAGACAGAGCGCCGCCCGGGCCATCGGCCATATCGTCCGCAGCCGGCCGCGGCCGTCCGCGACACCCGCCGGCGCACGGTTCCCTGGCGGCACCCGCCTCCCCGCGCCGCCACAGAACAAAGCAGCCGCGGGAGGCCCTGACACCATCCTGAACCGCGACTCGTTCAGCTCAGTAACAACGCACGACCCCGCCCAGCAGAGGGGTCACTGAAAACTAAAAACTAGAAACTAAAAACTCACATGACCCTATACATAGCAGATGACCTGGATCTCCTCCTCGCCGTTCTCCCGGAGCACATCCGCGCTGCCCTGCAGAAGCTCGGCCGCGCCAGCGATCTCATCGAAATCGTCATGGACCTCGGCCGTCTGCCCGAAGCGCGCTTCCCCGACGGCGAAGTCAGCCTCAGCCCCGAAGAGATCACCCGCGACGACCTCCAACACGTCATCGACAATATCGGCGACTTTGGCGCCGACAACCGCGCCGGCATCGAACGCACGCTCCACCGCATCTCAGCCATCCGCAACCGCAAGGGCACCGTGATCGGCCTCACCTGCCGCGTCGGCCGCGCCGTCTACGGCGTCATCGACATCATCCAGGACATCATCACCAGCGGCAGCAGCCTGCTCCTTCTCGGCCGCCCCGGCGTCGGCAAGACCACCCTCCTGCGCGAAGCCTCCCGCGTGCTCAGCGACAAACAGCGCGTCGTCATCGTCGATACCAGCAACGAAATCGCCGGCGACGGCGACATCCCCCACCCGTCCATCGGCCGCGCCCGCCGCATGCAGGTTGCAACACCCACCCTGCAGCACGAAGTCATGATTGAAGCCGTCGAAAACCACATGCCTGAAGCCATCGTCATCGACGAAATCGGCCGCGAGCTAGAAGCCGTCGCCGCCCGCACCATCGCTGAACGCGGCGTGCAGCTCATCGGCACCGCCCACGGCAATACCCTCGAAAACCTGCTCATGAACCCCACTCTCTCCGATCTGGTCGGCGGCATCGACACCGTCACCCTGTCCGACGAGGAAGCCCGCCGCCGCGGCACCCAGAAGACCGTCCTCGAGCGCAAAGCCCCGCCCACCTTCGACGTGCTCATCGAAATCCAGGAACGGCAGCGCATGATCGTCCACCACAAGGTCGCCGAGGCCGTCGACTCACTCCTGCGCGGCTGGACCCTCTCCCCCGAGACCCGCTACGTCAACAGCGACAACCAGGTCCACATCGAGTCCGTCGAGAACCAGGAACGGCCCGGCCGCATCGGCCAGAGCCGCCAGGGCCCCGAAAGCAGCGGCGGGGGCCGGCGCCCCCCCCGGGGCCGGAGCGCCGAGGGCCCCGCCGCCCCCATGGCGCCAAATAAACCCGCCGGCGCCCCCCAGCCCCACCGCCCCCGCCCGCGCAAGGCCGTTCGCGTCTTCGCCTACGGCATCGGCCAGAACCGGCTACGCACCGCCGCTCAAAATCTCAAGGTTCCGATCCAGGTCGTCAAAGAGCTGCACGACGCCGACATCGTCATGACCCTGAAAAACTACTTCCGCCAGAAACCCCCGCCCATCGCCGACGCCGAACGCCAGAACGTGCCCGTCTATGTCCTCCGCAGCAACACCGTCACCCAGATGGAGCAGTATCTGCTCGACGTCTTCCAGCTGCGCCGCGACGATCCCGACCTCGTCTTCGATTCCGCCATGCGCGAAACGCAGCACGCCATCCAACGCCTCCTCAAAGGTGAAAAGTCGGTCGAGCTCAGCCCCCAGGCGGCCTCCATCCGCAGCCAGCAGCACCAGCTGGCCCGCACCGCCAACCTCATCAGCCACAGCTACGGCCGCGAACCACACCGTTGCGTTCGCATCTTCAGCCCCTCCTGAGCGCAGCCGAAAATACGCAATGTTTATAACATTCGAAGGATCGGACGGCAGCGGCAAGTCTACGCAGATCCATCTGCTGGAGGACTATCTGCGCAAAAGTGGGCAGAACGTTCAGGTGACCCGCGAGCCGGGGGGGACGGACATCGGTGAAAGAATCCGGCAAGTGTTGCTGGATATGGAACATGAGAAGATGCACGCCCGCACCGAGACGCTGCTCTTCAACGCCGCCCGCGCCCAGTTGATTGAACAGGAGATCCGTCCCGCGCTGTCAGAGGGCAAGGTTGTTCTGTGCGATCGCTTCGCCGACAGCACTGTCGCCTACCAGGGCTACGGGCGTGAGCAGGATATCGAGGAGTTGAGGCGCCTGATCAGTTTCGCCACCGGCGGGCTGAGCCCGGATCTGACCTTCTACCTGGACCTGCCGCCTGAGGAAGGGATCAGGCGCAAATTGGCGGACTACCAGAACCGGCTGGATGTGCAAGGACTGGCCTTCTATCGTCGCGTAGAGGCTGGCTACCATGAGATGATCGCGGCGGAGCCGGGGCGCTGGGTCATCATCAACGCCGCCCGCTCGCTTGAGCAAGTCCATCAAGAGGTCGTCAGCGCAGTTCAAGACAAGCTCACCGCGCACGCGCCCAGCCGCTGAAGCGTCTCCGGCGAGCACAGGCCTCCGGCCAATAAGCCAAGTTGACGAAAGGGAAAGACTGTTCAAGAATGTAACAACAACGGGTCGCCAAAGAGAGAAGTGGTGCACGTCCCCGGGGGCGGCGCCCAACAACCTCCCCCGTAAATGCGGGGTTACTGAAAACCAAGAACAAGAACAATGAAGTTAGTCATCGCCATCGTCAACGAAGAAGACAGCCCCAACCTCCTCGACCGTCTCGGACGCCGCGGCTTCTCCGCCACCATCAGCGGCACCCGCGGCGGCTTCCTCCGCATCGGCAACGCCACCATCTTCTGCGGCGTCGAAGACGAGCGGGTCGAAGACGTCCTCACCGTCTTCCGCGAAAGCTGCACCAGCCGCATCCAATACGTCACACCCCTGCCCCCTGTCATGGAACCCGGCGAAATGCACATCCCCACCCCCGTCGAAAAACAGGTCGGCGGAGCCACCATCTTCGTCGTCCCCGTCGATCACTTCGAAAAGATATAACCGCCCCTATAGCTCGCCCAGCCCCGACGCGCCGCCATCATCACCCTCACCCGCCTCCGGCATCGAAGACTCAATCGACTCCGGGCTCTCACCCGAATCCAGCCGGTCCATCACCTCGTTCATCTCATCATCCAGCGGTTCGCCCGTTTCATCGCTCATCTTGCGCATGAAATGCGCCAGCGCCCGCGGGACCTCCTGCTCCAGCCCGGACAGCAGCGAAGAGTCCTCCGCCATCGACTCGATCCGGTTCTCCTCCGAACGCAGCACCCGCAGCCGGCTCATCAGCCGCCGCAGCCGCTGCCCCGCACAGTCCGGACAGGCCGAAGCGCCCGCGTCCGCCTCCGCCATCGTCCGAAACAGCACACTCACCCGCTTCTTGCAGTCAAAACAGAAGTACTCGTAAATCGGCATCGGCCCCTATTGTCCCCCGCCTCCCCATCATGTAGAGGCATATCCCCTGCCGTTCCATCCCGGCGCAAAATCCATACACGCCTGAATTTCTCACCTATTATTTATTTGAACTATACTGATTTTACGTACTGTTCCAAGTATGGAACTTCCAACTGTCCATCATTATATCCAGCCAAATCTCCGGCCCAAAGCGGTCGCGACAGAAGATTAGCCAATAGTGAACGCAGGCCACTAACCATTGACCACCGACCACTATCCCATGTCAGACTTTCAGGACGATGTGACCCCAATCTACGCCCGGCAGAATCAGCCCCATCCGATTCTGGTTGTCCTGTCCGGGCCCAGCGGCGTCGGCAAAGACACCACGCTGGCGCTGTTGAAGCAGCGGGACCTTCCCTTCCATTTCGTCGTCACCACCACCACCCGGCCCCGCCGCCCGGCTGAAGTCGAAGGCGTCGACTACCATTTCGTGTCCGTCGGCGAGTTCGCCGAACTTATCGACGCCAATGACCTCCTGGAATACGCCGTCGTCTACGGCGACTACAAGGGCATCCCCAAGTCCCACGTGCGCAAGGCCCTGGCAAGCGGCAAGGACGTCATCCTCCGCATCGACGTGCAGGGCGCAGCCACCATCCGCCGCCTCATCCCCGAAGCCGTAACCATTTTTCTGGTGGCCGAAAGTGAAGAGGAGCAGATGCGCCGCCTGCTGGAGCGCAAAACCGAAACTCCCGACAGGCTCAAAATGCGCATCGCCACCGCCCGCAAGGAGATGCAGCACCTGCAGGATTTTCATTATGTCGTCGTTAATCGCGACGACCGCCAGGAAGAGACCGTCGACAAGGTGATCAGCATCATTCAGGCCGAAAAATGCCGAGTGGACTGGTCTCCGGTAGATCTATAGACTGGGCGCGATGAACCTCTTTGGCAACGAGCCCCGTCCGGACGGCCCGCCCC
>VXRG01000149.1 GCA_009838625.1 Caldilineaceae bacterium SB0664_bin_27
AATCGGGAGAAATCGGGGCGCTGCGGGAGCGTGTTTTCGAGCTGATTCTGGCCGCAAAATCGGCGCGGAATTGCGGTTGCTTGTGGCTGGTGGTCTGCCGAAGGTGTACAGGCTTTGTTTATATTTTGTACAGGTTTTCAGAAGACAGCAGAAGGGAACGCCCCAAGCCTGATTGCCTGCCGAAGTATATGAAACGCGTACAATTTCGGGGTGCATCACAGATTTGTGATTCTCCAGAATAGCGGGCTGTGGATTCCGGTATAACTCCCCAGAGTAGCCTAAATCTCACTCCCACTTTGGACTGCGCCCTTAGAGCATGTTGCTTTTCCGAGGCGGACAGGGATGGGCGGAACGGGCATACTTGCCCAGTCTGAAGTGTCCAAATAACGCAGGTTTTGTGTAGCTTTCCGGGGAATTTCAGTTCGTCTCTGCGATGACTGAAGGCCGGTCTGTCGGCGATGCCTGGGTGGCGGCGGAGGTGCGCGGTAGGGTCCGCGGGACCCGGCCTTCGAACTGACTTAATCCTGAAAGTCTTCGGGGAATTGCGGAGGTTAGCAACAAGTGGATTGTGAAAGGTGTGCAAGTTTTGTTGAAATCTTGAGAGGCCGTTCAGAATTGAACAGGAACGGAACCCCCTAAGCCTGGTCGCTTACCGTTGTATACGAAAGTTTGCCCCGATACTGGGATGCGCTCTCAAGCACGTACAGGCAGATCGGCATCTTGCATGCGCGGCTGAGAAAATGTTACGGCTTGGCTCCTGTCCCTGTTTGGGGCCTTGTCGACAAAGGGAGAGATGCGTTCTATAGTTGACTTCATTGCCAATCCTGCTTTTTCTCTGATATACTTTTCTCGCATTGGATTGGGAGAGTGGCTCCGCTGCGCGGATAGTTTCAGGCACTTGCAACGCGATTGTCGGTGCAATGCCGGGCTCCGCGGACTATAGCAAAGGAGAAACGGTTGCGATGTCTGTATACGATCAGAAACCATGGGTAGAGAATTACGAATCGGGCGTACCGGACGCAATTGAATACAACGGTCAACTTACACATGAGATGTTGGATGCTTCGGCCCAGACCTATGCCAACCAGGTAGCGACCCGTTTGCTGCTGGCATATCTGCCGTTAGGCATCACAGTACAGGCTAAGCAGACATATGCAGAACTGAAGGACTCCGTTGATCGCTTCGCCTTTGCACTGCGCCGAATCGGATTGCAGCAAGGCGACCGCATCGCCATCATGCTGCCCAATATCCCTCAGCAGGTTATCTCCTTTTTCGGCGCGCTCAAGGCAGGCTGCGTTATTGTCAACACGAACCCGACCTATACGGCCCGGGAATTGAACCATATGCTGGAGGACAGCGGCGCGTCTGCCATCGTCATTCTGAGCGGATTCTACGAGCGTGTGGCGCAAGCGCGAGAAGGAACAGAACTCAAGCACGTTATCGTTACTGATGTGCCTGATCCGCTGGGCTTTCCTTTCAACAAGCTGGTGGCAAAAAAGGTGAAGGCTTCAGGCATGATGACCGACGTACCGGACGGACCGGGCGTGTGGGCGTTTGGAAATCTGCTTGAGACGAGCGCTCCCAACCCGCCCAGCATCGACGTTTCGCCTGATGATGTCGTCCTGTTCCAGTACACAGGCGGCACGACCGGCTCTCCCAAGGCGGCCATGTTGACGCACCGAAGCGTTATGTCCAACGTGCAGCAGATTGAGGCCTGGTACCGAGACCTGGAGTACGGCGGGGAGAGGATGCTGGGTGCGATCCCGTTCTTCCACGTATATGGGATGACGGTTGCCATGCTTTTTTCCATGTATACGGGCGCCGAACTGATCGTGACACCGGATCCGCGGCAGACCGATCTTGTGCTTGACATACTTCAGCGCGAAAAGGTGACGATGTACCCCGGCATCCCAACGATGTACACCGCGATCATCAACCATCCCAAGGTAGACGACGCCGATCTCAGTTCGATCAAGGCTTGCCTTTCGGGCGGAATGTCGTTGCCGATTGAGATTCAGCGCCGTTTTGAACAGATCACCGGCGGCAAGTTGGTTGAGGGTTACGGCCTGACCGAGACTTCGCCCGTGGCCTGCGCCAACCCCATCAGCGGCATGCGCAAGGAGGGATCGATCGGCTTTCCCGTTCCGAGCACTGAGGTTGCCATCGTAGGCCTCGACCCGAATGAGGCGGGCGAATTCGAAACCGTGGACGCGGGGGAAGAGGGTGAACTGATCGTCCGGGGTCCGCAGGTGATGAAGGGCTACTGGAAGCGCCCCGATGAAACGGGAGATGCCATCACTGAAGATGGCTGGTTCCACACCGGCGACATCGCCCGCATGGACGAAGACGGCTGCTTTTACATTGTGGACCGGAAGAAGGACCTGATCATCGCCAGCGGGTACAATGTCGTGCCAAGAGAGATTGAGGAAGTTCTGTATATGCACGAGGCGGTGCAGGAAGCGGTGGTTGCAGGCGTGCCGGACGCAGTCCGGGGTGAGACTGTTAAGGCCTACATTGTTTTGAAGGCAGGCCAGACGAGCACACAAGACGAAATCGAGACTTTCTGCAGGGAACATCTTGCTCCCTACAAGGTGCCGAGGCTGGTGGATTTCCGCGACGAATTGCCGAAGAGTCAGGTAGGCAAGATCCTGCGGCGCGTGCTGGTTGAAGAGGAAAAGCGCAAGATGGCATAGTCAGGGACAGCGCGCTGTTTCAATTGGACGGTTCACTCGGGAGCTCGGAGAGGAAAGTTAAGGGAGAGGGCTACATTTGACAGTTTCGTCGCCGGCTCTTATGATAAGAGGCGTGTGCGCCCCCGTGGTGGAATTGGTATACACAGCAGGTTGAGGGCCTGTGCCCTTCAGGGCATCTCCGTTCGAGTCGGAGCGGGGGCACCAAAGATGGGATGCGTGAAGAGTTTGCTCGCGCATCCCTTTTTTATGTCCGGGAATCGATGTACTACATAGTTAAGTCTCGCTTCCAGCCGAGGCCGAAGGAAGAGAGGCTTACTCCGGGCAGCATCATTCTAGTGTCAACACTCGCAGGTCTTTGTGCCCAAGCGAAATCAATCGTTGGGGTGCCCGAAGGCACCCATTCCCTTGTAAACCGCAGCAGGGCCGAGGTCCTCTTCGATTCGCAGCAGCTGGTTGTACTTGGCGACTCGGTCGCTGCGAGCAGGCGCTCCTGTCTTGATTTGCCCGGTGTTGAAGGCCACGACCAGGTCGGCAATGGTGTCATCCTCAGTCTCGCCTGACCGGTGGCTGACAACTGCGGCCCAGCCTGCGCGGTGGCTCATTTCGATGGCGGCGATGCTTTCTGAAAGGGTGCCGATCTGGTTGACTTTGCACAGCAGGGCGTTACAGGCGCGCTGCTCTATCGCGCGTTCAATGCGCTTAACATTCGTCACCAGGAGATCGTCTCCTACCAGCTGGACTCGTTCCCCTATTCTTGCGTGGAGATGCTTCCAGCCTTCCCAGTCGTCCTCTGCCATTCCGTCTTCTATTGAAATTATGGGATAGCTGTCGCACCAATCTGCCCAGAGTTCGACGAGTTCTTCACTGGAAAGCTCCAAACCCTCAATTTCGAGCTTGTAACGACCAGTCTCCTCGACGTAGAGTTCGCTCACGGCCGGATCCAGAGCTATGAAGATGTCGTCGGCCGGTCGATATCCTGCCTTCTCGATTGCCTTAAGAATCACCTCGATTGCGGCGGCGTTCCCTCCCAAGCTGGGGGCGAAGCCGCCTTCGTCGCCAACGCTGGTGCCGTAACCGGCATCGTGGAGTACTTCCTTGAGGGCGTGATAGATCTCTGTACCCCATCTGACGCCTTCTGTAAAGGTGGGGGCGCCGACCGGCATCACCATGAACTCTTGGAAATCGGTGCTATTGGCCGCGTGTTTACCCCCGTTGAGGATGTTCATCATAGGTACAGGAAGCGCGTGGGCATTTACGCCGCCCAGGTATCGGTATAAAGGAAGGCCGGAGGCGGCGGATGCGGCTTTGGCGGCCGCGAGGCTGACGCCCAGAATGGCATTTGCACCCAGCTTGCTCTTGTTATGTGTGCCGTCCAGCTCCAGCATTGCCTGATCGATGGCTACCTGATCGAGCGCGTCCGCACCTTTCAATCTCTGTGCGAGAGCGGTGTTGACATTCTCCACAGCCTGCATGACGCCTTTGCCGCCATACCTGGACTTGTCGCCGTCCCGCAACTCTACCGCCTCATGGACACCTGTACTGGCCCCGCTGGGGACGGCTGCGCGCCCGGTTGCGCCGCCCTTCAGCTGGATCTCAACTTCGACAGTAGGGTTGCCCCGACTGTCAAGAATCTGCCGTCCAACAATGGTCTCGATATGGGTCATCGGATTTTCCCCTGTTTCATGCCGCCGGTACGGCCTTTTACAGTCTCATGTAGAGGAGCGCCAGACGCTTTCACTGCCTGCGGCTGCGAGCCCTGCTCGTGTTTGCCGGTGGAGAACTTGAACAAAACCGTCAAAGTTAGTATGCTTTTCCACTACGATAGTGCCCATGCATTGATCCTGCAAGTTGCACAGGATGCAATCAGCAGAAGAAAGATTGTCAAATGACTATGATCTACCTGGACCATTCGGCAACAACGCCGTTACGCCCTGAAGTTCTAGCGGCAATGGAGCCGTACTACGGTACGACCGACCAGAGAGACATTTCCAAGTACGGAAACCCATCCAGCATACACAGGGCGGGTCGGGCAGCCCATGCCGGATTGAGCGAGGCCCGGCAGACGATTGCAAACGTTCTGGGCGTCAACCCAAACGAGATCGTCTTTACCGGTTGCGGGAGCGAAAGCGATAACGCGGCCCTGCGTGGGATCGCCCTGGCCCGGCGCACGCAGTACGGCGCAGACCGAATCATCACCACGCCGGTTGAGCATCACGCAGTGCTTTACACTGCCGAGGATTTGAGAGACTGTTTTGGATTTGAGTTGACACTGCTGCCTGTGGATGGCGACGGTCTGGTTAGTGCGGACGACCTGGACCGGGCACTCGGCGACGGCTCTGACGTTGCAGTGGTCAGCGTCATGTATGCCAACAACGAGATTGGCAGCGTGCAGGCGATTGGCGAATTGGGCGCGCTCTGTCGGGAGCGAAAGGCGCCGTTTCACACCGATGCCGTGCAAGCTGCGGGAAAGCTGCCTTTGGATGTCAACGAGTTGAACGTAGACGCGCTCAGTGCCAGTGCACACAAGTTTTACGGGCCGAAGGGAGTTGGATTTCTCTACCTGCGGCGAGGTACGCCTTTTCATCCTTTCCTTACCGGCGGCAGCCACGAAGGGAGGCGGCGGGCAGGCACACAGAATGTACCCGGCATCGTGGGGATGGCGACCGCGTTGGCTCTGTGCGAAGCGGAACGAGAAACGGAAATGGCCCGTTTGCGCCAGTTGAGGGACCGGATCATTGGCCACACGCTGGAGTCGGTTGAGGGGGCAAGATTGACTGGCAGCCAGACAAACAGGTTGGCAAATCATGCAAGTTTCACCATTCGAGACGTGGAGGCGGAGGGCATACTGATTGCACTGGATCTGGCAGGGATTGCGGCCAGCAGCGGCAGCGCATGTACAAGCGCGCGGCAGCGACCCAGTCATGTTTTGGAAGCAGTGGGAGTACCTGTAGATGAGTTGGCGGGGGGATTGCGGTTGAGCCTCGGCCTCAGCAACGACGCGGATCAGGTTGACTTTCTCTTAGAGAAGCTGCCGCAGATCGTCGACCGGCACCGGCAGATCTCGCCGGCGCCGCTGTAAGAAAATCCATAGTCGCCTGGACTTTGACGGCGGCGGCACCACATTCGTATGCGGACCTCTCCCCGAAATCGTTCTCAACCGATCTCTTCTAGCGGACACGGCCTTACCCTTGTCGGTCTGATCAGCCTGGACTTGCCGGCGATTGTCAGCGCGATCTTTGTCATTGGCGCCACTGTTCCTGCAGCGCTTGTCCTGACACTTGGCTATCTGCCCTTTGGCTTTTTCAACGCCGCGTTCGGACGCGGCAACATGGACAGGTTGGTGTTTGAAGGAGCGGAGGTTCCTTTGCTGATGGTGGGTGCAGGAACTGTTCTACTGTTGGCGGCACCGACTTTCTACTGGCGAATCCAGCACTTCCGCCGAATCCTTCGTTCCACTACAACTGTTCCTGGTCAGATCAGGAGCTTGAATTTCACTTCTCTGGAGTTCAGCGTTGACTACGTATACTGGTTCCAGCAGCGAGCGTACGCAGGCCGTAACGCGATCCGCCGCAATCACCGACGGGAAAAGCGGGAGAGTCTACGCCCGGGCCAGGACATCACAACCCTGGTCGACGGTCTTCAGCCGGAGTCTTCAATTGTCTTGGAGTTGTACTCACGCAATGAGTCCGGCATGGCCCAGTGAATGCCAATCGGGCTGCCTCAGTCCATCTCCGCTTCGTCTCCTTCAAATTGGCCGGCTGCAGGCCAGTTCGGGTTGAAAACAAGATACATACGAAGCAGTCCACTTGCGTTATACTTAACCCGGTATGGACCTTGACTGGACTTACAGGCCGCGCCGTCGACGCCGCAGAGGGTGCTTCGTCTTGAGCGGTTTGGTTCTGCTTCTGGCCGTCTATCTTTACGTACAGCGACCGGACTGGCTAGTGAGGCAGCCGCCACCGCCAGCGACGACTCCCACGCCCAGCGCGCTTTTCTGGCAGACGAAGGCGGAAGCGCATATTGCCGCCGGGAATTTCAACGAAGCTGCCTCTGCACTGGAGCGAATGGCCGAACTGGAACCCGAATATGCTTACCCCTTGGTCGCCCTGGCCGGTTTGCACTTGATGGCGCGCCGGGTCGAAGAGGCTCACGCTCTCACGCAGAAGGCTGTTAGGCTCGAGCCAAAAAATGTGGATGCTCTGGCGATGCATGCACGGGTGCTCGACTGGCGCGGAAACTACGAATCGGCCAGCGACTTCGCCTTCCAGGCGCTCGAACTGGAGCCCGACAACCCAGACGTTCTGGCAGTTTTGGGCGAGATATACAGTGATGTGGGGAGCTACGCAGTCGCTCTGGACTATCTGGAGGAGGCTCTGGCCATTGATCCGGCGAATGTGATGGCCCGCCGCAACCTGGGTTATCTATACGAAATACAAAGGGAGCACGAGAACGCAATTGTCGAGTACCGCCGGGCCATTGAGCTAGCCCCGAATCGGCCCGACCTGTTCATAGAACTGGGACGGCAGTACGAACGCCTGGAAGAATGGGAACTCGCAATCGAAACCTACGAGGAGGCAGTAGCTGCGGGAGAGACCGCTTTCGCGCTGGATGCTCTCGGTTGGACGTTGTGGAAGAGCGGCGACCATTTGCAGGCGCTGCGCATTTTGCGGCGGGCAGCCGAAATGGAACCGGAAAACGGCCTTGTGCTGGCTCACCTGGGAATGGCCTACTATCGCCGCCTCAACTACGAAAGCGCGTCCGAGACTCTGGAAAAGGCGCTGGAGCTTCTTGATGAAGATGAAATCAACGCCCAATTCACACTGACGCTAGGCCTGTCACACGTTTACAAGAAACCACAAGAATGCGATCGGGCCGTGCCCTGGCTGAACAAGACCCTGGAGTTCGCGCCAGGGCTTTCTTCTGCTTTGCACGGGCTGCGCAGGTGCAGCACCGGTTAGCTTTCTGGAGGCCCTGTATACCCGGATTTGTGTCGACGTACACGAATTCAGGTTGGCAGGCAACAGCGTTACTGTTTTTGCGAACCGTCATATTCCATGTCTTACAATCGCGCCCGTCTGAAGTCTTCCTTGCCCCGCCCCACTATCGGGGCCACTTCGCGCGCCAATGGAAGGCCCGAGCCAGAAGAGGACGTGCAGCCGCAAGCGCCGATACGGCCTCCCGCCCAAGCGGAACGCAGCGCCTTGATCCGAGAGCGGGTCGCCACCCGGACAGTAACTTCCAAGCGGCGCCTCCAACGTACTGGCACCCCACTCAGAGTCTTACAGCAACCGATCCAGGCAGGAATGCGGAAGGTTTTCGACCTGCGCCGCCTCCTCCTCGTGTTGGGAGTAACCGCGATAGTTCTGCTCCTGCCCACACCGGCCGGCTTAAGCATAGACGGCCACAAGGCCTTAGCGCTTTTCGCCTTTTCAGGTCTGATCCTGGCGCTGGAACCGGCGCCTTTACCAATTGTCGCTCTGCTGGTGCCCATTGTTCAGATTGCGCTCGGGGTGGATGACGCTGGAGGCGCCTTCGAACCTTTTGGAACGCCGGTCGTCTTCCTGATCCTTGGGAGCCTCTTTCTCGCTGAGGCGTTGCGAATACATGGGTTGACGCGTCGACTGGCGCTCCATGCAATCGTGGGCAGCAGAGGACAGTTCGGGCCGCTGCTGCTGGCGCTCATGGCGATCACCGGCGGGCTCAGCATGTTCGTCCTGAACACGGCCACGGCCGCGGTTCTGATTCCGGTCGCGATTACGATTGCCCAACAGGTGCCGCGACCGGAGGACGGGCGGAAGGCCCTGGCAGTCCTGATTCTCGCTATCGGCTACAGTTCGAGCATCGGCGCGATTGCCACGATAATGGGGAGCGGCGAGAACGCGATCGCCAGTGGTCTGCTGGGCCAACTGTACGGGTTCGGATTTGTCGATTGGATGAAATATGGGTTGCCGGTATCACTGGTGCTGATACCGCTTGTTTGGCTGCTGTTGCCGCGGCTGTTCGCGCTGCCGGCGTTGACGATCGATATCGAACCGGCCAGACGGGAGATCGAGAGGCTGGGCAGGCTTTCGGGACACGAGAGGGAGATAATCGCAGTGCTGCTGGTGTCGATCAGCCTGTGGGTTGCCGGTGGGTATATCGAGCGTCTACTCAATCTGCCGGCAACTCTGTTGAGCAGCGCGGTGATTGCAATTGGCGCGGTCGCAGTGCTTTCCGTCGAAAAGATCGTGGACTGGAGCGATTTGAAAGGCGTAAACTGGGGTGTCTTCTTCGTCATAGGCGCGGGTCTGACGCTGGGTGATGCCCTGGAGAAGACCGGGGCAAGCGCCTGGTTCGCCAACCTGGTGGCGCCTTCGCTTGAAGGCTTGCCCTTTTACATCGTACTGGCTGTGTTAATCCTCTTGGCATTCTGTATCACTCAGTTCATGAACAATGTGCCTCTTGGCGCCATCCTTGCGCCGGTACTTATCACATTGGGACAGGCATCGGGCATTGACCCGGTACGGCTCGTCATTCCGACGATATTCGCGGTCGCCCTGGCATTCGCGCTTCCCAGCGGTTCGGCTCGGATGATCCTCATCGCGGTCACCGGTGTTGTGAACCGGCAGGAGATGCTACGCACCGGTGTGATCGTCGGGCTGGCATGTTCGGGCATAATCCTCATGTTCTTCCTGATGCTCAGCCAGCTGGGCATGATCTGATGGAAGGCGCAACTTTCGCAAGAGTGACAGGGGGTAGACTATGCGCGTATGGCTAATTGGCGCCGGCAACATCGGTTCAGTGGCGCTTCGCCAACTTCAGAAGAATCCGGCTGTCGAAATCTTCGTCAGTGACCCTTCGGACCAACCGGAAGCCGTGCATAACGGCTTGATCGAGCGAGTCGATCTCGTAGCCAACATTTCGCCCCTAAACGTAAATGAAATTGCGCGACGTGTGCGTCCGGACTTGATTCTCCTTTCTCCCGGAATCGGTGAGCAGGGATTCGGAGCAGTTGAAGGAAGCAAGGCACTGTCGGAGGCACTGAACTACGAAACAACAATTGCGAGCGAATACCCGTGCGTGATCCTTTCGCTGTCCAATCATAGCTGAATGGCACAGTTCGATAAGCTGGAGGCATCTGCCTCGCTACCATCTGTTGAAGTTGAATGATGACCGACGAACAACTGCAAATCCGACACAATCTAGGTGTATACAGGCTGCGAGGCTTCAGCGGGCGCGACGCAGAACTGGGTGAACTGTGCCGGTGGCTGCTCGCAAGGCACGAGCAGCCTGCCCTGGCGATCAGTGGGGGGCAAGGCAACGGAAAGAGCACGCTGGCCACCGCGGCCGCGTGGAAGACGATTCACCACTTTCCCGACGGTATCATCTGGGTGGGGGCGGCGGGCCGGGATCGATTCAGGATGTATGACATTGTGCGTACGCAGGACACGGTGCTCGGCACGACTTTGACGCGCGTGAGCGAGGACCGCTGGGGAATCGGCATCCTGGAACAGCTTTACCGCCGCCGCAGATTGCTCATTCTGGACGAACTCTCGGGTGCAACGGACCGCGAGATTCAGACACTGGCCGAGATCATCAGCCATCTGCATGATGCGGAGAATCAATCCCACATTGTATTGATAGATCGCGACATTCACCCTGAGTTTTCTGAACTGGTAGGTGACCGGCACCTTGAGTTGGGTGGGTTGCCGCTTTCCGAGGTAGTAGGCTTTGTCCATGCGCGGGCGCCTGAACCGGTGCGGGACACTGCGTTGCGCAATGTCGAGGGGCTGCACCGCCGGACAGGAGGCAGACCCCTGAGCATGCGACTCGTGATGGGGCTCCTGCTAGACTTTGGGCTTTGGAGCGACCTGGACGGGCTGCTGGCCGAACTGCCCTCTGAGGACGGCGTCCTGGGGATGTCCAGTGTTGCCGGATTTGCAGTCGAAAACTTCGCCGCTTTCTGGCCGGAGGCTGGGCTCATCCTAGATCGATTGGTCAGCGCGGCCGGCGGCGCAACCTACCAGGCGCTGACCGAGTTGTTCACGATGGGGATGGGCACCGACGCTGAGAAAAGGCAGACATTCGAAGGCCTGGTCACGCGAGCCCTGGTCGAAGTGGACCTCTTTGATCGCAGGATAGTCGTGCAACCTGTCGTACGCCGCTACCTTGTCGAGGGTGCGGTCATGCTTGGCGAGGACTGGCATCGCCAGCATGCGCACTATTATCTGCAGTTCGCCGAACGCTATCAGGAGCTGCCGATCCAGCGCTGGCAGGAGATCGACCCGTTTTGGGGAAACGTCCACTGGGGCGCAGACTGGGCTACTGACCGGGTGGAACGTATCTTCGGCCAGTCGGTTGAGAAGATGGTCTTAGAACGGCTGGAGACCGAGGGGCTGCGCGACATGCCAGTCAACTTCCCTGAGCTACAGGACGACCTCAAATTGATGCGGGATTACGCGCTCGCGCTTGCCCACTATGCTTTCTGGCGGCACCCGCCAGGAATCTGGCGCTGGCTGTGCGGCGGCGCGGTGGCCTCGATCGCGCTCGGCGACGCCGGCGACTTCGGTTGGATGCTGGCCAACATCGGCCGGCATCGATTCTTCAACGGAGAAGTTGAAGAGGCTATCGAGTGGCTGCAGAGGGCGCTGCGCATTTTTGACGAGCGGGACATGTTGATGGCGATGGCGTACGGGCACACAGACATGGGTACATCTTTCCGCGTACTGGAGGAGCCTCGACAGGCGCTCGATCATTTCTGGCTGGCCTTTGAAGCGGCGGCGCAGACTGGTGATCCTCGCTCGCTGGCGCCTGCCTATATGAATCTAGGAAGCGCCTATCTCAGTTTGAACAATTTCGAACGGGCGATAGAACAGCATCGCAAGGCGCTGCGAGTCGCTCTACGCCTTGGCGACGACGCGCTGGTGGCCAGCGCGCACAACAATCTGGGACTTGCCATGGAAGGGATGGCGATGTACGCGGAGGCACAACGCGCGTACGAGTCCGCCCTTACCGTCTTTCAGAGAAACCACGACGACGCCGGCATCAGTACCTGTTACAACAATCTCGGCTCTGTCTGCTACGCCAGACAGGACTTTAGTGCGGCGCTGGCCTGGTATGAGAAAGATCTGGCACTTTCAGACAGGCGAGGCGCCTGGATGGATAAGGCAGCTACGCTCCATAACCTGGGACATGTCGCGTTGGAACAGCAGGACCATGCGCAGGCGGAGGCGTACTTCGAGCGCAGTCGCGAGCTCTATGCAGCATTCCAATTGGATGAGTACGTTGCAGAAGAGGAAGAGATGCTGGCCTACGTGGCCGCGGTAGGCTCCCCGGGCAGATCCCAACGCTAACAAAACGCTTACGTTTTCGGGGGTTCGGAATCTTGTCAGGCGACAGGAACTGTGCTACACTTTCTTTTGGCTTAGCACTCAGGCCTATTGAGTGCTAAGGGAAGTCCGAGACGCTGTTCTGGCCCCTCCGAAAACGTCTTTGAACGGCAGAGGGGACAGAGAGATTTGTACCATCGGATTCTAATCCCGCTACTCTATTGCGGGTAAACTAACACACTGGTAGTTCATCAGAAAAGATTGAAAGGCAAGGAGGAAGGTCGAATGAATCTTAAGCCGCTCGGTGATCGGCTGGTAGTCCAGCCCCTGGAGGGAGAGGAACAGACTTCCACGGGCATCTATCTGCCAGAAACTGCCAAAGAGAAGCCGCAGCAGGGCGAGGTAGTCGCTGCGGGTCCCGGCG
>VXRG01000131.1 GCA_009838625.1 Caldilineaceae bacterium SB0664_bin_27
CCCCCCCCAACCCCCCCGCGCTCAACAATCAGAGTCGAAGGCTCCTCACACCTCTCCCTTCTCTCCTCTCCCTTCCTCCTCATCTCCGCCTTCGCCCGCAAATGCGTAATAAGAACACAAGCCACTCGCATAATTCCTTCCTCCAGCTTGAGCCGGAACCCATTTCAGCCGACATTATAGAACTTATATTCTAAATATCAAATTGGATTTCCCCTGGTTTGCAACTAACCGGTTTTTCAGAACAGCAGTGCATTCCACGGACTTTGGGTGTGCGCCAGATTCGGGATCGACCAGAGTGCGTAGTTCCAGAATCCAGCGCAGTTGTCCAGAGATAATCAGGAATTCACCCCTATTTTGGTGTACATCCCGCCCTTATGAGTGAGTTGATATCGAGGTGCACCGGGCTTAGAATAGGTTGGCTGGGGAATGTCTGTGAAGACGTAGAGTGCCTCGCCGGCAATCGGGCCGGCAGATAAGACCAGATGGGAGAGCTTTACTATGACTACGATTGAACAGGTGGATGTGAAGGCGATGCAGCGTGGGCTTGAACTGTATCACGATGTATCATTGCGCGGCCGTTTTCGAAGCATTTCGCATCCCGACGAGCAGTTCGGAGCGGAGTTTGAGGGTTGCCGGCGTTGTGAGCAGAAGCGGACGGATTCTGCCCCTGACTATGGTCCCGAACGGCACAAATATCCTGTTCCCAATCTCGAACTTTGGAAGGAGGGTGCCGATCCCTGGAAGGATGATGCCGAACTGGCGCGATTGCGAGCGGCGATAGATGCCCGCTACGCGGCTTTGTTCGTTAAGCCCGACGGCTCGATTTTGCCGGTGGACGAGTGCTACCCGAGGGACGATAATTGGGCGGAGGGCTCAGTCGGCTTCTGCGATGCGTGTCGGTCTGAATGGGACGAGATGGAGCGGTACTGGGCTGATCCTGCTGTGCTGGTCAGCCTGTGGTTGGAGGCGACTCGGCGTCTGGAATACCTGCTCGGTATGAGCGACCACGAGGTATGGGGTGACACTCGGGTGCGTAAAGAGCAGCGCGAACGGCGGGAGCGTTTGATTGAGATCGCCCACAGTGGTGAGACGCTGAAAGAGTCGTGGGAGCGTGAGAAACGGGAGCGCGCCCGGGGACGAGGGCAGCGGAACTGAGCCGAGGCCGGCCCATATCCACGCAGGCTGCGACGGTCAGCCGGAATACCCGCCCTTCCCTCGCTCCTCAACCCGCATTTACACAGCGCCGGATCACGGTTACAATGGAAATGCAACTGACCGGCACATGCGGAAACCGATCCCTTGGGGAGAGAGACAGGATTGATCGAGGACAAGAGTGCAACAACGGAGGAGCCAGACGCAGCGGAAGATAAGGTGGAGGACGATGCGGAAGGCCAGGCCGACGACGAACGCGAAGAGGAAAAACCCCCGCTCCCGACTTACCTTTTTCTGATTCGCCACGGCGAAAATGAATGGACCGAACGGGGCGCGCTGGCCGGACGCACACCCAGTGTTTCTCTGAACGAAAAGGGGAAGGAGCAGGCCCAACAGATTGCCGAGCGTCTCAAGGATCAGCCCATCACAGCCGTCTACTCCAGCCCGCTCCTGCGCTGTCTGGAGACGGCCCAACCGCTGGCCGCGGCGCTGGACCTGTCCGTCTCGGTAGAGCCGGGCGTCCTGGAGGTCGATTACGGCGAATGGCGCGGGGGCGAGTTGAAGGAGCTGAGCAAACGGCCGGAGTGGAGACTGGTGCAGGTTTTCCCGGGCGGCTTCCGCTTCCCAGGGGGAGAAACGCTGCGAGAGGTGCAGAATCGCGTCATTACAACGCTGGAGCGCATCCGCACAGAGCATACGGGCGAGGTCATCGCCGTCTTTGCCCACGGCGATGTTCTGCGCACCAGCCTGGCCTACTATCTGGGCACGCCGCTCGATCTTTTCCAGCGCATCCAGATCAGCACGGCATCGATCAGCCTCGTCGCCTTTCATCGTTTTGGACCAAGCATCCTGGCCATGAATGACAGCGGTGGATTTCCTGTGATAAAGTTGGAAAGAGATACCTGAGTTCGATCACCTGCCACAGGCATATGGAATCACAGTTTACCTTCGACTTCAATCCAGTTAGCGCAATCGTTGCCGATGCGGTCGGGCGCCCCGGTCAGCGCACCTTTTTCCTGCAGGCCCGTCAAGGCGGCGATATGGCCACGCTGATCATGGAGAAAGAGCAGGTGGCCGCTCTCGCGACCTCGATTCTGCAACTGTTGGAGGAGCTGGAAAAGGAACGCGCCGACCTGCCTGCCGTCGCGGAAGAGACCGACGTTCCCAGTCTGCGCGAACCGCTGGAGCCGGCGTTTCGCGTCGGGCAACTCGGGCTGGGATACGATGAACGGCAGGACCTGATGGTCCTGATCGCACAGGCCATCCCGGATGCCGGTGGCGAAGAGCAGGACCTGGCTATCGATCCACCCGCCCCCGAAATGGTTGATGACGAGGACAACGACCAGAAGGCCCGTTTCTACGCAACGCGGGGTCAGATGCGCTCCCTGAGTGAACATGCCCTGCAGGTCGTGGCCGCCGGTCGGCCGGACTGTCCCCTGTGTGGGCGCGTTATCGAGCCGGACGGTCACTTCTGCCCGCGCACGAACGGTCACGCGTTTCCGCTGTCTGTGTAATCTGCACTGTAGCCTGTCCGCCAACTCTGCCACACGCCCTATCGCGCCGCGAGGGGCTCCAATACGAACTGCATCACCGGAAGCATCCGACTTGCCGCGATGATGGACAACGACAACACGATCGAACAACGGGTGCTCAGAGAAGACGACGGCCGCGTCGTGGATGGCGGCGGATTGTCCGTTGCCGATGGCGGCAAGCCGCCCGTTGCGGATCAGGACGGGAGCGGCGGCCCGGCCGCGACCGAGGACGGCGAGATATTGAGGGCCCTGGCAGAAGGTACAATCGAAGAGAAGGGGCTGCTGCCCTACAGTTCCAATTACACCTTTTTGGCAACGGTCCATCACCATAAGCACGAAATACCGGCCGTCTACAAACCGCGCCGCGGCGAGAATCCGCTGTGGGATTTCCCGGCAGGCACGTTATGCCAGCGCGAGACCGCAGCCTTTGTCGTGAGCGAAGCCCTTGGCTGGCGCCTTGTGCCGCCCACCGTCCTGCGCGACGGGCCGCGCGGGCCTGGAAGCATTCAGTTTTTCATCGAGTGCGATCCGGACATACACTACTTCAATATGCGCGAGGACGCCCGCTATGCCCCCGCCTTGCGCCGCCTCACGCTCTTCGACTATCTCATCAACAATGCCGACCGCAAGGCCGGCCACTGTCTTTATGAAACGGCGAGAGAAGAGAGGAGAGAGAGAACGGCATACTCGCCCCTCACTCCTCGCCCCGCGCATATGTGGGCCATCGACCACGGTATCTGCTTCCATCATCAATATAAGCTGCGTACCGTTATCTGGGAGTTTGCCGGAGAAACCATTGAGGGAGGGCTGCTCGCCGATCTGAAGTCGCTTCAGGATCTCGTCGACACCGGTCCGGTGCACAGTGCGCTCGACCTGCTGCTCAGTGCTCCTGAGCTGGATGCTCTGCGCCGCCGCATCAGTGAGTTGCTCAGTTCCCGCCAATATCCATCGCCGCCCGTTCACCAGCGGAACTATCCCTGGCCGCCCATCTAGCGGCGTCCAGTTACCCTTTGCCAGTTTCCAGCGAAGCCCATCAGCCACTGACCGATGACCAACGGTCACTGGACACAAACTATGAAAGCCGTAGTCATGGCCGGCGGAGAAGGCTCCCGCCTGCGTCCACTGACGATTGGGCGTCCCAAGCCGATGGTCCCTCTTGTCGACAAGCCGGTCCTCGGCCATATTCTTGAGTTGCTCAAATATCACGGCATTACCGAGGTCGTCATTACCCTCCAGTATCTGCCTTCGGTGATCCAGGACTTCTACGGTGACGGCAGCGCTCTCGGTCTCGATATCACTTATGTCGTCGAAGAGATGCCTCTTGGCACCGCCGGCGGCGTCAAGAACGCCGCCGCCCATCTAAACGATACTTTTCTCGTAATCAGCGGCGACGCCCTGACCGACTTCAACCTCCAGGCCGCCGTCCAACATCACATTACAGCCGGCGCTCTTGCCACGCTCGCCGTTTATTCCGTTCCCAACCCTCTTGAATACGGCGCAGTTGTCAGCGACGAAAATGGCAGCATCACCCAGTTCCTCGAAAAACCGGATTGGAGCACCGTTCGCTCCGACCGGGTGAACACCGGCATCTATGTGCTCGAACCGGCAGTTCTGGACTATATCCCCGACGACATCGCCTATGACTTTTCCACCGAGCTTTTCCCTGATCTCCTGCAACGGGGGGAGCGGCTGCAAGCCTACGTGGCCGAGGGCTACTGGTGTGATGTCGGCACGATCGGCGAGTACATGCGTGCCAATGCCGACCTCATTAGCGGCAAAGTCTGGCTGCCCCAGCCGCTCGGCGCAATCGCGCCGGCCGAGGGCGTCGAACCGTCCGATTCTGCGGCGGTCGACGGGGAAAAATCGCCCTTGCTCGAAGGCGGACGCCAGCGCGGCGACCTGATCCTGGGCGCCGACGTGGAGATCGCCGCCGACGCACGCATTGACGGGCCGGTCTATCTCGGCAATGCCGTCAAAATCAAGGAGGGCGTGACTATCCAGGGGCCGTGTGTGGTCCGCGACTACACTATCGTGGACCGGTACAGCCGGTTGGATCACTGCGTCGTCTGGCGCAACACCTACATAGGGGAAACCTGCGAGCTATTGGGGGCGATTGTCTGCCGCCAGTGCAGTCTCAAGAGCGGCACGATCGCCTATGAGGACGTTGTTATCGGCGACAACTGTGTGCTGGATGAGAACTGTGTAGTCCATCCGGACGTGAAACTGTGGCCGAATAAGCGCATCGAGCCGGGGGCCGTGGTACGGGAGAGCATCATCTGGGGCAGCCGAGGCCGCCGCTCTCTTTTCGGCAGAGCCGGTGTAAGCGGCGTTGTCAATGTTGATTTTACGCCCGAATTCGCGGCCAAGCTGGGAAGCAGTCTCGGCGCCAATCTCCCGCGCGGCAGCTACGTCGTCATCAACCGGGACTCACACCGCAGTTCCCGTATGCTGATACGCGCCCTGATGAGCGGCCTGTCCAGCGCCGGCGTCGACGTCTGGGATCTTGGCGAGGTGCCCGTGCCGGTCGCTCGTCATTTCGTTCGAACGAACCCTTCCGCTGCGGCCGGCGTGCATGTTCGCCTCAGCCCCATCGACCAGCGTGTCGTCGACATCCGCTTCATGGACAGCCAGGGCCTCGATCAGAGCCGGGCTGCCGAACGCTCCGTCGAACGCAGCTTTTCCCGCGAAGATTTCCGTCGCGCCTTCCTCGACGAGGTCGGGCAGATCGACTATCCTGCCGACCCTACGGCAGGCTATATCGAGAGTTTTGTCGCCGGTGTTGACCGGGACCACGTCCGCGCCACAGCCCCCCATGTCCATCCTCAGATCGTCGTCGATACCTCCCACGGCCTCAGCGGCGAAACCATGTCGACAATTCTCAACTCTCTCGAAGTCGACTATCTGCCTCTGAATGGACCGAAGCTGGGCGCCCTGCGCGACCAGTTCCGCCACCAGCTCCAGCATATGGCCAAGATCATGGGCGTACTCGATGCGGGCGTCGGCGTCAAACTCGATGTTGACGGCGAAAGGGTCTTCCTTATCGACGAGAGGGGCGTCGTGCTGGACGATCTGACGGCGGCGTTACTCCTGTTGGAGCTGACCATGTACGCCAATCCAGGCGCCAAGGTCGCCCTACCCGCGGTGTTGCCGCGTGCCTTCGAGACGGTCGTAGACCGGTACGACGGTCAGATCGTCTTCACCCAGAATGAACTGCGGGACTTGATGCGCGCGGCGGACGGGGATGTGCTGTTCGCCACCGACGGGGCAGGCCACTTCATTTTCCCCGATCTGCAGCCGATTTCTGACGGGCTGCTGGCGACCGTGCGGCTTCTCGAGTATCTTGGCCTGCGTCAGGCCGCGGTCAGTGAAATTGTCGCCTACCTGCCGCATTTCTTTATGGCGCACCATCGCGTGGATTGCCCGTGGGAAGCAAAAGGAACGGTCATGCGCCTGCTGAATCAGAGTTACCAGGGGGATGGCGTCGTCACGATCGATGGTCTGAAGATTCACTTAGGCGCCGAGGAATGGGTCCACATCGGCCCCAACCCCGAGCAGCCCCTCTTCGAAATACGGGCCGAAGCCGCCGACCCGGAACGGGCCACAGCCCTGGTCAAGGAGTACGGTGATCAGCTCATGCAGTGGATTGTGGCCAGTGACCGCTGAGACGCCAGGCAAGACTGCAGCGGGAGAGGGAGGCGCGCCCTACTCGTCCTGCTTCAGCCCCGGGATGAATACCCTATACAAGTAATTGTCGACCGGTGCTCTGCTGCTGGGCGTACCGTCGACGGGCGCATTGCCGCTGAGCGTACCGCCGGTCGATGCATTGCTGCCGGATGAACCGTCGCTCGATGAACTGTCGTCGGATGAATTGCTGCTGCGGATCCAGGCCCGCAGCCGGTGGCTGCTCGAATAGTTGCCGGCATTGTCCTTTGCCCAGTAGCGGACATTGTGAACGCCATCCTCGGAAATGGTGAAGGGCCCACTGTACAGTACGACCGCCCCGTCGTTGAGGACATAGGCGATACCCCAGACGCCGCTGGTGGCGTCATCGGCTTCGATGGTGATCTGGACCGGCCCGCTGAACAGCCCGCGCGTGGTGGCGGTGGCAGTGGCAGTGGCAGTGGCAGTGGCAGTGGCCGTGGCGGTGGCTGTGGCGGTGGCAGTGGGTGTAGGGTTAGAGTTCTGACCGTTCGAACTGTCAGACGTCACCTGCACGGCCTGCGCCTCAACCGTAGGCGGCGTCCGGTCGATCCGCAGCTGGCCGGATTTGCTTTCCCCCTGCAGCCCAGACCGATCTTTGGCCCGGAAGCGCACAGTGTACGTGCCGTCGTCCAGGCCGGTCAGGGATGCTGACAGTTTCTGTGCGGCCAGGAGATCGTTGGGCAGGCTGAAAACGGCGGTTTTCTCTTCGTCGCCCAGCAGCAACCGTCCGCTGCTCACGTCCAATCCGCTGTTGAAGTCCTGCACAGGGACTGAAATCAGGACAGGCAATCTTGTCCACCAGCCGTCCACGTGCTCCAAATCACCGAACTGCGGCGGCTGTTCGCTGCCATATTCGATCTGTTTTGTGATGACCGGGCTGGCATTTCCGGCGGTATCGAACGCGATCGCGGATACCGTTGATATGCCGCTGTGGGGGAGCGCCCAGTCGATATTCGTTCTTGAAGATATGTTCTGCAGTTGCCACAGCTGTACACGGTCCAGGGCCAGGTCCACATCTCCGAACCATTTCACACGGAATTCGATCCCCTCAACCGGGTTAAACAGATGAAAATCGACGGGGATATCGATGTATTCGTTCGCGTTGGTGAAATCACTCGCCCAGATGTCGCGCAAGCCCAGACGCAGAGTCCCACCTTTGTCGGTCACATCCAGATGGGCGATGGGCTGATCCGGCAGCACATTGTCGTCATTTTCGTCGTCAGGTTCACCCCGGCGCAGGCGAAAGAGTGCGCGGTAGGTGGCATTGTGGGGGATGTCGGTTGCGTAAGGGCCGTACCACCAGCCCAGCTCATGGTCATCGGCGCGCGCTTCCCGGGCGCGATTGCCATCGGCTGCAGCATCGTCGACAGCCTCCCCGGTGGTACTGTAGAGGTTTTCCCCCTGCCAGATCCAATTGTTGCTGAGGCCGATGAGCGCGCCTGTTTCCGGGGTGGCGAGCGTAAGAGTGGCCCTCTGTACCTCCACCACCGAAGGCGCCTCAAATGTCGGTGCTGAAGGTGCATCCCAGTCGATTTTCAGTGCTTTCTGCTCTTGCAATTCGTTGCTCAGCGTCAGAGAGGCTGTGATTGTACTGCCGCTCGTGATATCGGAGCTGCGCAGCCAGACGCCGCTGATGGGCAGAGAGTCCGGGCCCGGTTCAAGGTCGACTGAACCGGACAGAGACTCTGCGGGCACGAGCGCTCCCCAGCGCAGACCGCCCGCCGGGAAATAGCCCTTCATGGACAGGCCGATCAGGCCGCCGATCGCCTGCGCCGGCTGGCTGGCATTCTGCAAGGTGACGTCCGTGTAGTAGTGGCCGAGAATCTGGCGATAGGTCTGACCGGCCTTGCCCCGCCGGGCAGCGCCCCACTGGCTGAGCCCGTAGCCGTGCCCCCAGCGAACTTCACCGAGGCCGGTCTCGTCCGGCACCGCCTTCAGATAGGGGACCGACGGGTTGGTGAGCGTCGGATGGCTGTTCTTGGCGCTGTACATGGCGATAATCGGCGCGCTCGCGCTGTCGCCCGCATGGGCCAGGTACTGGCCTGCTGTCCTGGCGACCGCCGCGTCTGTGGAAGCGAAGCGATTGTTACACATCATCTGAAAATTGGCCCAGTCGGTCACGTCATAGTAGCGGCGGTTGCGCCGGATCTGGTACCAGGCATAGGTGCGCGCAGCGACGGCCTGAGCGGCCAGCGCTTCCGGTGACCAGGAGATAGGGACTTCCGCGGGGATGGAGCGTGCTACATATTCTTCGAAAGGGATCACGTCCACCTGCCAGTCGGGAACGTTGCGGCAGTTGTTTTCCGGATGATGGGCCACCCGAATCGTCGCCGGGTAGGTCAGCGCCGCGGTTTCCACCTCTGAAGCTTCCAAATCAGGGGGATTGTCGTCCGGCTGCAGGCTGTCTTCGCGAATGATCGATCTGTTGGCGGGGTCGTAAAGGGCGGAGCGAATCCCGTTGGCCTCGATTTGATCGAAGCGCAGCCGGCTGCTGCGTCCCGTCTGCCAGCGCGGGTTGTGGCCGGGGATGCGTTCGCGCACGCGTCCGGTGGCGCGTTCGATCACATAGATTTCGGCCAGGCCGATCGTCTCCGTGCCCGTGGGCACTACCGTTATCGCCATCAGTGTGCCGTCAGGGCTGATGCGGGGTCTGCCGAAATGGGAACCGGCGCGTTCCAACACAACCTGCCCGTCTATGGACAACGTCTGAGAGGTGGGGGCACCGGAGAGTCTTATGTCTCCCGGCAACCTGTCACTGTCAAGGTTCAGCGGGGCAAGCGTCAGCCAGGGCGCCAAGCGCGGGCCGACAACGTCGAAGAATACACCGAATGACGCGATAAGGATGCCGACCAGAAGGAGGCGGCGTAAAGGCGATCTTGGCAGCATGACTACAAAGGCTGATGACTGATCGTTGGTGTTCGAATTCTTGCGCTTTCTACAAACTTCCTACCACTATTGTAACAGGTACGCGATATTTCCTGCATTTGGCTTTGCGGCAAGGTGGGGGGTACAATCGCAAAGGTGAGGGCATCTGTTCCGATGCGCCTCTCAACTTCGGGCCGCCGGACATCCCAGTCCCGTTACGGGCGGCGGACTTGTCAGAGATCAATTGGGTGAACGATCACTTCCGCTTCCCGATCCTATCCTCCTCTCCACTGGAAACGCATAATCTCGGCGAACTGCTGGGGCGGACGATCCTTCGTCCGCGGCCGCCAAGCAACGGCGAGCGACCGCGACGCACTGGCGCCGTAGTCGGCCTTGTGGGCGAACTGGGCGCAGGCAAGACGACTTTTGCGCAAGGCCTGGCCAGGGGATTGGGCGTGCAGGCGCGTATCACCAGCCCCACATTTACCCTGATCAACGAATATACTTCTTCGACAGAAGGCGTACGCCTGTTTCACGTGGACAGTTACCGGCTGGCCGACGATGGAGAGACCCTTGCCGGCGAGATATACGGGTTGGGCATGGATGAAATTCTTGATGTCGTCGAAGAGGAGCCGTTCGACAGCTGGGAGCGCTCGCCGGACTCTGCCGCCATACGCCATGTCGTCGTTATCGAATGGGCTGATCGCCTTGGCGAACTGCTGCCGGCCGACCGGTTGATGGTATGTTTCGACAGCAGCGCAGACGGGCCAACGCCGGCCGGCACCGAGCCAACGCGGCTTGCGTGTGACGCCGCCGGCGACCGGTCGCGAGCCGAAAACAGCAGTTTCGAGCGGACGTTGTGCTTCTGTGCGACCGGCCTCCACAGCCGAGCCTTGCTGTCGGCGCTGCGGACCGAAGCGGCCCCTCTCCAGCGGGAGATCAGTTGCTGAACGTGAATTCAAGGTGCGGAGGCACCGATGGGGTCCGATAGCAGCCAGGTACAGCACTGGATGACGCAAAATCCGTATACCTGCCACAAAGAGGATTCCCTGGCAGACGCCCGGGACCTCATGGCGGAGCATCGTTGCCGCCGGCTGCCGGTTGTGGATGACAACGGCCATCTGACCGGTATCGTCAGTTTCGGTGATCTGCGCCAAGCGGCCCCGTCCAGTGTCACCACGCTGAGCCTGTTCGAGATCAATTATTTCTGGGCGAAGCTGCCTGTCAGCGATGCCATGACAGCCGATCCGGTGACCGTTGCGCCGGACAGTTCGATCGATATCGCCTGCCGCCTGATGCTGGACTACAGCATCGGCGGGCTGCCGGTGGTCGTGGAACGCAAGGTCGTTGGCATCTTCACCACGACCGACGTCTTGCGGTTCATTGTTGAGCAATCTACCTAGTGCCGCCTCTGGCCCGTTGCCAGACCTGCCAGTATCCCCGCACAATGGAGTCATCAATGCACCGCATTCTGGTAAGCGAAATCATGAGCGCGCCGGTGATCACGATTGATCCCGACGCCCTGGCCGTAGATGCCGCGGAGTTGATGGAAGGAAACAATGTGCGCCGCGTCATTGTGACCGATCAGGACGGCCATATGTGCGGGATCGTCACAGACGCCGATGTGCTGGAGGCGGAGACCGCCGAAAGCGTGGCCAGCCGCTATGATCCGGATGTCGACAAGGAGTGGCTGACGGTGAGGGATGTAATGACCGCCGACGTGGTAGCGGTCGGGCCGGAAGCATCGATCGGTCAGCTGGTGGAGAAGATGATGGAGACCAAGATCGGCGGCATCCCGGTGGTTCAGGCGGCAGACGAAGGCTGGGGGAAACTCCTGCCCATCGGCATCGTCACCGAGACCGACATTTTCCGCCTGATCAGCGAAGCGTGGCGCGCCGACGAAGCGTCTGGCACCGCCGATCAATAGGGGAGTTACATACTTAAGCTGTATGCGTGCGGCGTGCGGGAACGCACTCTGCCAAGTACCCGAAAAAAACGCAACCGCTAAGCCACAGTCCATTCCCGGCCCTCAGTGAGGCGAGCGATGTTTTCTCTCTCCTCACTCCCCTTCACTCTTTCCTCGTCTTTAAGCCTTTCATTCCCTCCCACACATGGCCTTGGCCGTCTCGACAACGTTGTCGACGTTGGGGATCGTCAAGTCCTCCATCGAAGGCGAGAACGGTACCGGCACGTTCATGGCGCCGATGCGCTTGACCGGGGCATCAAGATAGTAGAAGGCGCCGTCGGCGATGACTGAGGCAATTTCACCGGTCACGCCATACTGCCGGTAGCCCTCGTCGACCACAAGCGCCCGGCCGGTCTTGCGGGCGGACTGAATCAGTGTCTCAGCGTCCAGAGGTGAAGTCGTGCGGGGGTCGATCAGCTCCGCGCTGATGCCGGCCTCGGCCAGCCTGTCGGCCGCTTCCAAGGCAACGTACACCATTGAACTGGTCGCGACAACTGTGATGTCGTCACCCGTGCGCTTGACGTCCGCCTGGCCCAGGGGGAGGGTATACTCCTCCTCCGGCACCGGCCCCTCCTGTTGAAAAAGCGTCCTGTCTTCGAAAACGACGACCGGATTGTCGTCGCGGATGGCGCTTTTCATCAGCCCCTTGGCGTCGTAAGGGGTGGCCGGTATCGCCACCTTCAGGCCGGGAATGTGGCTGAAGAGGGCATGCAGAGACTGGCTGTGCTGGGCGGCTGTGCGGCTGCCGGCCCCCATGGTCGTCCGCAAGACCATCGGCACCTTCAGCTTGCCGCCGGACATGTAGTGGGTCTTGGCCGCCTGATTGACCAACTGGTCCATCACCAGGGTAGCAAAGTCGCAAAACATGATGTCCACAATGGGCCGCATGCCGGTGATGGCCGCGCCCACACCGATGCCGGCAATACCCGCCTCCGAAATGGGCGAATCGATAACCCGTTCCGGGCCGAACTTCTCATACAGGCCGACGAACACCTTGAATACCGAGCCGGCCACGGCAATGTCTTCACCGATGGCGAAGACGCGCTCGTCGCGGGCCATCTCCTCGGCAACCGCTTCGTGAATGGCCTGGCTGAAGGTGATCTGACGTTCCCCCGGCGCGTGAATGGCCGGGCTGCAACGGATTCCGTTCTCAAGCGTAGACATGCCGCTCCACCTCGCTTTCACTGGGGAGTAAAGAGAATGCGATACGCCAAAGGTGTTCTGCGCGCCCCTTCGCGGATCGATCCGTTCTTGTTGAATTCTGAACGGCCTTTCCGAAATGTCAAGGGAACCTATCCTCGAACCACAGCCGCCCGCCAGTCCTCCGGCGTGTCCACATCAGACAACCAATCGCCCGGCGTCTCGATGGCAGTGACCTCAGCCGCATGTTGTCGCAGTAGCGCGCCGCCGCCGCGATCACCCTGAACCTTCTGCAAGAGTCCAAAGAAGCGCCGGTCAAAGACCGCCGGCGCCCCGCGTACCGCCCCGTCCACAGCGACGGCCACCAGATCGCTGCCGCAGCGCCATGTCTGCCACAGCCGCCTCAGGAGCGCTGCCGGCAGCCGCGGCTGGTCCACCGGCAGAAACAGCACGGCCTCACACGCGGCCGGCAGCGCGTCAACCGCGGCGCGCACCGATCCCGCCTGCCCGTCCTGCCACGCGGGGTTGAAGACGACGCGCAGACGTCCGCGCCCCTCCTCGTGCAAGGGAGCCAGCGCGGCCTCCACCTGCTCACCGACCGCACCGGTAACCACGAGCGTTTCCGCCGCGCCGCTGTCGAGAGCGATGCGAGCAGCCCGCGTCACCAGCGGCTCGCCCCGCCAGCGCAGCAGTTGTTTCGGCTGCCCCATCCTGCGGCTCTCTCCTGCGGCCAGCACAACCGCGGTCGTCGCGCCCCAGCGCTCGCGAACGGCAGTCCGGCTCTCCGGCCCCACCGCGCCGATAAGCACCGGCTGATTCTGTTGCGCCAACTGCTGCGCAATCAGCCGGGCGGCCGCCAGCCTGGGCGCGCTGTCCGCCTTGTTCAGCAATGGCACCAATCTCGCGCCCGAAGGGGGTCTCTGCGATGCACGGGGGGCGTCCGGTTCTTCTCGCCCATACGGATCAACAAGTAGCCGGCCGAGCATGCGCGGTGTCAGCCGCGTCGACGCGTCCTCCTCTTGCAGAAGGGCGCGCACCTGTTCGGGCCGGTGTACGTAAGGTTCGTCGAGAGGAAGCCCCAGCCCATCGAGACCTGCGACCGGAACCAGATGGGTCGTGCAGTCGGGGATGACCGGTTCATGCGGCGCGGGGGCCTTGACCGGCCGGCGACGGCTGCCGTCGCCTTCAACAGCGATCAGGCTGATGCCGAGGTCACCCGCCCGCGCGGCCAGCGCATCCAAAACATGCGGGGGCAGGCCCTGGCGTTTGGAACCGGTAAGAGAGGGGGCTGTAGGGCCGCTGGCTCCGGCGGACCGGGCGCTGGGCGGCGCCCAGATCAGGCAGTGTCCGTGCTTCGCCAGCTGTGCTTCCAGCGCGACCCAATCAATTGCGCCAGTTCTGTCCGGCGTCACCTGGAGGCGGGCCGGAGCCTGCTCCGCCTGGGCGGCGAAAATGTGGGTGGTCGTGGTGGTGACGACGCGGCGACCACCGGCAACAGCCTCGTCCGCCAGCCGGAAGAGCGCGCTCGTCTTGCCACCGGCACCGACCAGCGTGACGACAGAGAGTTCATCGGGCGGCAGGCGCAGAGCATGTTGGAGTTGCATGGGGAACCGCTAAATTCGGGCCCTAGTGCGGCTGCCGGCCGTTGGGCACCAGCCACTGCCCTGTCTGGCCCCAGTGACCGTCGATCTCCTTCTCGCCGTCTCGCATCGCCAGCAGCAATGCGTCCTGATCGACCGGCAGGGCCAGGCAACGAACCCCAACAGCGTTACAGATGGCGTTGGTGATCGCCGGGCTGATCGGGATCGAGCTGATCTCGCCCACGCCCTTAGCGCCGTACGGCCCATCCGCGGTCGGATGTTCGACGATGTGGCTGTCCATCTTTGGCGTCATCTTGATGCCCGGCATCTTGTACTGGCCCAGGCGCTCGGTCCAGGGGATACCGTCTTCGACGATGTAGTTCTCGGTCAGTGCGTTGCCGATGCCCATCACGATTCCGCCTTCGATCTGCCCGAGCAGGCTCAGGGGGTTGATGGCCCGGCCCACGTCGTGGGCAGAGATCACCCGCTCAACGGCCACTTCGCCGGTTTCGGTATCCACACTTACCAGCGCGGCGTGGACCGCGTAGGAGAAGGCGAAGTGCATGTCGCCGCCTGTCCCCAGCGGCTGCGTCTGCGGCGCCCAGTATTCATAGCGGATCTTCGGCAACCGGTTTTCGGCCAGCAGTGCGTTGACCGCATCGGCGAAAGAGATGGTGCGCGTGGATCCCGGCAGAATGCCGCCCGCGCTGCCGTTCGCGCTGTTGGCGCCTTCAACCGGCAGCTCCGACCCGTGTATCTGCGCCAGCCGTCTCTCATCCACATAGGCCAGTCCTTCATGGAAGGCAATCACTTCCGGGTGCGTGTCGAACTTTTCGGCCAGAACGTTTTGCATCTGCTGGCGCATGGCCCGCGCCGCGAGACGGGCGGCGTTGCCGCTGACATAGGTCTGGCGGCTGGCGGTGGAAGGGCCGCCGTCGGGCGTCAGGTCCGTGTCCATCACAGTTACAAGCACCTTCTCGTAGGGCAGGCCCAACTCCTGCGCGGTGCAGGCCGCCAGCACGCCGACCAGATTCTGCCCCATCTCGGCGCTGCTGGTGCGGATCGCCGCGGTGCCGTCGGGGAAAACCTCCACTTCGGCCTCCGCCTTGTCCGGCGCGCCTCCCCCCAGGCCGGTGTTCTTGTAGCCGGCCGCGACGCCCCAGGCGAGGCGCTTGCTGCCGATCCGGACAGGAGCCCAAGGGTCTGAAGGTAATGAACCTGAGGCCTGCGATTTCCTGATCTCTTCCTCTACTCTGTCAAGGCATTCTAGCAGCCCCACGCTTTCGATCAGCTCCTGGCCGGTGGCGGTTTCGACGCCGACGCGCATTACGTTCTTGCGCCGCAACTCAGCCGGGTCCATGCCCAGTTCTGCCGACAGAATGTCGAGATTGCTCTCCACGGCGAAGGCCGACTGGGTGACGCCAAAGCCGCGGAAGGCGCCGCTGGGCGCGTTGTTCGTGTACATGGCGTAGCAGTCGATCCTGGCATGGGGCATCACGTAGGGGCCGGTGGCATGGGTGGTGGCGCGGGTCATTACCTTCTCGCCCAGGCTGGCGTAGGCCCCGCTGTCGCCGTAAAGTTCAGCTTCCACCGCGGTCAGCGTGCCGTCGCGCCTGGCGCCGGTCTTGATGCGGATGATGGTGCTGTGACGTTTAGGGTGGAAAATCAGGCTTTCCTGCCGACTGTAGAGAATTTTGACCGGACGGCCCGTCGTCTGCGCGGCCAGCGCCGCGTGGATCTGTCCGGCGATGTCCTCCTTGCCGCCGAAGCCTCCCCCCATCAGTGTGCCGATGACGCGCACCTCTTCGTCGTCCAGGCCCAGGCTCTTGGCCACCTGCCGCCTGTCGCTGTATGGGATCTGACTGCCCACATAGACGGTCAGCTTGTCGCTGTCGTAGTCGTGCGCGGCCTTTTCCTTACTGTTGGGAGGGCGGACCCCGCTGTAACCCGCCGGCACGGCCAGTGCGCACTCCGGTTCCAAAAAGGCGTGCTCGGTCATCGGCGTGCGGTAGGTGCGCTCGACTATGACATCTGACTCAGCGAACCCCTCCTCTACATCGCCGTGCCGCACTTTGATGTGCTTGAGCAGGTTTCCGTCGGGGCGGTCCGGGTGCAGTTGGGGCGCGTCCGGCTGCAGCGCCTCCCGAGGATCGGTGACCGCCGGCAGCACCTCGTAATCGACGCGGACCAGCGTCAGTGCCTGCTGTGCGATCTCCGCAGTCTCGGCCACCACCAGCGCGATCGGGTCTCCGACGTAGCGGGCCGGATAAGGGCCGCCGGCGAAGACCGGCCAGTCGTTTTCGACCAGGCCATGGCGCGGGTCGCCCGGCACTTCGGCATGGGTCAGCACTGCGTGGACGCCGTTCAGGGCGCGTGCCGCGTCAGCGTCGATGCTGCGAATCTGCGCGTGGGGGTGTTTGCTGCGCAGTGTCGCGCCGAAAAGCATCCCGTCAAAGGTATAGTCATCGGTGTAGCGCGCCGCCCCCGTCACCTTGTCGACCGCATCCGGCCTTTGCAATGGCTGACCGATCTGCGTCAGCGGCTTCGTCACCGGCGGCAGTACCGCATCGGGCATCGTACCCGTGCGCAAATACTCGCTGGCGGCCTTCACTGAGCTGATGATCGACGTGTAGCCGGTGCAGCGGCAGTAGGTGTCCTTCAAGCACTCCTTTATCTCCAAGTCGGTCGGGTCCGGGTTTTCGTCCAGCAGCGTCTTGGCCTGCATGATGAACCCGGGCGTGCAGAAGCCGCACTGCGTCGCTCCGTGGCGGATGAAGGCATCCTGAAGCGGATGCAGTTCGGGCGCGCTGCAGGAACCGTCCTGGGAGCCGGGCCGCGTTTGGGCCAGTCCTTCGATCGTCAACACCTGCGCGCCCTGCGCCTTGAAGGCCGGGTAGATGCAGGAGTCGACCGATTGGCCGTCGACGATGACGGTGCAGCAGCCGCATTCGGCCTCGTCACAGCCGATCTTGGTGCCGGTCAGCCCCAGGTCGTAACGAAGCACCTCGGCCAGGTAGCGGCTGGGCGGTACTTCGAGAGAGCGCTCCTCGCCATTGACGGTGAGTGTAAGTGGTGTCACCTATAAGCTCCTGTCCTCGTGAACAACGCTGGTTCGCATCCGGACGCTCTCGGAATTGCAGGCCGCCGGCCACGGTATACCGTTGTCACAGATGGTTCAGATACAGTTGTGGATCGTTCAGGAACCCGCGCGTCACGCTCACGTGCTCCAGTGATTCCCAGGGCACGGGCTGGGGGGGTGACTGGTCGAAGTTCAGGAGGGTGGCACCGGGATAGGCCATCAGGATTGGCGAGTGGGTGGCGATAATGAATTGGGCGTCGCGGGCGACCATCTCTTTCAGCAGGGCAAGCAGCCCAACCTGACGCAAGGGCGAGAGCGGCGCCTCCGGTTCATCCAGCAGGTAGAGGCCGTCGGGCACAAAACGGGCCTGAAAAAGGGCCAGGAACGCCTCCCCATGCGAGCGGGCATCGAGTCCGTCTCCGTAGCTCTCCTCAATGGCGGCCAGCTGGCCGGAGTAGGCCATCTTCGCCAGACCTTTGGCGAAATCGGAGCGGCCCTCGTACTCCGCGTCCACGTTGGCCATCTCCGTCTGCAGCTCCGCCTGCATCTGGGCGATGCGTTTTGCAAAGCCGAAAAAGTCCTCGGCCCGCAGGTAGAAGCCCCGTCCTGTCCGCTTCGTCCAGGCCAGGCGCAGGTGTCTGGAAAGCTGTCGCACTTCCGTCAGAGAAGGATCGCTGTCGGCTTCCTCTGCGCCAACCGTCGGCAGACGGACAGCGGTCGCCAGCGCCTCCAGAAAGGTGGACTTGCCGCTGCCGTTTTCGCCCACAAGAAAGGTCACCGAACTTTCGAAGCGCACCTTCTCCAACCGGGCGATCACCGGTACATTGTATGGGAATGTCCCTTCTTGGGGGAAGGAAGGGCCTTTCTCAATCGAGGTGAGGTGGATCATAGCTCATGCGCTCCCGCCTCACTGCAGCCCTCACTGCAGGAAGAGTGGCTAAACGCCCGAACACTGCTTTGGGTACGCATCCCGCGGCTCTGCCGGCGCGTCGTTCATGCGCGCCCGCTCCACCGAGGTCTGCAGCACTCGCCTCAGCAGCACCCCTATCATCTCATGGCGATACGCCTGCGACGCACGGTACTTGCTGGTTCGCAAACTGGCCTGCGCCTGGGCCGCGGCAATGGCCTTCTCCACAGTGTCGTCGTCAAATGCCTCAGCCGTCGTCAATACATTTTCCGCGCGGGTGGCGCGAAAGGGCGTCGGGCCGGCCGGCCCAATCGCAATGACCGCATCCTCCACCCGGCGCAGCGTTGCATCCATCCGGACTCTGGCGGCGATGCCCAGGACCGGCAGTGCCACGCCCTGCGGCCGCATGATACGGTCGAAGGCGTTGCCCGCCCGTGCATCCGTCGGCCGGAAGCGGAACGCGTGCAGCATCTGGTCGGGGGCCAGGCGGTTGCGGCCCGGGCCGGCAAAGATGGAGAGCAGCGGCTGCCACGTGTGCAGCGTCCCCCGCGCGCTGTGCTCGGCGACTTCGACCTCCGCCTCCAGCGCCAGCAGGCCAATCGTCCCGTCCGCGGCCGGCAGCGCGTGGGCCACATTCCCGCCCAGCGTCGCCACATTGCGCACCTGCGGGCCGCCGATGACGCCGCAGCTTTCGGTCAGGCATCTGGCATGCGCGCGCAGGAGCGGGCTGCTCTCGATCTGCGTATGCGTAGTTCCGGCGCCCAGAACAATCCAGCCGTCCTTCTGAGCGATGTGGTCGATGCCACCAATTTTGGTCACATCCACCAGCACGTCGGGCGCCGCCGCCAGTTCGGCCTCCATATCGAGGATCAGATCGGTGCCGCCGGCGATAATGCGGGCTTTGTCCTTGTGCTGATGCAGCAATGAGAGCGCCTCAGCGACGGTTGAAGGCGTATGGTAAGCTCGCCACCGAGCCATAGTGCAAATCCTGTCCAAAGAAAGAAAAAAATTTGCCGAAGTATAGCACAGTGAGCTCCTCTGGGGAAACGCACGCGACTCTGGAGCCAGTCATGATTTCGGGTGGGAAGAACAGCGAGGAGAGAGGAGTGAGGAGTGAGGAGCGAGGAACTGCCGGCGCCTCTGCAGGAGATCGGAATGTGGGCCGGCCGCGGCGATGTTGTTCGTTGAGATATATGAAAGTTCGTCACTATTTGGGATGCTTTCATATGTGCATGTTGGCTTGCGGGGGCGGGCGATGATGCGCGGACTTTGCCGATTTTGGACAGCTTTTGCGGGGACTCCGGTTCATCATTTCGATGGCTGAGGGACGGTCTTTCGGCGCTGCGGCGGAGGGCCGAAAGGGGCCGCGAAAGCGTTGCATTTTCCCAAAAAGTGATGCATTACTGGATATTGGGGTCCTGACCAGAGAGAAATAGGGCGAAAAACGGTGCGAAAGCAGTGCATCACTAGGGATGCATCACTTTCATGCAAAAATCGGGGGAAATGGAGGTGTCGCGGGAGCGTGTTTTCGAGCTGATTTTGGCTGCAAAATCGGCGCGGAAATGTGGCTGTTCGCGGTTGGTGGTTTGTCGAAGGTGTACAGGTTTTGCACAAGTTTGCAGCACTGAGCGGGAAGGGAACGCACCAAGCCTGGTTGGCGGCCGATGTATATGAAATTCATCCAATTTTGGGGTGCATAACAGAATTGTGATGCTCCAGAGTAGCGGGCTATGGAGCCCTGCTGAAACAGGTGTATCGGCGCCAATTCCACCCCGAAAGTGTGACAACAGAACTGCATGCCGCGGGCAGAAAAGGGACCCTGAAGGAAGCGAAAGTTCTGGCTCGGAAAGCGTATGCTTCTGCGAAATCAGAGAGAGTTCCAGGAAATTTTATCACCTTGACGGTCAAGGGTGAATTCATTACGATTATATGCGCTTTAACTTCTGGCAGGTCTGGTTCCGTATTTACCACCCCAAAGGAGAGCAATAATGAAACCACAACTGCGTATTTGGGCACTTGCGGCCATCTTCATCCTTCTGCTTCCCATGGTCGCGGCCTGCGGCGGTGCAGAACCAGCAATGGAAGAAGCAGCCGCCGAGGCGGCCGAGCCGGAAACCGCGGCCGAGAGTACGGAGGCGGAGTCATCTTCGGCCTATAATGAAGCCCCCATGCTGGCCGAGATGGTCGCCAACGGCGAGTTGCCGCCGGTGGATGAACGGCTCCCGGCAGAGCCGCAGGTAGTTGAACCGGAGGACCGGATTGGCACCTACGGGGGCACTCTGCGCTTCGGCGAGGTCAACCCAATTAATCTCTGGAGCTTCGCCACGCTGCGCATGAACGGGCTTTTCCGTTATGACTTCTCCAACACCCAGGTCTTCATGGATATCGCCAAGGACTACTACTTCTCCGACGACTTCACAACCCTGACCATCGAACTGCGTGAGGGCCATAAGTGGTCGGATGGAGAGCCTTTCACGACGGACGATATCATGTTCGCCTGGGAAGATGTCGCGATGAACGAAGACCTTTCCCCGGCCGGGCCGCGGTCGATCTGGCGCGCCGGAGGTGAGCCGGCAGTATTCACCAAGATCAGTGACACGGTGGTTGAAATCAGCTTTGCTGTGCCCTACCCGATCATCATGAACTACCTGGGTCGCACAGGCGTGGCCACCGACAACAACGTCATCATGCCCAAACACTGGCTGAAGCAGTGGCACATCGACTACAACCCCGATGCGCAAGAGCTGGCTGAGGAAGAGGGTTTTGAGACGTGGATGCAGGCCTTCAACTTCCACAACAGGCCTCCGAACAACTTCCGGATCGACGGTCCTACCCTCTGGGCCTGGAAGAACGAAACGCTCACCAGCGACCGCGCCATCGTTGTGCGCAATCCCTACTTCCACCAGGTCGACACCGCCGGCAACCAGTTGCCCTATATCGATCGCATCGAGGCGGTGATCACGGGCGACAAGGAGGTACAGACGCTCAAGGCCAGCGCCGGCGAGTTCGACTTCGAGACCTACTATATCGACATGAAGGATATGTCGGTCTTCCAGCAGGGCGCCGAACAGGGGAACTATCGCGTCGAATTCGCCCAGAACCTCTTCTCCGCCGAGCTGGGTCTGATGCCCAATCGCACCGTTAAGGACCCGGTTTTGAGGGAGTTGTTCAACAACAAGGACTTCCGCATCGCCTTGTCGATCAGCATCGACCGCGAGAGCATGAACGACACCCTCTTCTTCGGTCTGGGCAGGCCGTTCCCGGCCACCGTCAATCCGGGTCTGAGCTTTTTCAAGGAGGAGTGGGCCACGACCCACGCCGAGTATGACCCGGAACGCGCCAACGCACTCCTCGATTCAGTCGGCCTGACCGAGCGGGACAGCGCCGGATACCGGTTGCGGCCTGACGGCGAAGGCCGGCTGAGCATGCTGATCCACGTCGGCGTATCGGAAGGCCCCAAGATCGCCATGGCCGAACTGGTCCGGGATGACTGGGCCGAAGTCGGGCTGGAAGCTATTGTCGAAAATCTGGGTGAGCAGGGCGGTCTGTTCTCGCAAAGATTGGCCACCAATGACCTGCAGATACCGACCTGGCATCTGGACAGAAACGCGCTGTTCGGCCGCTCCCTGGGTAGCAACTACGCTGTTGACCAGACCTCCTTCTGGACCGGTACGTGGAAGGACTGGTTCCGGACCAATGGCGAGGAGGGCGTGGAGCCGCCGGAGGAGATCAAGCGGCAGCGAGAGATCTTTGAGCAGTACAAGCTGACCGCGGTCGGCACCGAAGATTTCGACAGACTTGGCGCCGAGTACTATGAGTACTTCACCAGCGAAATCCCGATGATCGGCACCATCGGCTTTACGCCGCGGCCGGTCATTATCAGCAATCGCCTTCACAACGTACCGTTGGAGGGCGCCGCCTGGATTTCGGACAACAACTTCTATGCCCCGTTCATGCCTTCACAGTGGTTCATTGAGGAGTAGGGCATAGCGAAGAAGACTGTGCAACACCCTGTTTTCGCCCTTGGTGGGAACAGGGTGTTTGCTCTGTTGCGGTGGACGAACGGAGGAATCGAACTTGCAACGGGGTGGGAAACGGCCCTTTTCAAATCTGCCACTCTTCGTTAGTATTCAAGTCCAACCAGGAAAACGGCTAAAGAGCCACCACAAATTGATTCGTCTGCGACGGTGAAGGCCCGCCGCACGGATGGATAAGGCGTACCTGCTCCGGTTCGATGCGCGTCACCGCCTCTTCCAGCAGACAGCCGTACCCGATAGCGCTCCTTCATGGTCAGCGTATTGCGCCGTTTCAATCCAAACTGTAGGCAAAGAAAGGAGAGGCCGGGAACGCCCTGAGTTTCGCCCGCGCCGATGTCAAGATGACGCAACTGAAGAGGAAGGTAACAAAACCGGTACGCTTGGGTCTGATTGGATGCGGCGGTATCGTGCGCATCAACCATATCTCCGTATATCTCGCCCTGCCGGACTCGGTCGACGTCGTTGCGGTCGCCGACCCTGTCCCCGATAACCTCGAGTATGCAGGCAATACGCTTGAGGTGCCGCCGGCGCAGAGATATGCTGATTATCGCGACATGCTGGCCAAGGCCGAACTTGACGCGGTTTCGATCGCCACGCCGCACGCCCTGCACGCTGAACACGCCATTCAGGCAGCTGAAGCCGGCGTCGCGGTCATTTCAGAAAAACCGATGGCGACTTCACTGGAGGAGGCCGACGCCATACTGGAAGCGGTCAACCGCAACGGTGTCCCCTATGCCATCATGCACAACCTGCTCTTTTCCTTGCCTATGCAGGAAGCGCTGAGTCAACTGCGAACCGGGAAGTTGGGGAAGCCGATTTTGGGTCGTGGTCAATGCATGGGGATGAAACCGGCTGACTTTGGCAGCGACCATGCCAATCCCGCCATGGCTTGGCGCGCCCAGAAGGCGGTGGGCGGAGGTTGCATCAGCGATACCGCATATCATGAGATCTACTCGGTCGAGGCGTTGATGGGTTCGCCGGTCCGCTATGTCGAAGCCAGGGTGAAAACGATGCGTTTCGATATCGACGTCGACGATCTCGCCATACTCCTGTTTGAACATGAGGACGGCGCCGTGTCCACGGTGTCGGCATCATGGTGTTCGCCGGCGATCACAGCTGAACGGGGCCGCTGGTGCGAAGTGCATACGACCAATGGATCGATCCGGGTGTTTCACCGCGACGAGGAGCCGTTCTGGCACTACGGCGGCGAGGAAGAAGGCTGGAGTTCTCTCGAAATACCCGAACCGGTGGTGAAAGAGAACCCCGGGGTTGGCGGTCACTTCGGCTGCTATGCCGCCACATTTGAAGCGCTCGCCAGCGGCTCGGAGATGCCGGTGGACGGCGAAAAGGCGCGGCACAATCTGGCCATTATCGAAGCGGCGCGCCGAGCAACCGGCGAACGGCGCGCGATAGGAGTTGAGTGAACATGCGACCCTACGTGGACGTACACTGTCATATCGGGACGACCATCACCTACGACCCTGCCGTGGGCCAGACTACCGGCCGCTGCCTGGCACGCATGGCCTCCGCCGGCGTTGTCGCTTCGGTCATCGGGCCGACCGCCGTCGGTTCGTCGCAGATCCGGGGCATACTCGACACCAAGGACCAGAACGGGATCATCGTCCGCGCCTGTCAGCAGTTTCCCGATCGGTTTCCCATCGGCCTGGCTTTGATCGAGCTGCGCCACGGCCAGGTCGGGGCCGACGCCCTTGAAGAGACCCTGATCGAAGGCGGTCTCCAGGGCATTATGTGGCATCCGGCCGGCATGACGTTCGAAAGACAGCTCTATCCCTTTCTCGAAGTCGCGTCACTCAAGGGAGGGCTCTGCCTTCTGCATGAGAGTCCGGAGCGGACCGCGGCCTATGCACGGCGCTTCCCCAACCTGACCTTCATCCTCCATGCCGGAACCAAAGAGGAAATGGAGCCCTGTCAGCCGCTGGAGAATGTCTGGTTTGAGATCGTACAGCGCCCCGTACGCTCACGGTCCGATTGGGACCTGCCGCAGCTGGTCAACGAGCTCGGCAGTGAGCGGATTCTCTTTGGCAGCGACCTGCCCTACTACGACTTTCGCATCCTGCAGGCCCAGTTGGAATCTGCAGACATTGACGAGGCAACCCGCGATCGTATCGCCTCCCAAAACGCCGTGACGCTTATACGGAATTTTCGCCCCGACTGGGAGCTGCCCCAGGGAACCCTCGCCGCCCCGCAGAACTATACGTACGATGAGCTGTGGGCTCCCAAGGAGGCCGGAAGCGAAAGGCTGTTATAGAAGCCGGTTCAGGCGCTGTGAAACAGTTCTACAAGGTACAGTTCTACAAGGTAAAGAGGAAGATCCAATGAAATTCGCCCTACTCGGTCACTCAGGACACCTGGACTACTACGAGCAGATGCTCCAGGACCTGCCCGATGTCACCGTCGCAGCCGTCGCCCTGGCGATTCCGGGCGAATCGCTTGACTCCTTCGCCAGCGCCCCGGGCGTAACGCCGGAGACAAACAGATATACCGAGTATGAGGAGATGCTCGACAAGGAATCTCCGGACCTCGTGCAGATCTGCGTCCCCCCGCTGCAGGTTCCGGGATTGACCGAAATATGCCTGAAACGCGGCATCGCCGTCATGACGGAAAAGCCGCTGGCGATGGATCTGGGGACTCTTTCACAACTGTACGCCGCGGCCAGTGAGGCCGGGACCCCGCTTGCCGCGCTACACGGCTACCGCAGAATGAAATGGTTTGAGGCCGCGCGCGATGCCGTACGCGCCGGTCTGATCGGAGAGCCCCTGGGCAGTTACAGCCAGATCTCCTACCGGTGGGGCGCCAGGCGGCCGGACCATTTTCGCTTGCGCGAGACCTTTCCCGGTATCGTGCCTTTTGTGGGTGTTCATGTCATCGACTGGCTCGTCTGGTCACTGGGCGACGTATTCACCGAAGTTACCGGTTGGGAGACGACGGCCGCCCACCCGGACTATCCGGGCTGTGCCAGCCAGGCCGCAATTCTGTTGCGGATGCGCAATGGCGGCGTCGCGACCGTGATGCTGGACTTTCTGCGCCCGGCGACCGCGCCCAGCCATGGCGATGAACGGATGATGATCTCAGGTACAGAGGGCGTTGTGGAGAGTATCGCCAACGAGGAGACCGCAAAGCTGATCAGCGAACAGGCCGGGGTATGCAACCTCGAGATTCCCGACACGCCCAACTGGTACACGGCCTTTGTCAGCTCAGTTCAGGACGGCTCTTTCGCCGGTGTTGAAGAGCTCTTTCGGATGACGGAGATTGCCCTCAAAGCCCAGCAGTCGATAGACGAAGGCAAGAGGATCTCCCTGCTGCAATCTCCGTACGGGGCGAAGAAATGATCGCCTATATCGTACAAAGACTGATCTACGCGGTGGTTACTTTCTGGTTTCTGAGCATCGTTGTGTTTGTCATCATTCAACTGCCGCCGGGGGATTTCCTGACCAGTTACGTCGCGCGCCTGGAGCAGGAGGGAGACATCATCGATGAGGCCGAAATCGAAGCTCTCAAGCGCGAATACGGTCTTGATGCCACCCCGGTAGAGAAGTACGTTCGCTGGTTTGGACGCTTTCTGCAGGGCGAAATGGGCCGGTCTTTCGAATGGAACCAGCCCGTGGGCAGGCTCCTGAGGGAACGTCTGCCTTACACGATACTGCTCTCTTTGATCACCCTCTTTTTCACCTATGTGGTGGCGGTGCCGATCGGGATTTACGTTGCCACCCGCCAGTACGGCTTCAGCGACTATCTGTTTTCTGTGCTGGGTTTTGCCGGGCTGGCGACGCCCAACTTCATGCTCGCTCTCATTCTTATGTTCCTCTTCTTCAAATACTTCGGCATCAGCGTGGGCGGCCTCTTTTCCTCGGAGTATGCCCTCGCCCCGTGGTCTCTGGGCAAAATATGGGATCTCTTCACCCATCTCTGGGTTCCTATCATCGTTATCGGCACGGCCGGCACGGCAGGAATCATTCGCGTCATGCGCGGCACCCTGCTGGATGAGTTGGGCAAACAGTATGTCATCACCGCCCGCGCCAAAGGCGTTGGCGAAGGAAAACTGCTGTTCAGATACCCGGTACGCCTGGCGATCAATCCGATCGTCAGTACGGTTGGCTGGCAGCTGCCGGGCATCGTCTCCGGCGAGACGATCGTCGCCATCGTTCTGAGCCTGCCCACCACCGGTCCTCTCCTCTTCATGGCGCTAATCAACCAGGATATGTTCCTTGCAGGAAGTATTGTGATGTTTCTGGGTATTCTGACGTTGATCGGTACTTTTCTGTCTGACATTCTACTGATCGTAGTAGACCCACGCATCCGTTTTGAAGGAAAGACTTGAGATGACAACCGATGTAACAACCGGTGTTTCAAGCGGAGTCGGGATGCGGGAGGCCGGGATCACGGCCGAAGAGCGCTACTTCCTGGCCTCGCAGTGGCAATTGATGTGGCGCAAGTTCAAAAGACATCGTTTGGCCGTAGTCTCTGTTTCCCTGCTGAGCATTCTCTATGTCCTGGCGATCACATATCAGTTCTGGGTCCCCTACGGCCGGTTGACGAAACATGAGGATTACTTAAGCGCCTCTCCCTCTCGCATTCATCTCTTCGACAGTGAAGGTCGATTCCGAGGTCCATTCGTATATAAGCTGGACGGAGAAATCGACTTTGATACCTTCACCCGCGTCTATACGGAAGACACCTCACAGATCTACCGCATTCGCTTTTTCCAAAAGGGAGAATCCTATCGGTTCTGGGGTCTCTTTCCAATGGACATCCACTTCTTTCTTCCGGAGGAAGGAGGCGTGATCTTTCTGTTCGGCACCGATTCGCTGGGCCGCGATCTCTTTTCGCGGACGCTGGCGGGCGCCCAGGTCAGCCTTTCCGTTGGACTGGTTGGTGTCATGATCAGCTTTGTACTGGGCTGCCTTCTTGGCGGCATTTCCGGCTACTTCGGCGGGGCGACCGACATGCTGATCCAGCGCATTATCGAGTTCGTAATCATCGTGCCCACGATACCGCTGTGGATGGCGCTGAGCGCGGCCGTGCCTGCGGGATGGTCGCCGGTCAAAATCTACTTCTCCATCACCATCATTCTTTCCATTATCGGATGGGCCGGGTTGGCCCGGGTCGTACGCGGCAAACTGCTCGAGATGCGCGAGTCGGACTTCGTGATCGCGGCCAAAGTCGCCGGTTCCACCGATATGCAGATCATCGTTGAGCATCTGTTGCCGGGGTTTATGAGCTATCTCATCGTCCATCTCACACTGGCCATTCCGAACATGATCCTGGGAGAAACGGCGCTCAGCTTCCTGGGGCTGGGCATTCGTGCACCGGCGGTCAGTTGGGGCACCCTGTTAAAAGATGCTCAGAATGTCCGCAGCGTGGCCGTGCAGCCGTGGATGCTTATCCCCGGTCTGCTTGTGATTATTACAGTGCTTTTGTTCAACTTTATCGGCGATGGGCTGCGTGACGCGGCCGACCCCTACAAGTAACGGCAATGGAACAGCAAGAGCCAGTCCTGGAACTCAGAGATCTGCACACCTACTTCCCCCTGGAAGAGGGGTTGCTGAAGGCGGTGAACGGTGTATCTCTCACCATTCATAAGAACCGCACACTCGGTGTGGTGGGCGAATCGGGCTGCGGCAAGAGCGTTACCGCCCAGTCGATCCTGCGCATCGTGCCTGAGTTTGCGCAAATGACCGGGGAGATTCTGCTGCACCAGAACGGCCATATCACCGATCTGGCTGCCCTCGCCCCGTCCGGGAAAGAGATCCGCGATATTCGCGGCCGCGATATCTCGATGATCTTTCAGGAGCCGATGACAGCTTTCTCACCTGTGCATACGGTCGGCGATCAGATCATGGAGGCCATTCTGGTTCACGAAGACACGGCCCGGGAGGAGGCGCGAAGCCGGGCCGTTGAACTCCTCAGCCTGGTCGGCATTCCCATGCCCGATGAACGTGTAGACGCCTATCCGCATCAGCTATCGGGGGGGATGCGTCAACGCGCGATGATCGCCATGGCGCTGGCGCTCAAGCCCAAGCTCCTCATCGCAGATGAGCCGACGACAGCGCTGGACGTGACCATTCAGGCCCAGATTCTACGTCTAATGAAGACGCTTCAGGCCGAGATGGGCATGTCGATCATGTTCATTACCCATGATCTGGGTGTGATTGCGAATATGGCCGATGAAGTCGCCGTGATGTACCTGGGACGGGTGGTCGAATTCGGCAGTGTCAGGCAGATTTTCCGCTCGCCCCAACATCCCTATACCCAAGCCCTGTTGCGCTCGATCCCCAGGACAGGGCACAGGGCGCGGGTCCGTCTGGACACGATCGAGGGCATTGTCCCCGTCCCCCTCGATCCGCCTGATATCTGTCCATTTTCCGATCGTTGCACGCAGTTCATCCCCGGCCGCTGTGACGAGAAGGTGCCCGATTTTCTGGAAACAGAGTCGGGGCATTCGGTACGTTGTATTCTCTATGAATGACAGCTATGGAATCGAACAACCTGCTCGAAGTACATAACCTCAAAAAGTATTTCCCCATCGAAAAGGGCCTGCTGCGCCGGGTGGTTGGGCAGGTGCGCGCCGTCGATGACGTGAGCCTGAGCATCGCCCCCGGGCAGACCCTGGGGCTGGTCGGCGAGTCGGGGTGCGGCAAAACGACGCTGGGCCGCTGCGTTATCCGCGCGATTGAACCGACGGAAGGACAGGTGCTGTTGCGTGTCGACGACCGCCAGGCCGATATAACCGGTCTCGATGCCAAGGAGCTGCGCGCCACCCGCCGTCATATGCAGATGGTCTTTCAGGACCCCTATGCGAGCCTCGATCCCCGCAAGACCATTCTGGACATCGTCGGCGAGCCCCTGCGCGTAAACAAGCTGGCCAGGGGCGAGGATCTGGAACAGCGCGTGCGTCAACTGGTCGATCTGGTCGGCCTGGACGTCAAGTACCTGAAACGCTATCCCCACGCCTTCAGCGGCGGTCAGCGCCAGCGCATCGGCATCGCCCGCGCCTTGAGCCTGCATCCCAGCCTGATCGTCTGTGACGAGCCCGTTTCCGCCCTCGACGTTTCGGTCCAGGCCCAGATTCTCAATCTGCTGCAGGACCTGCAGACGGAGTTCAGTCTCACCTATCTGTTCATCGCCCACGATCTCAGTGTCATTCAGCATATCTCCGACCAGGTAGCCGTCATGTATGTCGGCAAGATCGTGGAGCAGGCGCAGACGGAGGAGCTCTTCCTGAACCCCAAGCACCCCTATACGGAAGCGCTCCTGTCCGCAATCCCGCAACCTGATCCGGACTCCCTGCTGGATGAAATCACGCTTGAGGGTGAAGTGCCCAGTCCGGCCAACCCACCTCCCGGCTGCTACTTTCATCCCCGTTGCCAGTACGCACAGCAGATCTGTCAGGAGGAAATACCACCTCTCCTGGAAGTCAGCCCCGACCATTACGCCGCCTGCCATTTCGCCCAGGAGTTGACGCTGCACGGTGTGGGAGACCTGGAAGAGGATAGCCGGTTGTGAATCCTCCTGTTGGTTCCAACTTCTGCGCAGGTGTCGAGACAGGCGCACAGGCGATGGGAGAGCGGCTGTGGCGCTGATCCGGGAAGTGGGGTGAAGGTATGGACGCGCTTCTCTTCTGGACAGCGCTGTGGCTTGCCGGTGTGGGGCTGTTTGTGTACCTGACAATCACGTTGGTGCGCCGGTTGGTAATTCGTTTCAGCCAGGGAGTCGAGGCCAACGTCCGCGCCGCAGAGTCGATTGTCAACGATGAGCGCGTTCCCGAAGACTGGGCAGCACCCTACCGCCAACAGATCGAGACCCTTAGGCGGACCGTTGGTTCCGAAGCCGAGATCGAACGCGCTGGCCGCCGCGGGCATAAAGACTGCTTGCGTCAATTGGACCGGCTTGTGCAGTACTTTGAGAAAAGCAACCTGGTAGATAGCACGGAATCACGGCATGTCCTCCTGACAGGGCTTCAACGCCAGCGCGAACGCTGGGTCGCCGGCGGATGGCAGTACGTGATCGAGCAAGAAGACGATCGCTGAAAAGGTGTTAGTGGATAAGCAGCTAGAAGCGGCTTCAAAAAAGCGGGAATCGACCAAGTGTCCAGCATACCAATTCCCACTCAGGTTTGTCCTGGACGGGCATGGAGGAATTTCTTGGTAAGACTTCAGTGCTCTTCGTGAACAGACGCCGTTATTTGTATCATTTGGTTCGTGTTAACCCTGTCTTGTCCCCTTATTGAACAGCCTCTAAGGTCTCATTGTTGGGAGCAGCTTTAAGGGGTCCTGTCAATCGCTTGCGAAATGTTTCGGGCAGCGACGTATCTTGTTAGACCTGAGCGCTCGTTGAGCAATCGATTCATGTCATCTCCACACCAGCCGGGCACCTGAATCATATTGAGCAGGAATTGTATTTCCCGTGCGTCGTCGGGTGTTTCTGATTCTTTGAGCGGTATCCTTAAGGAGAACCGAATATACGAATTGCTCCATCGGGAGAAATAGCGAATTTCTTGTTTTCGAAAATCGCATGCATCACCAGAGAAACGTAGTCTTCACCATATATTTGGATCTTATTTGTAGTCGTATAGTACCTGACTTTGAATCGTAATTCCCTGATTCTTGCTCTCGCGTCGATTGTTGGGAAAGACAAAGTGGTTTCTACCGGAAATCTCACGGCGTATGACTTGCCTTCTTCTTCTAGCGAAGACAATTCAACCCATTGGAAGCCTAACGCGTCTGTGTAGTCGATTCCGGCTCCTGATGTGCTTGGGATACTATTGATCAGTTTGTGGAGTGAAATTGATCTGCTATGAGCGGTGTGAAAGAGTATTTCAGAAGACAAGGCTTGAACTGGGACTAACTTTCCTTTGTCTTCAAGGCCTTCTTGTATGAACTCAAAGTCGTAAAACTCAGGTATTTCGAAGCGAAGATCTATGTGGACATCCTTTATTAGTCCTTCCCAATCAGCATCTAAGGGATTCCTCAATTCGACTAGGCTAATGTTCTTAGACCTTGCCAAGCCCTCTGCATCTGGAGTAAAGCCCGATTGTGATACAATCACTCCCTTTTCGATCTGAGTATCGTCAAGAATAACCGAAAGTTTAGCGATTGGATCTTTGTCGACTTTCTTTTCCCAATGCTTACATTCGATTGCAGTCCTATACTCGTGAACACCATCACTATGGGAGGTGAGGACATCAATCTGATGAAACACGCCGGACTTCCCCTGGACTTTGCAAGCCGATCCCCAGCAGAGAATTCTAATGTTGGCGAATTCTCCTAATTTCTCATATATGTCCTTAACACGCTCCTCATATGACTGCCAGTTCATCTCTGCACTCCTCAATATTCAGCAAAACATGGGGCAATAGTAGAGTCGATGATTTCAAGCCAGAATTTTCCGCATTATCAAGAATCTTGTACACGTTGAAGTAAACTAGGGCTCGTTGACATTTGATGAATTCTGACACTTTGGCGACAATAGCAGAATGTCTACAACTAAGATTTCCGACTATCAGTGGTAGAAACTTTACGCGTTTCTGCAAGGACATCCTCGTGCCTACGCAGGGCGAGAGCAAGAGTGTCGCCGTTTCGTTGAGGCAGTTCACTGGATTCTGCGCACCGGCGCCCAGTGGCGTGCACTGCCAGACAGGTATGGCAAGTGGAACAGCGTCTTCAAACGCTTCGGACGCTGGGACGAGAACGGTGTATGGGCCGACATGTTCAAACAGTTCGCCCAGGACCCAGACATGGCAGCAGTGATGCCCGATAGTACAGTTGTGCGCGCCCATATGAGCGCAGCGGGCGGGTCAAAAAAGGGGGCCCTCAGCAAGAACAGTGCCTAGGTCGGAGCCGGGGCGGATTCAGCAGCAAGATCCATCTCCTCGTCGATGCCCTGGGCTTTCCCCTCGTGTTCATTTTGACCGGGGGTGAGCGCCATGACATGACCCAATCTGAAGTGTTGCTCACCCCTTTCGATTTTGATGCTGTTATTGCCGGCAAAGGCTACGAATCTGGCCCGTTGCGAGTGTTGCTCGCAGCCCAACAGTTAGAGGTGATCATCCCTTCCCGCAGCTATCGCAAGCAACCACGGGACTATGACCGCATCCGCTTCCGAGAACGCAACATCGTCGACCGATTCATCAACAAACTCAAGTGGTGTCGACGCATTTCCACTCGCTATGAAAAACTCGCACGACGTTTCATCGCTTTCTTGCACTTTGCTTCTACACTGATTTGGCTTCAACGAAATGTCAACGGGACCTAGATACTTTGGGAAATCCGCCACCCACTTCTTAGTCACCTATCTATCTTGTCGATATGTCGTTTGATCTGCCGAAAATCTGGGGAGGCACTGACGTACAGCCTGATATGAATGCGATCTTTTGGCGTGACTTCGAGTCCTTTCATCAGTTTAGAGGTCATGGAATTGTGATTAGTGACAGACTCAATCAGGAAGGTCTGCAAAATAGTATATCCAATCCAAGTGAAATAGATGGACTTCGAAGATGGTAGAGGGCACCTTCTTCGAAGAGTGGCTAGGCACTCTGTGAGCCTACCGAGGTGCTCGGCTCAAATATTGTGGCGCTTCAGGGCGGAGAATCAAAGAAGCATCAAGCGGCGCAATGCTGAGGCGTGCTCCCAGTGAAGGTCCTGCGCAGCCAGTAAGAACTGAAACTCTTCTGAGTGGCCAGGGGAACTCAGACTACGGTTGCCTATGCAGGCCGCGACAAATACGCTTCCCGATCCCATGATAGCCTAAACCGAAGACCGTCACAGCCTCAGAAATGTGGGTGTGCCTGAGTAGCGAGTATACATCCGCTTAACCAACTCGCGAATACGGATATGCATTCTTGATGTACTGATTGAGGAATTGTCCTTTGGACGACGCCTGCATTATTCGCTGATACAAGAATTCTGGGACGCCATAATATTGGTATACCCAGCCACTTAAGAATTCGACTTCAAGGGTCTGTGTAGCAATGTCATAACCTATACCCCCTATGTTTGAGGATGCTACTTGATGTCTGTCCATCTGCCTCTCCTTACTCAGCAACAGAGTCGTCTTCCACAGGGACCCGTTGGATTCGCAGGTCCTTTGCCACCGCAAGCGGACTCTGGGCCCGCCATGATGCCACGACTCGCTCATACCCCTCCTCTCGTTTCGCCATGCCCCAAGTGGAACTGACATCCGGATCTTCGCTTCTTGGCCTATGTTCCTTAGCAGGGAAGGTGACCCGGCAGCGCATTGGCAGTTTCGCTGCCTCGCCAGTGACGATCGCCTCTCCGGTACGGAGGACAGGCAGGACATCGAGAAGGCCTACAAGGCCGTCCGGCAATGTTCCTTGGACACGTGCGCGGTCAGATGGGTTCGCCAGGCGAAGTGCAAAGAACGTTCCACATTGTGATAGTATGGTCTCATTCACTTCAGAAGGTCTTTGGCTGACCACCATGGCTCCCACTCCATACTTCCTGCCTTCCTTGACAATTCTCTGAACTACCTCAGTTGCCGTCCCGTCCAAACCATCTGATAGGTAGCGATGTGCCTCTTCCATCACGATCAGCAAAGGGCGTTTGCTTCCACCCTCCGTTTTTTCTCGGCTCCAAAACAGTGCTTCATACACTATCTTGAGGATCGAACCAACCAGACGTTCAAGCACGATACTGGGTATCCCGGACAGGTCAAGAATGGTGATGGGTTTCCTGCCACCTAACCAGCCAGCCAATAAATCATCCAAGTCTCTCGTTGGTTTTCCACAAAGATCGGGTTCCCAAGGGCCGGGGCGCAACAGGAAATTATAGCGACGATCAAGCAGTCGAGAACGTAGCAGGTTCAAAGGACGCTGTATTCCGACGGCCCGTGGATTCAGAAACGGGCCTGCAGCACCCATTGCATGAGGCTTATACGTCGGTGGAGTAAGAGTATCAGCGTCGCCAATTTGTTGTAAAGTCGGTTCATCACGGTCAACACCTTCGAATGTTACGAGTTCGAAGTCAATAAGGTCATACCAAAGTCTTTTAAGGCTGAAGGGCAAGGGAGTGTCGACAGTTATTGATTCGGAGTCAACCCCCGGAAACGTTTGCGAACCGTGAGACGTTAACTTAAGCTGATAAATCTTGTCGGTAAATGCCGTTTCACTGTTGCCCTCCAAGCCACCAGTCAGAAAATCAAGTAGATCGTCGCTATCCAGCGCCCAAAAGGGAATGAACAAGCGTTCTTCGCCGTATTGTGGCTCAACACTGAATACTTGGGCGACGTCTGCCAGAGGCATCGAGTACTCGCCATGTAAGTCAAGGAGCAAGATCCGAGCGTTAGGGTATCCTTCAGAATCAGGGCCAGAGGTCGTTATAGATCTCAAGAGGCTTGCGATAGTTGTGGACTTCCCAGATCCTGTAGATCCAAGAACGGCTGAATGCCTTGTCACCAATTCGTTGATGGCGACATTAGCTGTGATACTTTCAGCGCTCGCGAGAGTCCCGATCACGATGTGCCCTTGCCCGCGTATCTCGTAGAGTTTACGCAGATGCTCCTCAACCGCTAGGTGGACTGAGTCTCCAATGTTTGGATATTGACTGACCCCTCGCTCGAATGTTCCTCCAATGACCTCGCCCACAAGCTCGACCTTCATCCAGCGACCTGTGTCTTCTACCGGTTCCAAGTTTTCAGGCACAGCGTTTGCACCGACCTCGGAAACAACCCCAAACAAGTCTTGGTAGCCTTGTGGGACTCTGACAAAACTGCCGACTTGCCCAACTTTGTAAGTCTGGCCTTTGAAAACGGACAAACCAGACGCGATTGACTCAGCGAGGCGAACGCTAAGTGCCGCTCCGGAAACTGCTGCGATCATTCCAAGATAAGTGGGATCCCGGGTTAGCAATCAGGCCTCCTGAATGACTGGCGAAACATGCTCGGCGTCACTTTCGTCGTCTGCGCCGGCATCCGGGTTTTCGAGCCTATGCATTTGAGTTAAGGCAAGGAATCTAGCGAGCTTTGCGAAATCCCCCAGCAAGAATTCTCCCTTCTTGTTTCCACGATCGAGATTCCAGAATGTGTGCCGGATTGCCTCCCAATCTTCACTCGGAGACTGACCAGGCTCCCACCGGCCGGGAACTCCGTTAATGACCGCACCGTCGCGTGCGTAGACGCTCAGATTTGGCCGTGACCGCGCCAAGGATGTTACTGATACCTCTTCAGAAAGTGGTTTGTACTGAAACGCAAATATTGCAGAATGAGCGTTCGCCGTCATTGCTTCTTCAAGAACGGCGCAAATGTGAGCGTCGAGGAACGAAAAGCCAGAACATAAGAGAAGTGTATCGGGGCTCGTCAGGAATGAACGTAACCGTTCGAATAGAGCAGAGTAAGGTTGCCTCGTGACCTGATCGTATTTCAGATGGTCTGGGTATATGAGCTGGGTAGCTTCCCGGCTCCCTGTCCTGACGACTGAATCACCAGCAATCGTCCAACCGAGAGAGCCGTGAAGCTTCCATAAGCGAGTCCAGCGCGAGGGAAGTGCATCGGTGGAGACACCTGCAGCGTCAAAGAAAGGTCTGTATGAACCACTGAAGCCATCAAAGTAGGGGGCGCGGTTTCGCTCTAAGGCTTCTTCGAACAATAAGTCATAATTGGGAGTAAATATCTCTATGGAGTGCAGTCGCCTGGTACCGGATATCCAAGAGGCAACCTCAGAATAGGGATTTGGGTTCTGTGGAAGAGTTACATTTACGCAATTTCCTATTTTTTCACAGATTCGTTGGGCCAACTCATCGTAGTCATTTGCATCCAAGCCGTGAACGCAAGCACTTCCGATGGCTTGGGCGAGTTTCCTGACTTGAGTCAGAATGGTCTCAATGTTAATGAGTCCAGTTATTTCCGACTCCAGGATTTCAATGATCTTTTTGTCATCCTCACTCAAAGTGCTTACCACATGCTTCGTTAGGCCGACAACATCAGGTACCAGCGGGTCGCCACCATCCTCCACTATGCGACCGTCTCTGTCAACTCGAATGGCAGTTGGAGCACCTGCACCGATTAGAAGACCGATGCGCTTTCGGCCCTGCGAAAGTATTTGACGCAAGTCCGCCATATATCGATCTGGATTGTGGATTGTGGTATTCAGCATCGATTCACCTAGGAGCGGACAGAACACTCATTGTACAAATTGGACATCAGATTCTTAGATACTTTTGGGGGATCGACCTAAAGCCTGCCCATAGCAGAAAGAGGCCGTCCTGACAGTTCCATTTAGACTACTGTGTTCCTTCCCAGCCTCCTAACTCACGCCTTCTCGCACCAACCCAATCCGAAAATCAGGCCATCATGGCGCACAACCCATGAGCGCTTGCGCCCTTTTTCGCCTGCCTCAGTTTCGCCCCTAATGCCGCCGCCGGTCGGTCCACTGCAGGCGGCGTCTCGTTCACCTTCACAGATCTCTTTGCATCCTCACAATCAGCCAATCCTCCTACGCCCAGCAACCTACTCCGGCATCGTCCGCAATATCAGCGGCTCAAGGAATTGCACACTCTTGATGATGCCTTCGGATGCGCTCATCACCGGGTCTTCGTGTTCGATGCTCAGCGCCCCGTCGTAGCCGGCCAGGCGCAGGGCGCTGACGAAATCACGCCACCATGCTTCCCCATGGCCGTAACCCAGTGTGCGGTAGGCCCACGAGCGCTCGGCAACCAGGTCCATTGGCCGCATGTCGAGGCCGCCGTTGAGGGCCATTTCAGAAGGGTTGATGCGCGTGTCTTTGGCGTGGACGTGGAAAATGAACCCCTCTCCCAGCGCGGGGATGACGATGAGCGGGTCCATACCCTGGTAAAAGAAGTGGCTGGGATCGAGGTTGACGCCCACGCTCGGCCCGGCGATCGCACGCAGGCGCAGCATGGTGCGGGTATTATACGCGGACTGGCCGGGGTGCAGTTCGATCGCGACCCGGACGCCGCGATCGGCGGCGAACCGGCCGGCCTTTTCCCAGAAAGGGGTGATGATTTCGTCCCACTGCCAGCGCTCCAGGTCGGCGTATTCCGGCTGTTGCGGGTGCGTGGGCCAGTTTGGGTAAGGTGTCCCACTCGGATCGCCAGGGCAACCACTCATCGTCACGACGGTATCCAGGCCGAGCCTATGAGCGAGTTCTACCGTCTTAAAGAAGACATCCTGCGATGCCTGGCCGCGCGTAGGGTGCGGGTCGAGCAGGTTGCCATTGCAGTTTAGAGCGCTCAGCATCAGGCCGCGACTTTCTATGGCCGACATAAAGGCTGTGCGGGCCTCCTCGCTATCCAGCAGCTCATCCAGGTTGCAATGCGCAGCCGGCGAGAAATTGCCCGTTCCGATTTCCACTGCTTCGATCCCGTGTTCGACAACCCAATCAAGCGCCTCGCTGAAGGAAGTTGTCAGGCTATCTGTGAACAGTCCGATTTTCATAACATCCTCCTCTCTGATGGACCCAGGCCGCGCAGCCCACGCCGCGTCCCGCCCGGTCGCCTCACTCTTTTTCGTACCAGCCCGAACCAAAGATCAGCCCGTCATAGCGCACCATCCATGTGTGCTTACGCGCCTCGTTGCCCGTTTCCGGGTTCATGGCGAGATAACTGATCCATTTTCCTTCTTCAGGCGCGCTCAGCATCTCGTCCCCAAAAAAGTAGCCGGTCGAATCCACACGCAGCGCTGGGTCCCGCCCTTTAATGTCGGGGTTAAAGTGTGCGATCGTGTATCCATCTTCGCCGATAATGACGACGTACCATGGACCATCCACGTTTTCAGGCGAGCTGTAGTGGTCAATGGCAGCCTGGCGCCCTTCCTGATTGTAGAAGCGGATGGCATCCTGCACGAGCGCCTGTGTGTAGGCTGCCGGTTCGTTCTTCGTGGGGATGGCAACGCAACCGGCGGCAAAGAACGCGAGGATGAGAATCAGGGGGGCGGAACGAATCACGTTTATCTCCATTTCGATTGTCTTAGACTTGGATTATCCAGGTTAGCACTTTAATATACCCGGCCGCACTACTCCTTCTCGTACCAGCCCGACCCGAAGAACAGCCCGTCATGACGCACCACCCACGTGTGCTTGCGCGTCACGTCGCCGGTATCCGGCTTGTCGTGGACATAGCTGACCCATTTTCCCACTTCGGTAGCGCTCAAAATGTCGTCGCCATAGAAGTAGCCGCTGGCATCGACGCGCAGCGCCGGGTCCCGCCCGACACTTTCCGGTCTGTAGTGGGCGATGGTAAACCCGTCTTCACCGATAATGAAGACATACCACTGCCCGTCCACGTTTTCCGGCGAACTGTAGTGGTCTATGACTGCCTGGCGGCCCTCCTGATTGTAGAGGCGGATGGCATCCTGCACGAGCGCCTGCGTGTAGGCCGCCGGTTCGTTCTCGGTTGGGATGGCGACGCAACCGGCGGCGAGAAGCGCGAGCGAAAGAGCAAGAAACAGGGCGGCAGAACGAAACATGTATTTCTCCTTCTCGACTGTTCCAGATTTGCATTATATACCGTCGCGTACTTCCATATACCCTGCCAGTTTATTTCTCGTTGTACCAGCCCGAACCGAAGAACAGGCCGTCATGGCGTACGACCCACGCGTGCTTGCGCGTCTCCTCGCCTGTATCCGGATTGTTGAAGACGTAGCTGACCCATTTGCCTGTCTCGGTGGCGCTCAAAATGTCGTCGCCATAGAAATAACCGGTAACGTCGACGCGCAGCGCAGGGTCCCGCCCGATCATTTCGGGATTGTGGTGCGCGACCGTGTATCCATCTCCGCCGATTATGAAGACGTACCACTGCCCGTCCACGTTCTCAGTTGAACTGTAGTGTTCGATTGCAGCTTGCCGGCCATCCTGACCGTAGAGCCGGATGGCGTCCTGCACGAGCGCCTGGGTGTAAGCCGCCGGTTCGTTCTTGGTGGGGATGGCAACGCAACCGGCGACAAGGAGCGCAAGCGCAAGGATGAAAGATAGAACGGCAGAACGAATCATGTCTGTCTCCTTTTCGATAAAGTCAATTTGGATCATCTGACGTAAGTCCCGTCTGATACCAGGACTTCGCGCACGGGTTACTCACTGGAACGGCGCCAGCCTTGCCTGCCTTAACGCAGCACGCAATACGCAAAAAAGCGGTTCGCAACTAGAACGCACACTAATTTAGTCTACTTTCATGCCCCCATTTGAACCAACATTGGCCTTCCCCAATTACGTAGGTATAATTTCCCTGTCCATCTGATTGAACGCGCCCATCGGTAACATCTGAACCCTTCTCCACAGCGTTTGTTCGATGCGCCCCCTGCGCGTAATGGGGCCCGAAGAGGCAATCCAATGACAGCCATGCGCATCGGCATCGGCTCGATCTTCCAGGAGAGCAACCAGTTCGCGGCCACACAGACCGATCTGACCCTCTTTCGCAACTCCTATGTCCATGAGGGCGATGCTCTGTTCCAACTGGCCGGCACCGACTGCGAAGTTGCCGGCATCCTCGCCGTCTGTGAAGAGGAGGGCGCGCAGCCGCTCCCGCTGCTGGCGGCGCGCAGCGTCTCCGGCGGCGTCCTGACCGATGCCTGTTACACTGAGTTGAAGGAGATCCTGCTCTCTCGCCTGCGCGCCTCGCTCCCGCTCGACGGCCTCCTCCTCGCCATGCACGGCTCCATGGTCACCGCCTCGCAGGAGGACCCGGAGGGCGACATTCTCGACGCCGTGCGCCGCATTGTGGGGCCGGTGTTGCCTATCGTCATGACGCTCGACCTGCACGCGCACGTCACCCCGCGCATGGTAACGCAGGCCACCGCCCTGGTCTCCTTCACCCACTATCCTCACGACGACACCTATTCCACCGGCGAACGCGGGGCCAGCCTGCTGCTGCAGGCAGCAAGAGGCGAAGTCACTCCCGTGACGGCCCTGGCCAAGGTCCCGATCATCTGCGGCGCCTGCAACGGACAGACCGCCGGCGACGGGCCCATGGCCCACCTCACCCGCCGCGCCCGGCAACTCGAACAGGAGCCGGCTGTCCTCTCCGTCTCCTGTTTCCAGGTTCATCCCTACAACGACTTGCCCGGCATGGGCTGCGGCGCCGTCGTCGTGACCGACAATGACCCCGCGCTGGCGGCAAACGAGGCGCAATCGCTGGCCGCGGAGTTCTGGGAGCGGCGCCGGGCCTTCGAGGTAGAACATCTGCCGGTCGCGGAGGCCGTAGACCGCGGCCGCCAGGTCGAAGGGGGACCCGTTCTGCTGGTCGACACTGCCGACTGCGCCGGCGGCGGCGCGCCAGGCGACAGCGTCGCCCTGTTGAGCGAGCTACTGGCACTGGGACTCGAAGAGCCCACCCTTCTGATGGTGGTCGATCCCGCCGCGGCCCAGGCCTGCGCGCACGCCGGCATAGGTCAGACGGTCAGTTTGCAGGTCGGCTACAGCCTCGACCCGGCCTGGGGCGAACCGGTCGCCGTCAGCGGCACTGTGCGCCGTCTCAGCGACGGCGCTTTCCGCTACGACGGCGGCCTCTTTGGCGGCACCTGGGCCTCGATGGGTCTCTCCGCCGTACTGCAGATCGGCAGCATCGAGCTTCTGGTCATGTCGCAGCCGACCTACGACTGGGGCGACGAGCAGTTTCGCAGCGTCGGCATGGATGTGCGCCGGGCCAAGTTTATCGGCGTCAAGAATCCAATGAACTACCGCCACGCCTACCGCGACCTGATGAAGGCCGCCCTCATCGTCGACACGCCCGGACCGACCCCGGCCCACGTGCGCAACCTCAACTTTGAGCGCATGCAGCGGCCCTTCTTCCCTCTCGACGATGCGATTCCCGACCTTGAGATTCCGGTAGTCGTCAGCTGAGGATGATCCGCGAAGGGACACGCGACCATGAATGCCACCGCCGCTCAACAACTGGAAAAATGTATCGAGCAGCTGAAACGGGGAGAACTGACCGAGGAGCGGCTGCGAGAGCTGGGCAAAACGCTGGAGGAGAACGGGTCCAGACGCCAGACTCTCCTCTACCTGCAGACCGCAACAACCTCCGTCACCTCTGACGTGATCGGGATGCTGCAGGTCGCGGATGGCGAGGTCTCGGACGGCCCCTTCGATCCAGCCGATTGGCCCTATAAGACCGTATTGGACGCCATCAACGCCGGCTGGCGCGTGATCCGTTTTCCGGCCCAGCTTCTGTCCAGTCACAGCCCGGATCTGCACGTCACCTGCGAGTTCATTCTGGAGAAATGGGAATAAATGGAAGCCGCCCTCTGGAACATCGGCATGAAAGTCGATGACATGGACAGCGAAATCACGTTCTGGGAAGAGATCGGGGCGAAACTGGTTGTGCGGGAGACGTTCACAGCGCCCGACGGCGAAAAGGTCGACTACGCCTTCGTCGATTTTGGCGGCACGCGCATCTTCCTTACGCCCAAAACGGTCTTCGAGGACAAGCTCGGCCACAAACTGATGCCCGGTCTGACGCACGCCGTCTTCGAAGTGGAGGACCTGGACAAGGAGTACGAACGGCTCACCGCCATGGGCCTGGAGGTGTTGGTAGAGCGGGTGGAGATCAGCGCCGCCTTCGGCTCAAGGCGTCTGGCGTTTTTCCGCTCCCCCAACGGCATGGTATTCGAAATTCTGCAGATTCTTGAAGCTAAAATCTGACTGTGATCCTAATGGCTCTCGTGAACGCCATGCAGGAGGTGACCAATGACGCAGGAAGCCCTTCGCGCCACCGATAACATCAAGCCTACCCTGACCGATGAGGAGGTCCTGGAATTCTGTAAGACCGGTCTTCTCACACTCGAAGGCGTGATACCGGACGCCACCAACCGCTGGGTTTTCGACTATCTTGACGAGGAGGGAGCAGACCCTCATCAACTCGTGCGGGATGAACGCTTCATCGACGAGGTGCTGCTGCATCCCGATGTCGCCGGCGTCATTCGCTCCCTGCTCGGCGCCAACTTTCAGCTCCCCGAGTGGATGGCCAACCATCGCCTGGTGGGGCCGGAAGCAGCCCGCTACTGGCACATCGACGCCGGCTCCGACTTCGAGCGCGCCTGCAATCTGCTGCAGGTCTTCTACATCCCCCAGTCGAACAGCTTGGAGATGGGGCCGACCCTGTTCCTGCCCGGCTCCCACCTTGTGCCCATAGCCCGCGAGGACATTGAGCGCTTTGGCAATCTGAACGGTCAGGTACCGACCACCGCGCCCGCCGGATCGGTGTTCGTGACAGCCTATTCGATCTGGCATCGACAGCCCGATAAGGTCGACCAGTCGACGCGCAACCTCTTGAAATGGGTCTACTGGCGCACAGTGCCGCCGGCGCGCGACTGGGTCGTAGGCGCCGATTTCGATTTCGGCGGCGCCGACTACTCCTTCACCAGCAGCTACTTCTGCGGCGGACACCGCAAATGGCAGTCGGTCCCGCGTGTAGCCGAGATGTTCTACTGGCTGTGCGGCAAAGCGCACGAGTTCCACACGGTCGGCGGCTCCGGCTGGCCCTACTCCTCTTCGGACCCGGGAACGTGGGTCAGGCCAGGTTAAGCTTCCAAGCTCATCGCACTTTTGTTCTGATTGGGGAGATCGAACGATGAAACTGAGCGGTGCGCAGATTGCGCAATATGACGAGCAAGGCTACCTGTTTTTCCCGGATCTGCTGGACAGCGATGAAGTCGCGGTTCTGCAGAAAGAGGTGCCGGAGATCCTCAGTCGCCCAGGACCGGAGATTATCTCCGAACTGGAGGATCCGTCATCGGTCAGGCTGGCCTTTGGCGCGCACACCTATTCCGAACCGTACCGCTGCCTTACGCTGCTCCCACGTCTGTTGGACCCCGTCCGCCAGCTGCTGCGGGACGACGTCTATCTCCATCAGAGCCGTCTGAACCCAAAACAGGGCTTCGGCGGCGGGGCGTCCTGGGACTGGCACCAGGACTACCCGCCCTGGCATTCGATTGACGGCATGCCCGAACCGAACTGCATCATGGTCTCGGTCTTCATCGACGACTGTACCGCGGTCACCTCTCCCCTCCTGATCGTGCCCGGCTCGCAGCGCCACGGGCTCCTCGACGCGCGTCTCCATAAGGACGCCGCCGGCAGAGGCTACGCGCTGCACCATATCGATCATGCCACTTTTGAACGGCTCGCGGCAGAGAACGGGATCGAAGCCCTGGTCGGGCAAGCGGGATCGGTCGCCTTCATCCATTGCAATGTGCTGCACGGCTCGGCCAACAACGTTTCCCCCTGGCGCCGCGCCATCATGTATCTGATCTACAACGCCGTCAGCAACGCCTGCACCGGCACCGAGCGTCCGTGGTATCAGAATAACCGCGACTTTACGCCCCTCAGCCCGCTCGACGACAACAGCGTGAAGGCCCTGGCCTGAACCGCGGCCGCCGGATTCCGCGGCACACCCACCTGGAGCGATTTACATGAAATATCTGACCGCCGACCAACTGCAAGAGATCGGCACCCGCATTCTGGACGCGGCCGGCTCGCCCCACGCCGAGTCGGAAGCTGTCTGCGAGGTACTCGTGCGCGCCAACCTGCTGGGACACGACTCGCATGGCGTGATGAGGATACCTCAATATGTCGGCCAGATTCGCAGCGGCGCCATCCGGCCGGGCACGCCCATCGAGATCGAACGCGAGACAGCGGCCGCCGCCGTCATCCAGGCGCATCAGGGCTGGGGCATGGTCATCGCACGCCAGGCGATGCGGCTCGCGATCGAGAAGGCGCGCCAGGTTGCCATCGGCACCGTCGTCGTGCGCGGCAGCCAGCACGTGGGGCGCGTGGGCGAATACCCCACCATGGCCGCAGAGGAGGGTATGATCGGCATGGCCTTCGTCAACTCCTATGGCACCACCGGCTCGGTCGCCCCGTACGGCGGCGCCGGACGGCGGCTCTCCCCCAACCCCATCGCTTTCGCCATGCCCAGCGGGGGGCCCTGGCCCGTCATGGTCGACATCACCACGTCGGTATTTCCGGAAGGCAAGGTCCGGGTTGCCCAATACGCAGGCAAACAGCTGCCCGACGGCGTTATCGTCGACGCCGACGGCAACCCCACCACTGACCCGTCCTCCTTCTACGGTCCTCCGCCCGGCGCCCTCCTGCCCCTGGGCGGAATCGTCGGCCACAAGGGCTTCGCGCTGGGCATCGTAGCCGAGTTGCTGGCCGGTGCCCTCTCCGGCGCCGGCGTCACCGGCAAGGAGAGGGATGAGACGGGCAACGGCGTCTACTTCCAGGCCATCAATATCGACGCCCTGCTCCCCTACGACGATTTCATTCAGACCGTCCAGGAGCAGATTGCCTGGGTAAAGTCGGCCAGCCCTCAACCCGGTGTCAGCGAGGTCCTCTTCCCCGGCGAACCTGAATACCGCACCGCGCAGCAGCGCGGCGCGCACGGTATCCCGGTCGAAGACAGCATATGGCAGGAAATCACCGAGACTGCAGACAGCCTCGGCGTCAAAATCGGAGCCTGACCCGCGCCGCCCCGACATGGTTTGATGCCCTACTGCTTACATGGCATCATAGGGAGCAATGCGCGGGCTGTTCACTAACCACTGACTCCTGTCCACTAACCACTGCCCTTAAGAGGTTCAGACTATGCAAGTTCTTTTTCTTCCCTTCAACCCCGTCATGAGCTACTGGTACGATGGATTCGTCGAAGCGGTCGGCGGGCGTTATCCAATCAAGATGTACGATCCCGGCAAGCCGGTAGCGCCGCAGTTCGAAGGCATCGACGTGGTAGTGGCGTGCGCCGGCTGCACGCATGAGATGGTCGATGCCTCTGTGGAGGCCGGCGTCAAACTGTGGCAGGTGCTATCGGTAGGTGTCGACCATTGGGACATGCCCTATTTTTTCAGAAAGGAAATGCCGTTCGCCCATACGCCCGGCCCCTTCAGCGCCATCGCCCTGGCCGAGCACGCACTTACCCTGATGCTGTTGATCGCCAAGAACCATCGCGCCGCGCAGGCCAACATGCGTGGAGAACTGTTCAGCCTGCCGCTGAACGACGAATTGGCGGGCAAGAAGCTCGGCCTGATCGGGCTGGGCGCAAGCGGACGTGAACTGGCCAAGCGCGGCCACGCAATGGGTATGGAGGTAATGGCGATCGACATCGCCGATATCCCGCAGTCGGTGCGCGACGAGTGCCATGTCTCCTTCTTCGGGGATCCCAGCGCCATGGATCATGTGATAGCCGAGGCAGATTACCTGTCGCTCCACACGCCCAGCACTGCGCAGACCCGGCACATGATCGGGGCGCGGCAGCTTGAGCTGATGAAGCCGACAGCCGTGCTGATCAACGTGGCGCGCGGGCTGCTGATGGATGTGGACGCACTGGTTGAGGCTCTGCAAAATGGGCAGATACGCGGCGCCGGTCTGGACGCGTTCGCGACCGAACCGCTGCCGAGCTCCCACCCGCTGCTGCAGATGGAAAACGTGTTCTGCACGCCGCACATCGCCGGCGTAACCAGAGAAACCGCGCAGCGCCGCGGCCAGGCCGCAGCCGACAACGTGGAGCGGGTCTCCAAGGGACTGGAGCCACTGTACCAGGTCACCCCGGACAATTATAGTTAATCAAATAGAGAGAAAGGATTCCGAGGAGAGAGCGGAAGATAATCGCGAGCGGGTGGTGGTGTGTCCTATCCACTATCCGCTGCTGGCCTTACTTCACGCTCGCTGACGGTCACCTTAGGGCCCTGGCCAAGCTCGATGCCGCCGGTGAGGGGTATTTCCGCGCTGGTGATGAAGCTGGCCGCATTGCTGGCCAGAAAGAGGCAGAGGTTGCCCGCCTCCTCTATCGTCCCGCTGCGTCCGGTCCACTGCCAGGTTTCCACAAAGTCATGAAACGCTTCGCCGTATTCCATGGTGGCCTCAAGGTCCAAGCGGCTCTGGGTAAGGATATTGCCGGGCATGATGGCATTCACTCGCACACCGTGCCTGGCTTCGTCAATCGCCAGCGCCTTCGTAAGGCCGTGAACGCCGCCCTTCGAAGCGCAGTAGGTGGTCGCCTGCCACTGACCCATCGCGCCTACAATGCTGCCCAGGTTGACGATACTTCCGCGCGTTTTGCGCAGATGGGGCAGCGCGTACTTGCAGGCGGCAAAGACGCTGACAAGATTCAGCTGCAGCAGTTCTTTGAAATCCTCGATTGAGAAACTGTCGATCGGCTGATGGGGAGGGTGCTGGCCGGCGTTGTTGACGAGACAGTCCAACCGTCCAAAGCGCGCCAGCGTCTGCTCAATTACCCGTTCGACCTGGGCAGGCTGACGCACATCACACGGTTCAAAATGGCACTCTCCCGGCCCGGTCGCGGTCAACTCCTCAGCCAGCGCGCGGCCGGTCTCCTGGTCAATGTCGCAGATCACCACGCGCGCGCCTGCCCGCGCAAATACGCGGGCGCAGCCTGAGCCGATACCCTTGCTGCCGCCCGTGATCAGGGTGGCTTTATCAAATCCAGCGGCAAAGAGATTCTTCTTCTCTGCCATCGCATCAGCCCCTTGTTGCTGTACTGGTTCGTGAGTGGTCTGCTGTGGGTAGGGCGCAGCGCAAACCTCTAGCCGCTGCCATCAGGCCGCCCCCGCACAATCAGGTACTCCACGTCCTCCAGCGTTGAATCCGCAACGTCAAGAACCCCTTGCCTCTCCCCACCCTTCAGCACCATGACCCGATCCCCGATAGACAGAACATCGGTAATGCGATGCGTGATCAGGATGATCGAAATTCCCTGATCGCGCAGTTCAGCCATCAGGTCCAGCAACGTGTTGGCCTCTTTCACCCCCAAAGCGGCTGTCGGCTCATCCATGATCAGAATCGTGGCATCGAAGCCGATGGCCCGCGCAACGGCCACCATCTGGCGCTGGCCCCCGGACATCCTCTCGACCAGCAGCTTGGGCGAACTGATATTGATGCGCAGCCGCGACAGCAGCGCTTCCGACTCGTCGTACATCCTCTTCTTGTCGAGAAAAGTGATGCCAAGGACCCGCTTGGTGTACTCCCGCCCGGTGAAAACATTGGCGGCAACGTCCAGATTGTTGAAGACGGCCAGATCCTGGTAGATCATCGCCAGGCCAAGTGCCTGGGCGTCGCGTGGATTGCGCAGCGCGGCCTTTTGTCCTTCAACGAAGATTTCGCCCGCGTCCGGAATCACCGACCCATAAAGCGTCTTCATCAGCGTAGACTTTCCGGCCGCGTTGTCGCCCACCAGCCCCAACAGCTCCCCGCGCCGCAACTCCAAATCGACGCCGTTGAGCGCCTGGACGGTGCCAAATCTCTTCGAGATTCCTCGCATCTCAACCGCGTGCTCATTGCTCATGGGTATACTCGCAATTGCTGTGAGGAGTGAGAAGATTTTCCTTCTCACTCCTCGAGATTCCCCGTTTCTCCTACTGCATTACCTCCGTTTCGACGATCTCCTTGATCTCCAGGAAATTCTGCTTCATCGTATCCTGGTAGCTGTCGATGTTGGACAGGTCTACAAGCTTGATGCGGGTGTCAAGATACTGGTAAGTAGCCTGCACGCCCTGGTGCTTGATCATCCACGGAATGTAGACCGCCAGGTAACCCTGACCATAGGGCTGCTGAACGTAGGTGAAGGAGACGGTTCCATTGCGGATGCCCTCGACGATCTCCGGCGCGTCGTCCACACCCGTAACGATAACATCGTCGCGGCCGGCGTCCGGGAAGGCTACCGTCGCGCCCACCGAATTCAGGTTGCCAAGCGAGTAGTAGGCGTCCATTTCAGGATAGGTGACCAGAGCCTCTTCCGCGCAGCGGACCGTGCCCTCCGGGTTGTCGCAGTCGATCAGCACGCCGATCACTTTGATGTCCGGCGCATGTTCGGCGAAGTAGTCCTCAAGCCCGGCCTGGCGGTCCTTATCGACCACATTGCCAGGCTCGCCAAAGGCAACCACCACATTGCCTTCGCCGCCCATCAGGTCAACCAGTCGTTCGGCTACGGTCGCGCCGGCCGTGTAGAAGTCGGTCGCCATGCAGACGTCGGCATTGACCGCCTCGGAGCAGGAGGCATTCTGGGTGGTACCAAGTCCTCTCTCTTTGGCTTGGGCCAGGATACCTTCCATGATATCGGGCACACCCGTCATCACGCTCAGGCCGGCGATGCAGGGCAGAGAGAGGGCGGACTCCGTCATATCCAACTGTTTCTCAGGGCTGTATTCAGCAGGCGCCAGGAAGACGATCTCCACGCCCAGCTCCTCCGCAGCGGCCTCGGCGCCGCCTTGCCAAGCCGTAATGTAAGGATGCACCAGAGGCGCGCTGACAATGTAGCGCTCTGTTTCGCCGCAATCCGGCTCCCTCTCAACAACCACCGTTTCCGGCATGGTGCAGGCAGCCAACCCTACAGCCAACAGCACAATCAACGCTATACCGAATAACAAGCGCTTCATGACTCTTTCCTCCTTCGTCTGAAAGATATTTTGTCCAGTCCTGCGGTGCGACTCGGTACGCATGACGGTCTTTTTCTATCGCCACCTCCTTACGCCGGTGACCAGTGGACAGTGTTCATGGACAGCGTCTTCCACCGCAAACCGGACACCAGGCTTGCCCCGTTCAACGATCGCGGCCCAAAATGATGCGCCAGGTTAACTCTCCTCGCCGGAACTGGTCGATCAACAGGGCCACCACCACCAACATGCCCTGCACGATATCCTGCAGATAGATGTTCAGCTGCAAGACGACGAGAGAGTTGCGGGCAATCCCCATGATGGCGGCGCCGATCAGCGTGCCGGCCATTGAGCCAACGCCGCCGGTCAACAGCGTGCCTCCCACGATCGCAGCCGTGACCACCGGGAAAAGCAGCCCCTGGCCGATCTGTGGCAGCGCATTGCCCACCCGGCCCAGCAGGACGATCCCGCCCAACGCCGACAGAAAGCCGCTGAGGGTGAAGATGCCGACGCGGATGCGTTCGACATTCATGCCCACATCCTGGCTGGCCTTCAAGTTGCCGCCGATCATGCGAACGCGCAGCCCGAAAAGCGTCCGCGTCAGCAGAATGTGCATGAGAAAGGCGACGATAAACATCAGGACGATCAGGGCCGGCACCGGACCGATAAGCCCTCTGCCCAGCCAGGTCAGGCCGTCGGGCAGGCCGATGATCGACTCACCGCGGGTGATATAGAAATTGACGCCCAGAAAGACCGCACCGGTGGCAAGCGTCATCACAATCGGATGAAGGCGAAAGCGAGCCGCCAGAACACCGTTGAGAAAGCCGCACAGCACGCCTACACCCAACCCCCCGATTATGGCGATGGGTGGATCAAGACCTGCGTTTTTCCACAGTTTGGCCGTGACCATCGCGGCCAGGCCGGCTATCGACCCCTGCGACAGATCGAACGCGCCCGATACGATCACCAGTGTCTGGCCCATCGCCACGATCGATGTGACCGAAATCTGCCTGAGAATCGTGGTCAGGTTGAAGGGCCTCCGAAATATCGGCGAAACCGTGTACATGACCACAAAAAAGACAACCAGGGCCAGGAATACGCCGGACTCGCGGTGCGCCATCAGTTCCCGGACGCGAGCGCGCGCCGATTCCACGCGGGTGGTCGGCGTCTGATTCGCCGTCATCTGGACTCTCCTCTGGATCCTGCTCTAAACCAACCGGAGATGCGGGCGGAAGGGCCGCTACTCGTCGCGTCCCATGCGCTTCTTCAACCCCGCGTAGCTGTACTCGTCGCTGGCAAGGAAATCGAAGTAGGATCGCTCAATCTCCAGGACGCGATGCGCCTGGTCGACGACCTCTTCGGCAATAGAGAGAGGAATTGAGACGACACCGTTGGCGTCCCCGTGTAACAGGTCGCCCGGCTGAATTGTCAGCCCGTAGATCGATATCGTTGTACCCGTATTGGTATAGGCGCCGTAGCCGTGCGAGACGACAGCACCCGGGCAGAATAGCTGGAACCCCGGCGCGCGCTGTGCGATGCCCTGAAAGTCACGGCTGCCCAGATCGGTCACAATGCCGACCCCGCCCAGCTTCTGCAGAGCCGAGCAGAACATGTCGCCGGCCAGACAGCTGCGCATGCGGTCCCCGCCCGTGTACTGGACGGCCAGGACCACCGGTTTGGGCGCGGCAGCGACCATGTCCAGGACGTCGTGCAGGCGATTGGGCCTATCGTCGCCGGCGCTGGTGGTGTCCTGCGTCGCCGTCACCGCGAATCCGACCATCGGCTCATGCTCGGGGAACTGGCAGCGCAGCTCCAGTGAGGCATAGCCGCTGACCGGATCGCGCACCTCGAAATGTTCGATGGCATTGGCGACCGTGGCGCTGTCGATCCGGCGCAGCGCCTCGATGGTTTCGGCAGAAATTTGCGGGTTCGTCATTGTGTTCTCCTTGAACTGTACGCCGGCGGCTGTTTGGTTGTGACCATCTGAATCTACGCGATTTCCACACCGACCGTTGCGGCTGCCTCGGTGAGGGACTGCCAGATATCTTCGGCGATCGGAATGCCCTCACGCCGTCTCTGCTCCCGCGTGCGCGCCTCCAAATCTCCCGGCGCCAGCACCTCATCGAAACCCGGCGCCGGCGGCACCGCCCGCACGCGCCGCTCCATCTCGTCCGCCCGTTCGGCATATTCGGCGAAAGGCTGGAACAGGTCCGCCTTGATTGCCATCATCGTGACGCCCTGGTGAAGCATGATGGCGCCGGCTCGCCCCGCCTCCACGTAGCTGTCCGCGCCGGTGAATATTCGCCCCAGGTACTCGGCGGCCATCATCAGCGTATAACCTTTGTGGGCGCCAAACGGCAGGTGCCCGCCGCCCGCGAAAAAGTCGTCCGGATTGGTGGTCGGGACGCCATCCTTGTCAACGATGCTGTTTGGGGGGAGCTGTTCGCCGCGGTTGTAGGCATTGTCGACTTTGACGCCGGAGAGGGCGGTCGTGGCCCAGTCGAACATCATCGTCGACTCTTCCCCTGCCGGCAGCCCGACCGAGATCGGATTGGTGTGTAGGACGCGCCTCCTGCCGCCGTAGGGGACGGTGGCAGGCGTGACTTCACCGTATCCCCCGGCCCAGACCATGCCGACCATATTTTCGGCGGCCGCCATCTCCACGTAGTGGCCCAGCCGGCCGATGTGGTGCAGCTGCACCATGCCGACCACCGCCACGTTCTGCGTCTTGGCCTTGCTGATCGCCAGCTCCATTGCGTACTTGGCGCCTACGTGACCGAAAGTCCAGTTGCCCGTCACCAGCGCGCTGGTGGCGGTCTCCTGCAGGATCGACGGCTTGGCCGCAGGAAAGATCTCGTCGGCCTGTATGCCGGCCACGTAGATCGGCATGGGCCAGATGCCGTGCGTGTCCACACCGCTCAGATTGGACAGCACGAGGTGGTGGGCCACCTCCTCGGCGTTCTGCTCATCCGCGCCGGCGGCCAGCAGGATCTGTTTGACCAGGGAGTGAAGCTCGTCCGCGGTTTTTGTTATCATGTCATTTCCTTTGTGGCCAGCGGCCAGTGATGAGTGTCTGGCCGCTGGTTAGCGGCCGTTGAGGCTCAGTCGGACGGCGGTTTGACTTCATACAGTTCGCCCTGCAATCCAACCGGCGTTGAAAAGAATATGTAACGCACAATCTCGCCGGTATCCACCACGTCTACGTCAATCTGCTGGATCTCCTCCGTGTCAAAGGTGACCCCCTTCGCTTTGAGGTCGGTAACCGCGGCGTCGATGTCGTCAACCTGCCAGGCGACGTGCTTGACAATGCCGGGCGCAGCGTCATCGGTCGCCTGCCACAGCTCCAGGCCGGGATACCAGGCGATTGTAAGCCCCGGCCGGTTGACCTCTCTCAGCTTGTTCAGACCGCAATGATCTTCCAGGTAGCTTCTCGTTGCCTCCAGATCAGCGACATCCACCGAGACATGGTTGTCTATGATTTCAAACACTGTTTCCTCCTTAAGGACACTCGTTTGTCGACAGACCGGCGCGCCAGGCTGCGGCATGACCGGCTACTCGCAATTGTTCAACGCGCTGCGACTGGCCGCGCGCCCGCGTCTCAGACTGAATGCACAAGCTCCATCTGCGCCCACCATTCGCCCGTCTGTGCCTCCGGCGCCGGTTCCTGGAAGCCGCGCATCAGGTCGTCCCACTCCCGCAGCCGCGCCGCCCCGCCCCCAGGCGCGGAGAACGCGCGGCCAAAGTCGAACCCGTCTTCCGTTTCGATGTACATGAACAGGCGCCGGCCTATGAGAAATATCCTGGTCTTGCAGATGCCCAGGTTGCGGGCCTGTTCCAGCACCTCCGGCCAGACTTGCCGGTGGTACGCTTTGTACTGTTCGATGACCTCAGGGTCATCCTTCAAATTGATGGTCAGACCATAGCATTTCATGGGCCTTTCCCCTCTGCGGGCCTTCGAGATCGTCGTAAAAGCTACTGCAAAATGACCGGCAAGCTCTTCAGGTTGTGAAAGGTGTTATTCTGCTGCCATTCGACTCCCGCCTCGTCCAGTTTCATATCTGGAAACCGGTGCAGCAGGGTGGTGAAAGCGATCTCGGCCTCGCGGCGGGCGAGCGGCGCGCCCGCGCAAAAGTGGATGCCCCAACCGAATGATGTGTGCAGGTTTGGGTCACGCGTGATATCCAGCCGGTCGGGATGTTCGAACTGCGCCGGGTCCCTGTTTGCCGCACCCAACATCAGCGAAAGAGTCTGCCCCTTGGGAATCTGCTTGCCACCGATCTCGACGTCTTCTGCGGTCAATCGCCAGGCGCGCAGGAACGAGGTATCGAAGCGCAGAAACTCCTCCACCGCCGTTCCGATCAAGTCCGGGTTCTCCCGCAACATGCGCAACTGGTCCGGATGGTGCAGCAACGCCAGCAACCCGTTCCCGATCAGTCCGGTGGTCGTCTCGTGACCGGCCGTCAGCAGCGTTATGCAGGTTGCGACCAGTTCGGTCTCGCTCAGCATCTCGCCCCGCTCCTCGGCAGCCACCAGCGCGCTGATCAGATCATCCTCAGGCTGTTTCCGCCGCGCCTCGATCAGTTGCAGAAGCCACGCCTTGGTCTCAAGCAGCGCGGCCGTGCTCTTCATGATCGTCTCGATATGAGGGCGCCCTGTGCCATGAAAGGCGACGATGTCGTCCGACCATTCCTTGAACTGGTCACGGTCCTCCGCCGGTACGCCCAATGTTTCCGCGATTACGATCGCCGGCAGCGGGTAGGCGAAACTGCTGATCACCTCCATGGCGCCGCCGCTTTCAGCCTGATCGAGCAGTTCGTCCACGATCTCCTGCACCCGCGGCCGCATTCCCTCAACGACGCGAGCGCTAAAGGCGGTGTTCACCAGCCCCCGCACCCGCGTATGCTCTGGCGGGTCGGTATTCGGCATCCCCACCGTGAAGTTATCGTAGAGCGGGCGAATCTGCGCGCGCACGTCTGTTGGCAGCTGGTCCAGGAAGGATGCTATGCGTCCCACGTTGGTGAAGCGGCGATAGTCGCGCAGTACCGCAATTACGTCGGCGTAGCGCGTCAGCACCCAACAACCCCAGGCATCGCTCCAGTGGACCGGATCCTGTTCGCGCAACTCATGATAGATGGGGTACGGATCGCTGAGTATTTCCGGCGAGATCAGAAGTTGATCAAGCGAGGAAACGCTGTTCATAACCATGGATCCTCCTTACCACTCCGTGGCAAGCACTTGCATCTGCTACGAGCCACTGCCGTTTCAACGTCCCGGAATCGAGTCGATAAGCAGTTGGGTATAAGAGTGTTGCGGCCGCTCCAGAACATCCTGGGTCTTCCCCGCCTCCACGATGTCACCCTTCTGCATCACGTAGACGCGTGAGGTCAGATAGCGCACCAGGCCCAGGTCGTGTGAGATGAAAATGATCGCCAGCCCCCGTTCCGATTGCAGCCGGCGCAGCAGATTCAACAGCTGCGCCTGCGCCGACTGGTCGATGGACGAAGTCGGCTCGTCCGCGATCAGCACCTTGGGGTCGGGCGCGAGCGCCCGCGCCACACTCACCCGCTGCCGCTGCCCGCCCGACAGCGATTTGGGGAACTGCCGCGCCTGGTCGTCGCTGATGCCCATCGCATTCAGCAGCCGCAGCGCCTCCATCCTCGCTTCCGCGCCCGACAGATTCTGCCAGACCTGAACCGCTTCCGCCACTGCCTGCCAGACCCTCATGCGCGGGTTGAGCGATGAGTAGGGGTCCTGGAAGATCATCTGCGTCTTCCAGCGCTCGCTTCTTGGCATGCGCTGCTCGGTCCCCGCGCTGAAGAGCGGCTGCCCTTCCAGCCAGACTTCGCCCGCGCTCGGCCTCTGCAGACCGACCAGCGCCCGCGCCAGCGTCGTCTTCCCGCTCCCGCTCTCGCCCACAATGCCCACCGCCTCTCCGCCATGGACGGTAACGCTGGCCGCGCGCACGGCGTCGAATGCCTCAGCGCCGCGTCCGAACGTTACCGAAATATCCTTCCCCTCCAATAGCGGACGGGTCATATCCTTCTGTTGCATCTTCTCCCCGGCGTGAGCGGTAACGGCAGTCATATCCGGTCTCTTACTGTTCCAATTCCGCCATGCGTTCGGCGTGAATGCAGGCGGAAAGCTGTTGCGCAGTCGGCATAAGCGCCGGCTGGGTATCGCGCCGGCACGCCTCGTCGGCCAGCGCACAGCGCGGCCAGAAGCGGCATCCAGCCGGCCACGAGCCAACCGACGCGGCATCACCGGGGATCGCCTCCAGGTCCTGCCCCGGCACCGCCCGGTCGACGCGGGAGACGCGCAGGGCCCTTGTGTAGGGGTGGCGGGGCGCCTTCGACAGCGCCGCCACAGGGCCGGCCTCCACCGACGCGCCCGCGTACATGACCATCACGTCGTCGCAAACCTCCTCGATCACCGCCAGATCATGGGAGACCAGGATCAACGCCATGTTCAGCTCCTGGCGTAGCTGGGTGATCAGGCTCAGAATTTCGCGCTGAATGGTGACGTCAAGGGCCGTGGTGGGCTCGTCCGCGATCAGGAGTTTGGGCCCCTGGGCGATGGCCGCCGCGATCATGACCCGCTGGCGCATTCCCCCGGAAAGCTGGTGCGACCGCGCTTTGAGCACCTGTTGCGCCCTGGGTATTCGCACCTTTTCGAGTAGTCCTGCCGCCTCCTGCCTGGCCTCTTGACGGCTGAACGACCCCACCGCCGTGATCGACTCGACCAGTTGGGTCTCGACGGTCAGCACAGGATTGAGGCCGGCCAGCGAGCTCTGCGGGATGTAGCCGATCTCCCGGCCGCGAATGCCGCGCCAGACCCGCTCCGGCGCGCCTGCCAGCTCCTGCCCGTCAAAGCGAACCGTGCCCGAAACGATCCCGGCGCCGTGACGCGGCAGCGTGCCGATCAGCGCCCGGCACAACATCGTCTTGCCGGAACCCGACTCGCCCACGATCCCCACCGCCTGCCGCTGGTCCAGACTGAGGTTGGCAGCGTCGATCACGGGAAGCTTTCTGCCGCCGCCCTTGCCAAAACTGATGCATAGATCCTTGACTTCCAGCAGAGGCTCTATTTCACGCTCCTTCTGTTGGCACAAGAAAAGGAAAACAAGTGCCCGCCCATGACGACTTCTCCCAGACCGACCGCAGGCAGTGCGGCGTACGGGGGTGCACCCCTTGTGGGCTCTTCGTGTCCTCCTGTGGCCCTCCCGGGAACAAAGAAAGGTGTTCTTCGCGCCCCTTCGCGTGACTTCGCGGATCGATCTCGTTGAATTTCGAAAGGTCTTCCCGAAATGTCAACAGAACCTGATCAATCATCCTCCCCCTTGCTGATCCGCTCCAAGCCCCGCGCCAGCAGGGCCACGCCGATCGCCGTCAACGAAAGGAAAAAGCCGGGAAACAAAATCAGCCACGGCTCGGTCCGCAGGTAAAGCCGCCCTTCGGCCAGCATCGCGCCCCACTCCGGCGTGGGAGGCGTTACGCCCAGCCCCAGAAAGGAGAGTCCGCCGATGATGACAATGATGAAAATGAAGTCGCTCAGAGCATAGGCGAGCGCCTCCGAAAAGACGTTGGGCATGATATGGCGGACGAGGATACGCAACTGTGAATAGCCCAGCACCTGCGCCGCCTGCACGAACTCGGCGTCCCGCAGCGCCAGCGACTTGGCACGCGCAATGCGGGCATATTGGGCCCAGCGCGATATCCAGATGGCGATCAGCAGACCGCGGATGTCCGCCCCAACCATTGCCACGATTCCCAGCACCAGGATGATTTCCGGGAAAGCCGTTAACGCGTTCACAAGCCCGTCCCACACGGTCTCCGCGATGCGGTTACGCGTTGTGCCCGCCAGCGTACCGATGAAGGTGCCGATCAAGATGGGAACGCTGACACCCAGTATCGCCAGCGCAATGTCAAGCCGCGCCGCCGTAAACACCCGCACAAGCAGATCACGCCCCAGGTGGTCGGTGCCAAACAGGAACGCCGCGCTGGGCGGCTGCAGGGGCTGATCGACAAAACCGTAGGGATCATTGGGACTCAAAAGAGGGACGGACACGCTGAGCACGAGGATGAGCGCCAGGATGACGACGCCCCAGCGGCTTTCCGCGTTGAGCTGGCGCCAGTAGCGCCGCAATTCGACCCGGCTCAGACGGCCGGCAGGCGCGATGCTCGGGCTTCCGGCTGTCATCGTATCTGCGCCCGCGGATCCAGCCAGCCGTTGACCAGATCGGCCATAAACGTCAGCCCCACCACCAGCAGACCGCTCAGGAAGACAATCCCCTGCACCAGCGGGTAATCGCGATTGCGCACCGCGTCGACAAGTGTCATACCAAGTCCCGGCAGATTGAAAATGATCTCAATGATAACGGCATAGCTTACGACGGTCGCCGCAAAGTAGCCCAGCGCGGCGATCGTCGGCGCCAGCGACGGCCGCAGCAGATAGCGCCAGTAGAAGCGCCATCCCTGCGTGCCGCGAATGATCGCGGCCTCCACGAACTCCTCGGTACTCGTCTCCACAATCGAAGATTGCAGAATGCGGGCCAGGACCGGCACCAGGACAAAGTTGATCGTGAGCGCCGGCAGCCACAGATAATAGAGGTTGGCCGGAAATCCGGCATGATAGCCGGCGATAGGCGCCAGGTTGACCTGGACTGCGAACAGCAGGATCAGAAGCAGCCCTGAAAAAAAGACCGGAGTCGCCACCAGCACCGACGCGCCGATCTGAAAGGCGTGCCCGAACCATGTGCGGCGATAGAGCGCGGCCGCAACGCCCAATGGCAGCGCCAGCGCGATGGTCATGACGATTGTCGTAACCGTCAGCCACAGTGAGACCGGCAGCCGCTTGCCCACGATAGAAAGCACCGGCTCTCGCGAACGGATTGAGACACCGAAGTCGCCGCGCACCAGATTGGAGACGTAGCGCCCGAACTGACTAGGAATCGAACCGTCAATCCCCAGCAGCTTACGGTAGGCGATCACATCCTCCTCAGTGGCCTCATCCCCCAGCAGGATCATGGCCGGATCGCCGGGAATCAACCGGATCAGCAGGAAGGCGAAGACCATCAGCAGAAAGGCGACGAAGAACGCCTGCGCCAGCCGCCGCAGTACGGGATGCCTGAGCAGGGGCAGCGTCTTTGCCGCCAAACCGCCAGGTGACGATGTCATCGCAGAAGTGAGGAAGGTGGAGAGAGGAGAGCGAGGACGGCCGTTCGGCGACGACCCGGAGCGGGTTTTGTCTGTCCGGCCATCTCGCTTACTCCTCACATTGGGCCGCTTGGGCCGGGACGCCCTCTGTGTCCCACCCTCGCAGCTGCGCGGCTCGCGGCCTCTACCGACCGCGAGCCGCAGGCGACTGCTTACTGTTCTACGTCCGCCAGGGGCACGACGATGAAGTGCGAAGCGCCTGTCACGGTCCTGACCGCATTCTGACCGACGCGGCTGCCGCCCATCACCGAGCGTTCACAGCAGGGGATGATCGACTGCACCTCGTAGCCCCGGTACTGGATCTGGCGGATGAGATCCTCGCGGGCAGCCTGGTCAACCGTCTGGCCCAGCTCGTCAAACAGGCTCTTCATCTCCGCATCGTCGATGCGTGACCGCTGCGCCCAGAAGCCGTCCAGGAACTGGTTGCGCAGGTAGCTCTCGGGCGGCCCGCCGTTGTTGCCTGTTACGGCCCAGCCGGCGTGATAGTCAGGCGAATTGGCCATGATGTCCAACGCCACACCAACCTCCTGGCCGTCCGGCGTTACCTCCATGTTGAGCGCCTTGAGCTGCTCGGCGAACACCAGGATCCCTTCCACATAGCCCGGCCGCGGCCCGTAGGTCGTCACAGTGAAGGAGCAGCCGCCATCCGCCCACGGCGTGTTCGCCATCAGCGCCTTAGCCGCCTCCAGGTCCTGCGCGCCACCGTTCGGCAGAATGCCGACATCCAGCGGCTGCCCGGTGTAGAAGTACCCGATTACCGGCGGCGAAATGCCCAACAGCGCCCGCTCGTTGATCTCAGAGCGGTCGATGGCCAGCGAAATGGCCTCGCGCACGTCGCGATTGGACAGACAGTGATCTTCGGAGATCTGCTGGTTGATGCTCAGGTGAAAAACACCGCCCAGCGCCACGACGAAGGTCTCAACCTCTGGCGGGAAGGTGTCACGCGCCTGCGGCGGCAATTCGTAAACGTAATCCAGCTGGCCGGTCGCCAGCAGCAGTGAGCGCGAGGTTGGGTCGGGCACCCAGTGCAACTCAAGCTCCTTCACCGCCATCGGGCCGAGCTGGTAGTTGGGATTCTCCTTCAGCGTAACGACGGGATCGCCGGGTTCGCCCGCGGCAACGTAATAGGGGCCGGCGCTGACCGGGCTGCGGAAATACCCGTCCGGGTCGGCCTCGACCTGGGCCTGGGGATGAACCGAGAAGCCGGTGCGTCCAAACCAGAACGGGAGCGAGGGTTCGGCTATGCTCAACGTCCACACCACGGTCCTGTCATCCGTTGCCTCCACGCTGACGACATTGGCAATCGGGCCTTTATCGGTCGGCGGCGCGTCCTTGATCCGCTCCCAGGTGTAGACGATATCCCCGACCGTAACCGGCGTACCATCCGAGTACATCAGGTTCTCGCGCAGCGTGAAGGTATAGACCAGGCCATCCTCCGAAACATCCATCGATTCGGCCAGGTCCGGCTGCGGCACACCGTACTGATCAAGTCGGAGCAGCTGCCCACTGATCAGCTTGATCGTCGAACCTTCCGACGTCTCGCCGGGCAGCGCCGGGTCGAAGTGTGTCAGCGCGCCCGGCAGACCGAAGCGCACCTTCTCCAGCGGCAGCATGCTACCCGAATCCGCCATCATCGGCTCCGTCGCAACCGGCTGACACGCGGCCAAAAGGATCGCGAAAATGGCGATTGCAAAGATAAACAGTTTGGGCTTATTGGAATACATTTGTCCGACTCCTCCTTGAATAACCTGCTGATAAGTGGTTGGCCAGTGAGCTACCGTTCCGCCACCTGCACGGGACGGTTTGTCTTCAATGATTCCACCGCGGCCTCGACCAGCAGTTGTGACCGATAACCGTCTTCCACGCTGACCATGGGCCGCCTTCCCTCCTCCAGCGACTCTACGAAGTGGTTCATCTCGCCCGGATAGGCTTCGGCATACTTGTAGAAGTAGAACTGCGATCCGCCGGGTGGGCCCGAGAGCAGCCTGTCGTGCAGCACGCCCGCGTCCGTGTAGCGCACCAGGTTGGTTTCCGGCCGGTTTTCCGCGCGCAGCATCCCCTTGGCGCCATGCACCTCCAGCCGCTGGTCATAGCCGTAGGTGGTGCGCCAAATGTTGTTGATGTGGCAGAGCGCGCCGCGGGCGGTCTTCAGCGTCGTCATGGCAGCGTCGACCTCGCCCAATCTGCCAAGCTCCGGTTCCACCAGGCTTGAGGCCGCCACGTAGACCTCCACCGGTTCATCGTCCAGCAAAGCACGCGCCAGATCGAAGTCATGCACGGTCGATTCACGCAGCAAGGTGTAGGGCGCATGGTGATGAGTTTGCTGGCTGAGCTCGAGCAGCGTCACTTTCGGATCGCGGTTGGTCAGCAGCACCAGCTCGACGTCACCGATTTCACCGGCCTTCACCGCCTGAATCAAGGCCAGATGGCTTGGCTCGAAGCGTTTCATGAAGCCCATGAAACTCGGTACGCCCGCCTTCCTGACCTCTTCGACCGCAGCGCGCGCGGTGGGGATGTCCTCCGCCAGCGGTTTCTCGCAAAAGATCGCCTTGCCCGCGCGTGCCGCCGCGACCACCAGCTCCGCATGGGAGCTGGCCGGCGTGGTGATGACCACCGCATCCACCGCAGGGTCGGCCAGTACCGTCTCCCGGTCGGATACGGCTATGGCGCCGTGGCGCCCAGCCAACTCGGCCGCAGCCTCCGGCAGGAGATCGTAGACGCTGTGTATCTCCGCCTTGGGATGTTCCGCCAGTGTGCGTGCATGGCGCTTTCCCATCTGGCCGGCGCCGAAGATGCAGAATCGGACCATCTTCCAACCCCAGTAGGTGCTTGCCGGTGTAAGACCTGCCCGCTATCGACTGCCGTTTAGCAACCGCCGCCTACCAATGCTGGTCCGCTGGGATCTCAGGCCATGTGCTGAGCTCGTCCCGGATCTCCGGCAGCTTGCTCCACCCTTCGCCAATCGCCCAGAAGAGGCTGAGCACCTCATCACCGTCGTTGGAGACAGAGTGTTCGTGGCCCTTCGGCACGAAGACAACATCACCTGCCTCCATGCGATGCTCCACGCCTTCTAGGTGCAGGATGCCGCGGCCTGAAATGATGTAGTAGACCTCGTCCTGCCCCGGATGCACGTCGGAGTGGCCGTGCGTGCCCGGGCGCACCCAGAACAGACCGGCCGTGTACTGGTCCGAGCCGCACGTGTCCTCGGTGATCATGACGCTGTCCTGCATCGTCCCGTCAGGGGACTGGATCAGGGGAACATCGCTCACTTTGAATATGTACCTCATTCCGTCTGCCATGGTGGGTTTTCTCCTTTCATGGTGCTCGTGTTGGGTAGTTCACAGCATGAGTAATGAAAATCCGGCCTTGCTTCAGCGCTCGAACGCCCGCTGGCTACTCCGCTGCGGATAGCAGGCGCAGGAGTCAGACTCCTATACTTTGTCCTTGCTCAGTCCAGATCAGGATTGGAGCTGACGCAAGGCGATTCCGGCTTGCGGTCGTCATTTTCCATTCGCTGTCAGCAGGCGCCGCACCTCTGGCATGCGCTCGATCGTTTCGTGGTCAAACGGCGCACGCAAGCTGAACAGCAGGTGTGTGAAGCCGGCGTCAATGTGCGCCCGCAATGCCTGCGCAATCGCGGCCGGCGTCCCCGCCGCCAGGATCGATGGCTCGTATTCCTCGAGTCCATGGTGGCGCAGCGATGCGTCCAGCTCACCTCGGGCTTCGTCTGGGTCGTCCCGTATTGTGACCCATTTGCTTGCCAGCCGCTCAATTGTGGCCGGATCGCGGCCCACCGCCGCGCAGTGCTCCCGTAACACCGCATCACTGGCCCGTATCTTCTCCAGCGAGCCGTGCTGCGTGTGCCACATGTCGGCGTACATGGCTACCGTGCGCAGCGTTTTGCGCCGTCCCTGCCCCCCGATCAGAATCGGCAGGTGGCTCTGCAACGGCCGCGGGAACTGCTCCGCCTCCACCAGGTTGTAGAAACGGCCGCTGTGCGTCACCGTCTCGCCGTCCAGCAGGCCGCGAATGAGCGGGACGGCTTCATGCAGCCTGTCCAGTCGCTCTCCCGCGCTCGCCCCGAAGTCGATCCCGTGCATGTGATGCTCGCGCGCAAGCCAGGCCCCGCCCAGACCCAACACCGCCCGTCCCCCGGTGATGTGATCCACCGTCGCTGCCAGCTTCGCCACCAGGCCGGGATTGCGAAAGGTAATCGCCCCCACCAGCGTGCCAATCGTGGCCCGCTCGGTGAGCGCACCCAGGCCGGCAATGGTCGCCCAGGCTTCGTAGACCGGATTGCGCCACGAGCCGATCGGGCACAGAAGATGGTCGGAAACCCAGAGGGAATCGAACCCGGCCCGGTCGGCCGCGATCGCTGCATCCCGCAGCGCCGGCCAATCGGTCTGCTGCGCCCAGAGCAAGGCGCCGATCTTTATCTGCATCCCCGCCTCTTGACAGCGAACAATGGATTGCCGCACCACTGACTACTGACGCTTGCGTCAGGGGTGTTTGTGTCAGGCCATACCCGTTGCCGGCAAAATCTGCAGCTCGGCGAAGTGGCAGGCGCTCGGATGGCCGTGATTAAATCGGTCAATGAGCTGTGGACGGTCCTCGCTGCAGAGCGACTCGGCCTTCCAGCAACGGGTTCGAAACGTGCAACCCGAAGGAGGATCCACAGGACTTGGCAACTCCCCCTCCAGCACGATGCGCTTCCTCTCTTTACGGCCCACTGGATTCGGCGCCGGCGCCGCCGAGAGCAGGGCCTGCGTGTAGGGATGTGTTGGCCGCGCGTAGATTTCATCCTCGTCGCCGACCTCTACAATCCGGCCCAAATGCATGACCGCGACCCGGTCAGAGATCTGTCGCACAACGGCTAGATCGTGGGCAATGAAGATGTAGGACAGCCCCAGTTCGGCTTGGAGTTCCACCAACAGATTGATAACCTGCGCCTGCACCGAAACGTCAAGCGCGGAGACAGGTTCATCGCAGATAATCAGGTCCGGTTGTAAGGCCAGGGCCCGGGCGATCCCGATACGCTGGCGCTGCCCACCCGAGAACTCATGTGGATAGCGGTTGGCATCCGTTGCCAGCAACCCGACACGCTCAAGCAGGGCGCTGACTCGCCGACCCTGCTCTTCCTTCGGCACGATGCCAGGGTGTACGACCCACGGCTCGGCGATGATCTGGCCGACTTCCATGCGCGGGTTCAGCGACGCGAACGGGTCCTGGAAAACCATCTGTATCTCGCGTCGCAGGGCCTGTACCGACGCTTTCGACAGGGTAAAGAGATCACGTCCTTTGAAATATGCTGCGCCGCTGGTCGGTTCCTCCAGACGCATTAGCGTTCTGGCAATTGTGGACTTCCCACAACCCGTTTCACCAACCAGCCCGAGCGTCTCGCCTCGGTGCAAGTCGAAACTTACACCGTCAACCGCCTTGATCTCTCCCCGCCGAGCGCCCAAAAATCCCTTCCGCTCCGTCGGAAAATACTTTACGAGATCCTTGACCCTGAGCAAAGGCTCCCCCGCCTCCCCGAGAGGCCCGGAGCGTGTCCCTGTTTCGTCCTCGGTACTGCGGTTGTCGGCTCGGTGGTGTAGGCTGTCAGTTGACATTCATGACATCCTCAATACGATGGCATGAGGCGCTGCGGTCATGCCGGACCTCATAAAGTGGGGGCGGTTCGACCGTGCAGCGGTCAACCACATAAGCGCAGCGCGGATGGAAAGGGCAGCCCGACGGAATGAAGCGAAGGTTGGGCGGCGCTCCGCTTATCTGTTGCAGCGAGTCCATCTTCCGGTCCACCCGCGGCGCCGATTCCAGAAGCCCTTTGGTGTATGGATGCGCCGGTCTGCTGTAGATCTCCTCGATCGGGCCCGTCTCCACAATTTTGCCAGCATACATCACAGCCACGCTATCGGCAACGTCCGCCACAACACCCAAATCATGCGTGATGAGGATTAAGCCCATGCCCGTCTCCAACTGGAGCTCGGCCAGCAACTCCATGATCTGCGCCTGTACCGTGACGTCAAGGGCGGTCGTAGGCTCATCCGCGATGAGCAGATCGGGATCCAATGCAATGGCCGCGGCGATCATCACCCGTTGCCGCATGCCGCCTGAAAACTGGTGCGGATAGTCATGCACTCGTTCGCGGGCAGATGGAATACGTACCCGATCCATCAGTTCAACTGCTTTGGCAGTGGCTTCACGTTTCGACGTCCCGCGATGCTCCTGGAACATCCCGGCAATCTGGGAGCCAACGGTGTAGGCTGGGTTCAGCGCGGTTAAAGGATCCTGGAAAATCATTGCGATCCGCTCTCCGCAGAGCCGGCGTCGCCGCGACGGGCTGACTTGCAGCAGGTCGTTGCCATCGAAGAGAACCGATCCACCTGTCACGAACGCGGGCGGGCTATCGAGAATACCCATTACAGCTTCGGCGCTCACCGTCTTGCCCGAGCCGGACTCGCCCAGAATGGCCAGTGTTTGGCCCCGGTTCAGCGTGTAACTGATCCCGTTCACGGCATTGAGAAGGCCATCGGGCGTGCGGAAGTTGACCCGCAGGTCGATAACTTCGAGCAAATGATCTCCATTGGCCGCCGGCCCATGCGCCGGTTCGGAGCTCTCTATGTCTGTGCGGCTGCTCTGCGGCTCGCTATACGCTGTGGCGAGCTCAGTATCCCCTTCAGGGCGCGACTCGGGTCGTCCCATAAACCACCGCCAGCGCTGCACAGGGTCGCTGACCATGCGCAACCACGCCGACGTGAGATTAAGAGACAATGCCGTCAGCAGGATTGCGAGGCCGGGAAAGGTGATCAGCCACCATGCACTTGTAATGTAATCGCGGCCTTCGGCAACCATGCGGCCCCACGTGGGCGCAGGCGGCTGGATCCCCATACCCAGAAAACTCAAACCGGCCTCCGCGAGGATCACGATAGCGATCTCAAGCGTCGCCAACACCAGAATTGGCGACGCCAGATTGGGCAGGATGTGTCGAAAGATGATGCGACTGTCACTACAGCCGATCGTCTGCGCGCCTTCCACGAACGGCTGCTCGCGAAACGAGAGTGTCAGTCCACGTGTCACGCGCGCATAGATCATCCAGCGCGTCAGCGCGAATACGATTACCAGGTTCCAGAAGCCGGTGCCGACCAGGAAGAGGATGAAAAGCGCCAGAAGCAGACCCGGTATGCCCATCAGTACATCCACACCGCGCATGACGAGGTCGTCCAGCCAGCCGCGATGGTAGCCCGCCATCAATCCCAACAGAATTCCAAGCGTGCCGGATGCCAGTACGCTCGACAGACCGACGGCGAGCGAGACGCGCGCGCCATAAATCAGGCGGCTGAACAGATCGCGTCCCAGTGGGTCAGCGCCGAGCAGATAGGGGAAGCTCGATGTCTCGGACGTAGGCGAGGACATAGGCGGAACATTGCGCGAGCGCAAGTTCTGGTCGAACGGGTCATGCGGGGCGAGGAGATCGGCTCCCACTGCTGCCACCATCAGCGCAACAAGAAACAACAGCGGGAAGAGCATCAGCTTGTCCCGCCAAAGCGCGCGTAGCAACTTTCGGACGGTTACGTTGCGCACAGGCTCGCCTGAATCTCGCGCCGCTGGCCCGTCGCCGGCGGTCATCTCATGTGGAGCGGACACACGTCTCCTTTTCTAACCGTAGCGCACCCTCGGATCCAGATACGAATAGGTAAGGTCAACCAGGAGATTTGTGACGATAATCATAATCGCCACCACAAAGACCAATGCCTCGATGAGCGGCAGGTCCCGGTTCGTCACTGCCGAGACGATCAGAAGTCCTATGCCGGGCCAAGCGAAGACGGTCTCAACGACCACCGCGCCGTTGAGTGTGGAGATTGCCTCGTCGCCTGACAGGGTGATAATCGGGATGAAGGCATTTTTGAGCGCCTCGCCCAATACGATTCTACGCTCTCTGAATCCCTTTGCGCGTGCGGTCTTGATGTAAGGTTTGCTCAGTTGGTCCAGCATGGCGCTGCGCGTTACCTGCGCGACCCGGCCCAGCGGCCTCAGCGACAACGTCAGGGCCGGCAAGATGATGAACTTCAACGAACCGGAGCCCGACGTTGGCAGCAATCTCAACTGAACGGCGAAGAAGAGAATCAGCATCAACCCGATCCAGAAGTCGACCGCCGACGCGCCGGTCAGCGAGATCACGTTGACCCCTTTGTCTATCGGAGAACCGGGTTTCCAGGCCGCCAGCGACCCCAGGATCATTGCCAGCGGCAAGGCAAACAGCATGGTAACCGCGGCCAGTTGCAGGGTGGCTGGAATCCGTTCCAGCGCCATCGGCAGCGCCGGTCTTCTCTGCCACCATGAGTTGCCGAAATCTCCGGAAACTACGCCGCGTGCATAGCGCCCGAATTGCTCAATCGCCGGTTTGTCGTAGCCGAAGCGTTCCTCAAGTGTTTTCACATCCTCTGCACGCGCCTCAGGCCCCAGGATAAGGGCTGCCGGATTGCCGATGACGCGGCCTGCGAAGAAGACAAGGGTCAGGACTACCGCGAGGACGAGGAGCGACTGGATAAGTCGTCGAGCCACGTAGCGGGCCATGTGGACACTCCTTTTGCGGGCGAGGAAGAGTTACTCGCGCATACATGCTCCCCGTACGTCCCCTGTGCGTTGTCCTGACCCGAAGTGAACAGTGGATAGTGGCTGAATCAGCCACTATCCACTGGCGCTCTCGACGATCTGCAATGGGGAGCGAGGGGCAGATTGCCGAAGCGGCGCTCAGTCACACGTGTTTTCCATATCCTTGGCCAGCGCCCGATGCCCCAGCGGAACATCCCAGCTGAGGCAGTCGCTGACGGCATAGGAGAGGTCCAGATGCGCGACCGCGCCAGCATAGACCTCATCGTGGACGAGCTGGGCAATGTCCTGCAGGGCCTGATCGCGCTCTGCGCCCGTCAGCGGTCCAGCAGCTGCAGCCAACTCATCGAGTTCAGGGAAACAGCCGGCGGCGAAGGGGCTTCCACAGGAGAGATGGCCTCCAAGTGAAAGGGCAAAGTCGTAAAGCTCATTCCCGTGCGGTCCGACGTAAAAATATCTGCCGCGTCCGGGCGGGGGTCGAACGCCGACCTTCTCAAGGAAGGGATCAAGCTCCGACACCTCCAGTAAGACGTTGAGGCCGAGTTCCTGCAGGTAGCCGTTCACGGCCTGGTGCAACTCCTCGCTGCGCGCGAACCAGCCGCTGAGACTGGCGTTCACGAATTCGGTCTCATAGACGGGCACGCCATCGGCTGCTGCCTCGTCCAGAAGTTGTTTGGCTCTCTCCGGGTCATAGCCGTATGGTTCCAGATTTTCGTTGTAACCGGTGGCAGAAGGGCCAACCATCTGGCGGGCGATCGTGGCTTGGCCGCCCAGAATGGTGTCGAGGATGGTATCGTAGTCGACGGCCAATTGGAATGCCAGCCTGATCCGTTGATCGCCAAAGGCCGTGCCTTCACGCGGGGGTTCCAGATCCATCCGCATCCAGAGGGTCTCGACACTGACCTGGCTACGGCAGCCGATTCCGTCAGTGGCTTCGGCCTCCCGGCAGCTCTCCGCCGAAATCCACTGGGCGATGTGAGCTTCTCCGGTCTTCACCTGCGCCAGCCGTACGGCATCCTCGGCGCGATAGAGAAAGACCAGTTCATCAAAGTTTATCGCTCCGCGCGCGCCCTGGGCGGGGTCGAGGCCCCACCAGTCATGGTTGGCTTCGAGGATGAGCGCGTCACCCGCTCTGAACTCTTTGAACTTGTACGGACCGGTTCCGATCGGCACGAGAGGATACTGGTCCGGCTCCTCAAGAAGCTGTCGCATTGATGATACGCCCTGGATATGCATGCGGTTGGGCAGTATCGGGTCCGGCGAGGCCGTCATCACGTGGACAGTGTACTCGTCCACGGCCTCGGCCGTTATCTGTGGCCCCATGAAGCCGCGAACCGGAAAAGCGTTCTCTTCGCTCCACTGATGGTTGATGGCATAGGCAGCGGCCTCAGCGTTCAGAGGCGAGCCGTCGTGGAAGGTCACCCCTTCACGAATCGTGAACCGCCACGTCAATTCATCGATCGGCTCGAAGGAGGTGGCAAGCTCGGGGATCAGCTCGTTCGTAACAGGATCGCGATCCAACAGCACCTCGATCACATTGCGCAGGCCGGGCGCCTGCACTTCGTCATAGGCCTGAAACGCTTCCAGGCTGCGCCACTCTCTGATGGCGGCGTAGACGAGGGTCTTCTTCTCGGCAGGCATTTCGCCGTCCGAGGCGGGCGTAGCCACAGGCTGGCAGGCGCCCAGAAGAACCGCGAATGCCACGATCATGCATACAAGATACCGTCCTTTGGTCTGAGTCATTGCTCTGATCCTCCTGGATCTCGTGAGTGCTGCACGATCACGTTACCAATGAAAAGCCAGTGGAAATCGCCAATCGGGCTACAAACTCATAGAATCTCGTGCAATCGATCTCGACAGAGCGCAACCTTGTACAGAACCAAAAATGTTGCGATGATGAGCGACCCAAAGGGTGCCCGCCACGCTACGAACAAGCGGACAGTCTGATGTTGTAAACCCCCTTTCTTCAACGCGCTCAACCAGCGAAGCCGTAGCGCATCGAACAATTCACAGGCATGTATAGCCGCCGTCGATGACCATGATGTTCCCGGTCATGTAACTGGAAGCGTCAGATGCCAGGTAGATGACAGCACCCTGCAGCTCAGGCGGTTCGCCGGCGCGGCCCATCGGCACCCTGGACATCCAGTGCTCCCACCGTTCCGGATCCTCCGCCCGCATCTCGATCACCGGTGGTGTGATCATATAGCCGGGCGCCAGGGCATTGACGCGAATACCGGCGCCCGCCCACTCTGCAGCCAGCGATTTGGTGATCATGATGACCGCGGCCTTGGCCGAGTTGTAGTGCATGTGTTTCTGTGGGTCCAGCGCGCTGATACCGGCCATGCTGGCGATGTTGATGATGTTGCCGCGCCCCTGCCGCGCCATCGGGCCGTAGGCGGCTTTGGAAAAGATAAACACGCCCGTCACGTCGATATCGTAGACGCGCTTGAAGTCGTCCAGGCTGAGTGTTTCAGCCGCCTCTACCGTCGCGACGCCGGCGTTGTTGAGCAAAATATCGAGGCTGCCTAAACTCTCGCAGACCTCGTGGATAGTCCGCCTCGCATCTTCCTCGCTGCGCACATCACCATACAAAGCCAGAGCCTGCACGCCCAGCGCCCTGATCTCTTCGGCTGTGTTTTGTGCCGTTTCCAGGTCGATGTCGACGATGGCGATGTTGGCGCCATACTGCGCCAGTCCGATGGCCATCGCCTTGCCCAACCCGCGCCCTCCGCCGGTTACGAGCGTATTCCGCCCTGAGAGGTCGAACAGATCTCGGTTTGCCATTGGAATGTCAGCGCTCCTTCCGCGTCGAGAAGTGGTGCTCCTCATGGAAAGTTGAAGAACTGGAGGAGAAGGATCGCCTGTTTGTAACAAGCTGAAGAATTGTTCCGCGCACTGTCATAATGCTATATAAGTGCGGGGCCGTGCACATCATACCGCGCTGCCAGGGGAATCTGCAACTGCCTTTTTCGCGCCCCAGGAGGGCACAGGCGCCCCGCTCGCCGATTCAATAGTAAGGAAAGGCTCCGCCTGTCACATCAAAGACCGAGCCTACCGAATAGTCCGCATCGGACGAGCACAGGAAGGCCACCATATTTGCCACCTTCTGCGGCGACTGGAAATAGCCCAACGGGACCGTTGCCAGCGCCCGTGCCCGTATCTCCTCTTCCGACACGCCCTCCAGCTTGGCTATCTCCCCATGCACAACCTGCAGCATCTCTGATTCAACGATCCCGGGAAAAACACAGTTCACCAGAATATCGTACCGGCCCAGCTCCAGCGCCATCTGTTTGGTCAGTCCGACCGCTGCGTGCTTGCTGGCGACGTACCCGGCAATCGGAACGTCTTTTCCGGACGGGATCTTGCCTGCAGTGGAGGCGATGGTGATGATCCGGCCGCCCTCGCCCTGGGCGATCATCTGTCGGGCTGCCGCCTGTGAACAGTACAACACGCCCTTGGCATTGACGTTCATCTGCCAGTCCCACGCCCTGTCGTCCAACTCCAGCACAGGGGTGACGGCCAGCACGCCGGCGTTGTTGACCATGATGTCGACGCGTCCGAACCCGGCCGCGCACTCGGCCACCATCCGCTCGGTATCGGCCCGGCTGGTGACATCGACCTGCAGGGCCAGTGCCCCGCCCCCCTCCGCCTCGATCTCTGCCGCCACCCGCATGGCGGACTCGCTGTCGATGTCAGCCACGGCCACCGCCGCGCCCTCACGCGCCAGCCGTAACGCAATGGCGCGCCCCATCCCCTGACCGGCGCCGCTGACAATGGCAACCTGGCTCGCAAGCTCATATGTAGGCATCGCTTATCTCCTCCCGCTATCAAGACAATGGCCTGTAAGACACGAAAACTGATTCGCAGCGGGCCATCGGGTAGCGGAAATCCCCCCTTCGGCCCACTGTTTCACGTGAAACACCGCCCCTGCAGTAGTAGTATAATCTTTACAGGCCTATGCAGCCACAGCAGTTTGGCGGCATCACTTGCGGGAGCAGTTTCGTTTCGCATCAATGGGCGCGCCGGTCTTGGCAGATACGTTCATTTGTCCGGCTGAAACGGGGCATAGCCCAGCAGTATATGGGCGTAACGCGTGATTGTGAGCGCAGTTATCTTGGTTGAGCGGTTCAGAAGGTTGGCGCCTGCGTAGTCAAGGCTGGAGAGTCTGTGAACGAAAGCCTATCGTCAACGCATTCAACCTGCCGGGGGAGTCGTCACGGAACCGGGAAAAAGACCTGGCTGACGTGAGCCACGTCAGCCAGGAGTGAACGCCGTTATGTTTTTGTTCCTCCGAAGGTGTTGCTATCCACCGCCCCCGCGCTCGGCGCCGGAAATGCGGTCTTGCAGCGCGGCCGTCTCCTCCATCTGTTTCATAAAGCGGATCGAGCTCTTCACCAGGGTCTTCCAGTCCGGCTTGGCCGGCACCGCATCGAGCGACAGATAGCCGCCGTACCCCATCGCATTCAGAGTCCTGACCACCTGCAGAAAATCAATATGCCCGGTCCCGGGCGCTTGGCGGTTGTTGTCGGCCAGATGAATGCACATCAGGCTGTCGCCGGCCAGCCGTAATGTATCGGTCAGGGCGCCATCCTCGATATTGACGTGAAAGAAGTCGGCAAGCACGCCTACGTTCTCTGCCCCGACCTCGTCCGCGACGCTCTTCGCCTCCACAATGCTGTTCAGGAAACCGGCATAACCCTCAAAGCGGTTGATCGGCTCAATCGCCACTCGGACACCGCGCGGCGCCGCATAGGCGCCAATTTCACGCGTCGATTTTACGAAGTTGCGACGAAGGACGGGTCGCGGCACGCTCGTGACGGGGTATTCACTCCCGGGAGGGACAGCGGCAATCTCGATCAGAGGCGGCTCATCCAGACTCGCGGCCAGGTCGACGCACTTCTTGGTATAGCGAACGGCGTAGTCGCGCACCGACTCATCGCTCGACGCGAGATCGCGCACTTCACCGGCGTGCCAGCCGCCCCAGGCGCAGATGAGCGCCGGAATCTTCAGACCCAGGGACGCCGCCATTGACGCCACCTCATTGAACAACTTTGCGTCTATGCGATCTGGCTCTGCATCCAGATCGACGCCATCATAGCCGGCGTCGGCCACCGTCTCCAATACCTCACGCGGCCTCTCCCAGACGTTACCGCCGTCGCTTGCCAGCGTGACCAGGATAACCGAGTATTTGTGTGCCACGGCGCGGCCCTCCTCCGTTATTGTCCGGACTAAGTGTCCTGCGTCGGTGTTGGCGTGGCCGTCGCGTCTTCCGGATCAGTGATCGGCGGCGGAGTGTCTGAATCCGGAGTCTCAGTCGGCGTCTCTGTGGGAACCGGTTCCGGCGTCTCGGTTGGCGTAGGTGTCTCAGCGGGAGCCGATTCCGGCGTCTCGGTTGGCGTAGGTGTCTCAGCGGGAGCCGATTCCGGCGTCTCGGTTGGCGTAGGCGTCTCAGTGGCAGTCGGTTCCAGCGCTTCAGTTGGCGTAGGCGTAGGTGTCGGTGTCGGCGCGAGTTGCCACCAGAAGTTGATGCGTGCCACGCCGGAACTCTCGAAAAACTCGACCTGGAGGGATCGCTCACCGGCCGGCAGAGTCACATCAACATTGACTGTACGGTCGGCGCCATCCTCCCATGCGTCGAGAATCAGTTGACTGTCCAGGTAGACGCGAGCGCCGTCATCGATCCGCAGGAAGAAGCGATAGGTGCCGGGTTCAAAGGAGACGCGCCGCTGCCAGCGGGCGGAAAAATGATCGGCGGGCAGGTTCGTCGCCGGTCTGCCCTCGCCCCAGTTGAAATCGATCTGCGGTTCATCACGCACGACCACCGGGTTCCCCTGTAAGCCGCGGTTACCGAAGTATTCTCCCTTCCAGCCGCTGAACGAGTTGTTGCGCTCCCACCAGAAGCGCATCAAGGCCACGCCCGTGCTTTCGAAGTAATCCACCTGGATTGTGTGAAAGCCTGTGCTGAGGGGGACATCCACCGTGTAAGTTCGCGCGGCGCCTTCTTCCCACTCATCCAATACGAGAACGTTGTCGATGTAGAGCCGGAAGCCGTCGTCGACTTCGACATTAAAGCGATAGATACCGGCTTCGAAGTTGAGTGTACGCTGCCAACGGGCGCTGAAATGATCCACGCCCAGGTTGCTGGCCGCCGCTCCTTCTTCCCAATTGAAGAAGATCACCAGGTCGTTGCGTGTGAGCACCGACGGTCCCGACTGGTTTGGATTGTTCCAGTAGTCGCCTCGCCAATCGGTGATGATTAGCGGCGTCGGCGTGGGCACGGGCGTGAGCGTCGGTGTCGCCGATGGTGTGGACGTAGGCGTAACCGTTAGTGTTGGCGTTGGTGTAGGGGTTGCAGTCTCCGCTTCCTGCGCCGTCGTTGTGTCCGCTGTGGCCGCAGCGGCGTCGGTTTCGGTCACCTCGACGTCATCGCCGGTCTGAAAGAGCGCGGTCGCCTCTTGCTTTCCATCGGACGTGTATGCAAGCACGGTATGCGTGCCCGCGTCCAGCCAGCGCGGGCTGATCGGATAGAGAAAGCCTGTGCTGATCGTGCCGGCTGTATCCGCAGTGCTGGCAGCGAGGATGCCGCTGCGGCCGCGCTCATCGCGCAGCGCGATCAGCACCAAGCTGCCCACCGGCCAGTTCTCGCCGGTAACCTGTACATAGACGCCGGCGGAACCTGAGGTTGGCGAAATGGAAATGGTTGGTTCACCGCTCGTACTCTCGACCACGGCCCGCGTGGGCACTCCGACCGGCGGGCTGTACCCTGTCGGGGTACAAGCGCTGACCACGAGCGCTATCAGAGCCAGTAGGCTGCACCGAACCGGGGTAAGGTGTTGGGCGACAAGCCGGTGGGTGGTTCCTGAGAGGGGATTAACGGTCTTCATCCGGGCTTACTCCTGCGCGAATTGTTAAGTGCGCTACCGATTTGTCTTGTCAGCGCCGAGGGGGGCAGCAGACCAGAAAAATAAGAGTATGATGTTCAGAAGATAACGAGCGTAGGCAGGAGAGCGTTCCCACAGACCTCGTCTAATGCGTAACCAGGTTGTCAAATGAACGCGTGGTAACCATCTGCTAGAATTATACCACTAAACTACAGGTGAAAGACAGTTACGGCTAGGCCCTGACGAACAACCGCCGGCGGTACAGATGACGGACTGCGAACTTGTGCGCCGCGCCCAAAACGGTGAGCGGCGGGCATTTGATCAACTCATACTGCGGCACCAGCCCATCGCCCTCTCACTGGCGATTCGCATCGTTGGTGACCGGGAGAGTGGCCTGGAACTGACCCAGGAAGCCGTCCTCCATGCCTATCTCTCGCTGGATCGCTTGCGCTATTCGGACAGCTTTCGCGCCTGGCTGTGCGGCATCACTGTCAACCTGTGCAAGAACCATCTGCGCAGACCGCGGGTGGAGACTCTATCGCTCGAACTGCTCAGCGGCGGACGCAGTTTCGATTCGCTGCCGTTTCCCGACCGCGCCCCGCAACCGCACCAGGCCGCGGAGGCCAGAGAGACGCACCGCCTGATTCTGGCGGCCGTCGAGCAGCTGTCACCGGCCAACCGGGATGCCGTCCTTCTCTACTACTTTGAGCAGCTGAGCGTGCGCGAGGTCGCCGCCCTCCTTCAGATCAGCGTGCCCGCCGTCAAAGGGCGTCTGCACAAGTCCCGCCGCAAGCTGCGCGACCAGCTGCGCTCGATCTTCGCCGACTGGCAACCGAGACCAGCCGTTTCCGAACAGTCCAGGAGTAATCAGATGATCCCCGTTACCTTACTCGACATCGTGGTGCCAGATCCGGAAAAAGAGCCCAGGATACTGATTCTTGCGGAGGAAGGCCGGCGCCGCCTGCTGGCGATCTGGATAGGCCCTCATGAGGCGGACGATATCGCCCTCAATCTTCTGGGGAAGAAGGTTTACCGACCGATGACCTTCAGCTTCATGGCCAGTCTGCTGGACAAAGCTGGCGTGCTGATCGAGTCGGTGATGGTGTCCGCGTTGGAGAAGGATACCTTTTACGCGACTGTACACGCACAGAGCGGCGAAGGAAGCTTTACCATCGATGCGCGGCCCAGCGACGCCATTGCCCTGGCCCTGCGCACTCGAAGCCCTATTTTTGTTGCCGTCGAGGTAATGGAAGCGGCAGCCGAAAAGATCCCTGACCATCTGGAAGTCGGGCCGCAAGGGCAGGGGCTGAATGACGTTCTCAAGGCTGGCCGCGCCGTAGTGAGTCGGGAGGAGCGAGAGAAGTGGGAAAGTATGTCGCCCGAAGAGCGCAGTAAAGAAAGCCGTGAGAAACTGCTGACTCACCTGACCGAAGCGGGCTGTCTGACCCAGAGCGCAGAGCCGGCGGACGAGTAGACACTGCCTTCCTGCATTTCTCAGCTGCCGGCCGAAAGACCGCGAACTGCCTGCTCCTGAACGCCGGATTTCCGCCTGTCCGCGTGGAACTGATGCACGGTCTGCGCAAAGCGGGCGAAGAGCAGATCGGCGTCGTGGGGGCCGGGGCTGGCTTCCGGGTGGTATTGGACGCAGAAGACGGGCCGGTCGGTGAGGCGCATCCCCTCCAGCGTGCCGTCATTCAGATTGAGATGCGTGACCTCCACGTTGTCGGGCAGCGTCACCTGGTCGACGGCGTAGTTATGGTTCTGCGCCGTGATCTGGATGTTCGAGCTGTCCACGTCGCTGACCGGCTGGTTGCCGCCATGGTGGCCGAACTTCAGCTTGAAGGTCTCCGCCCCCAGCGCCAGTCCGATGATCTGATGCCCCAGACAGATGCCGAACATCGGCCGGCCGCTCTCCAATAACCTCGCAACCGACCTGGCCGCATACGGAACACCGGCCGGGTCGCCCGGCCCGTTGCTGAGAAAGATCCCGTCAGGATCCAGGTCCAGAACCTCCTGGGCGGGCGTATCGGCCGGCACAACCGCCACCCGCAGATTGTGGCTGGCCAGGCGGCGCAAAATGTTGTGCTTCATACCGAAATCATAGGCGACCACCAGTGGAGAGTCGTGTCCTATGCCGGCCAGCCACGGGCCGGGCGCGGCATCGCCCGACGCGACGGGCGTCCATTCGCCCTCCGTTTCGTCGCTCCAGTAGAACGGCTCCTCACACGTCACCTCCTGCACCAGATCGCGGCCGTCCAGCCCCTCCCAGCCGTGGGCTAGCTCGATCAACTCGGCCTGTGTGCGGCTGCCGTCAGTGCAAAGCGCGCCATGCAACACGCCCTCCTCACGCAGCAGCCGGGTCAACGCACGCGTATCCACCTGGCTGATGCCGGGAATCCCGTGCCGCTCAAGATAGCTCCCCAGATTTTCATTGGCGCGCCAGTTCGACACAACCGGGCTGACCTCGCGCACGATGAACGCCGTCACCTGGGGCCGGTCGCTCTCCACGTCCTCCCGATTCACGCCCGTGTTGCCCACATGGGGCACCGTCATGCACACCATTTGGCCGCGGTAGGAGGGATCGGTCAACACTTCCTGGTACCCTGTCAGACTGGTATTGAAGACAACTTCCCCCACCACGGTCGTCCGGGCGCCGAAGCCTTCACCCTCGAAGACCCGGCCATTGGCCAGGGCAAGCAGGGCCCTCACTGCGTTTCCTCCTCGGACGGCGGTTTCCCGTGCAATTGGATTGGATTGCTGTTCACAGTTCCGTGCGTCCCCGGTTGGCTGTTTGAGTGTCGGTACGCCAGCTTCAAAGGCTGCCACGCCTGCCATTTGAGCAGGGGCGAGGCCGCGGTCTGGGCGGCTTGGGCTTGACTGATAGGGCTGTCGGTCAGACTGCGCGCCACCGCCACCTCATCACAATGGTGGAATTTGGGGCAGTAGATACAGTCCTGCCACAGCTTGGGGCTGATGCTCCAGCGGTCCACAACCTCAAAGCCAAGCTTTTCGAAGAACCCTTCTTCCAGGGTGAGAGCACAGATCTGGGCATACCCGCGGGCCGTCGCCATCAGTACCAGCTCCTCCACGATCCGCCGGCCAATCCCCTTGCCCTGCCCCGCCTGCGCCACCGCCAGCGAACGTATCTCCACCAGCTGTTCGGTCAGGGACACTAACGAGCCGCATCCCAGCAGATGAGCGTCGCCCCCCACAGCCACCACCCAGTCCGGCAACGACTGCAGAATACTCTCCTCGGTGCGCGGCAGCATCAGGTTCTCCGCCGCAAAGCCATTGACCAGCGCGGCAATGACAACGATGTCTTCTTCAACAGCCGGCTGTATGCGGATCTCGTCCATAACTCGGTTGCCAGTGGCCAGAAACGTCGCGGTGAGCAAAGTTCACTGACCACTAACCACAGGTCGTCGGCGTCACATCTCCTGAAGGATTTCGCCCAGCTTCGACACGGCCTGGGCCAGCTCCTCTTTACTGATTGTCAGCGGCGGCACGAAACGCAGAATCTTATCGCCCGCGCTCAACAGCAGCAGACCCGCTTCGTACCCCTTCTCCATCAGCGGTCCGGCCTCGATGTCCATTTCTATGCCAACGATCAGGCCTTTACCTCGGATCTCGAGAATATGGGGGCTGTTCAACTCGGCCAGAAGCTCCATCAGGTACTCGCCCTTTTCCTTCACGTCGGCCAGAAACTCCGGCTGCGACACGCGGTCCACCACCGTGGAAGCTACGTGCGTGGTGAAGGGGTTTCCGGCAAAAGTACTGGCATGATCGCCGGCATGGATCGTATCCGCCACCTTCTGTTTCATCATGATCGCGCCGATGGGCAGGCCGCCGGCCAGCGGTTTGGCCGCGCTCATCAGGTCCGGCTCGACGCCGTAGCCCTGATAGGCCCACAGGTCGCCGCTGCGCCCCAGGCCGCACTGCACCTCGTCAAAGATCAGGAGCGCGCCGTATTCGTCCGCCAGCGCCCGCAACCCCTGCAAAAACTCGGGCGTGGCCGGGTTGATGCCGCCTTCGCCCTGAATCGGTTCGACGATAATCGCACACACCTTGTCGCTCATCTGTGAGCGCGCGTCATCCAGGTCGTTGAACGCGGCGAAGCGTACGCCCGGCATCAGCGGCTCGAACGGCTGCTGGTACTTCTCACGCGGTGTGGCCGCCAGCGCCCCGAACAGCCGTCCGTGGAAAGCGTCGCTGAAGGCCAGGATCTCATACTTGTCCTCGTGGCCGTGCTCGCGGGCGTAGCGGCGGGCGAACTTGAAAGCGCCTTCGTTTGCGCTTGCCCCGCACAGGCAGAAATGCACCTTGTCCGCGAAACTGGACTCGCACAGTTTCTTCGCCAAGCGCGTGTGCGGCTCGGTGTGATACAGATTGCTTGTGTGGTACATGCCGGTGGACGCAGCCTCCTTAATCGCCTCTTCCACCTCGGCGTCGTTGTAGCCGAGAACGTTCACCGCAATGCCGGCCACCAGGTCCAGATAAGCCTTGCCCGTGCTGTCATACACCGTGCAGCCCTCGCCCTCCGTCAGCACAAACGGGGGCCGCCCGAAAACGCCAAGCACGTAGTCCTTTTCGGCCTGAATAATTTCCTCTGCGTTCACTTTCTCCTCCTGAAGGGTCTCATTATTTTCGCCAACCACTCAGCCATTCTCTGTCCGCCATCCAATTTGAGGCAAGCCAAGGGTTTTTCACTATCTCAGAAAACGCCTGCGAGCGGCGCTACCAACCACTGGTCACTGACCACTGACGCCTGCAGCTCCAATGATTCCGGTTCCACCGTCCTCCTGGACTCCGGCCAAATTCGTGATAACCGCCTGTGTAACACCGCGCCTGACCGCGTCAACAGCGCTTCTGACCTTCGGCACCATGCCACCCCTGATGCTCCCCTCGGCGATCCACTCTTCGCACTGGTCCGCGGTGATGCCCCGCACAACCCGCCCGGCGATCAGAACGCCGGGCACATTGCTGACAAAGATTAACTTGATCGCGCCCGTTGCCGCCGCGATTGCCGCCGCAACATGGTCGGCGTTGACGTTATAACTGAGCCCGTCAAATGCGCCTAGGCTGATGGGGCTGATAACGGGCACGACATCTGCCTCCAACAGGATGGTCAGCAGCCCGGTGTCAACGTCCTGAACTTCGCCCACACGGCCCAGGTCACCCTGCGGATGCCACATCTTCTCCACAAAGACCGTGCCGTCGTCCACTCCGCTGATGCCGATGGCACGCACATCTTCGTTCACTAACTGGCGCACGATCCGTTTGTTCATCAGGCCACTGAGCACCATCTCCACCACTTCCAGGCTCTCTTCATCTGTGACCCGCAGCCCCTCGATAAAATGGGGCTCCAGCCCCAACCGCTTCTGGAAGTCGGCGATCGTCTTTCCGCCCCCATGCACGACAATCGGGCTCTTGCCGTCCTGCTGCAAACTCTTTACCGCCTGCACCAGGCCAAACAGAAAGGCCTCGTCGTCCAATTCGTTTCCACCGATCTTGAGGATGACGATATGGCGCCCCGTCTCTTGCCCCGGGTCAACGGTAAGCGTGTCAGTTTCACTCAGGTTCATAGAGTTGCCTCGTGCCGTGGATGGAACACAGATGCTCGCTGTGAAAGCGGACGGGCGCAGGCTTCACACAGCGCGCCGCGCATGCTTTCTCTGTCGCATTACCTCGTATGCCAGTGCCGCCGCCGCCGCCGTCGTGCCCAGAGACGGCTCGTAACTGACGCGGTCGTACGGGACCTGCAAGCTTAAGTCGGCTTGCTTCGCAAACGACCGGGTTACACCCCGTTTTTCCCCGCCCACCAGCAGAAATAGCGGGGCCGTCAGATCGGCCTCATCCATCGGCAGCGCGTTCTCCTTCTGGGCGCAGGCCACCATCAACCCCCGCTCACGGTAGAATTCCGCCGCTTCCACAACGGTCTCGGCAACCGCCATCGGCATCAGCTCGGACGCGCCTGCCGAGGCCCGCGCCACCGTTGCCGCCGCGCTCATCCAATTGCGGGCCCGCAGCGCAACACCGTGCGCGCCCATCGCGTACAGCGCCCGCAGCGACTGACCGAAGTTGAAGGGGTCTTCGATGCCGTCCAGCATCACGACAAATGCCGGTCCATTCCCGCGCGGCAGCAACGCTTCCAGGCTGACAAACTGTCGTTGCCCTGCTTCGGCCGCAATCCCGCCATGAGATTTGCCCTGGGTTACGGCGTCGATTTCCGCCGCGCCCACCTGTACCACCGGTACATTGGCCTCACGCGCCCGGTGTTCCAGCCAGCGCACTGTCCGGTCCTCCCGGTCTGCCCGCAGCAGCACGCGGTGAACGGTACGATAGGGAGAACGCAAGGCCGCGGCCACCGAGATCTTGCCCTCCAGGAAAGTGACTGTTTCTTTCTCGCTCAACGCTTGGCCTGAATCCACTTGTTTCCGGCTCTTCCAGGGAAGCTCATGTCTGCCGGGGGCAGCACGCCGTCTCTTGGCCACACCGTGGTCTATGGCTGGGTACAGTCACCAGATACTGACGATTGGCTACTTGTCAGAGCGGTTACTGCAATCCTGCGGTCTCGTCCAACCCTACGGCGATGTTGTAGTTCTGAACCGCCTGTCCGCTGCCCCCTTTGATCAAATTGTCGATCGAGGCGGTGATGACATACTCACTCCCATCCGCCAGCAACGGATCAGCCTGTGTTATACCGATGGCGCAGCGATTTGTACCGGTCGTGTGGGCAAGGCTGGCCTGCTCGCCTTGAGGCAACAGATGGATAAATGGCTCACCGGCGTAGTTCTCCGCATAAAGTTCGCGGATACGCTCCTCTGTCACGCCGGTAGGGACGTCCACGTACATCGTGCTCAGGATGCCCCGGTTGACCGGTACAAGATGGGGCGTGAAGAGAAATCTGTGGCCGCGCTGCCCACCGTTGGCTGCTCCCAGCACCTGCTCCATCTCGGCGATGTGCCGGTGACGGTGACCGACGTTGTACGGGGTAATGTTTTCGTTGGCCTCGACGAACTGGTAGGTCAGATTCGTCTTGCGCCCGGCTCCCGATACGCCGCTCATGCTGTCGATGATCACCCGTTCCCCCAGCCAACCCGCCTTGGCCAGCGGGTACAGGCCCAGATTGACGCTGGTGGGATAGCAGCCGGGGTTGGCGATCAACTGAGCGCCGTCCAGCTGGCTGCGGTACAGTTCGCACAGGCCGTAGCGGGCCTCGGCGCACAGTTCCGGCGCGCTGTGCTCGACGCCGTACCAGCGTTCATAGACATCTACGTCTTTCAGACGAAAATCGGCGCTTAGGTCGATAACGCGCACACCGGCGCCATAGAAGCGTCTCACCGCCTCCATCGACTCCGCATGCGGCAGACACAGAAAAACGACATCCACCTCATCCGTGCGCAGATAGGCACTTTCAAGGTTTATCAACGGGTAGCTCCAGGGCGTACTGAAGATCTGGTCGAAGCTCTTGCCTGCATTTCGTTCGCTCGTCAGCCAGCCCACTTCAAGCTCCGGATGTCGGTGAATCAAAGTGATCAATTCATACCCGATATAGCCTGATGCGCCAGCGATTCCTGCCTTATGCATCTCCTCTCTCCTTCTCGTTCTTATAGTGCAGGTCGCACATCAATCGGATCCTCGTTCGGGACGGGTACCCGCCGGAACTCGAACTACCCCGGAATGTACTCCGATTCCCCGCGTTTGTTGATTGCGCTGCCGCTGTGCCCCAAAAAAGCAGTACAAAAAAAGCCCCCCGTCCGGGGAGCTTTGCAATCGGCTGATTCCCGCTGAGGAAACCGGGCCCACGCGCAAATGCCCAGACGGCTGTCTGGTTATTGCAGGGGACGCCTCCTCAACTGGGTACTGCAGGTGCTGGTTGGGCTCATGTTTTCATCTTCAGTGGAAGTTTCACTCTGAATGACAGTCTAGCACGCGGCTGCCACGCTGTCAAGCGCCATCGTATCCGAAATGCACTTGATTCGCCTTCAGCAGCAGGTCACCAACAACAGTATTCCGATTTCAATCGAGATCGACCATACGCAGTTCGGTGGAGATGTCGATGCTGCCTTCAAGACTGCGCGCAACAGGGCAGAACTGCGCATGGAACCCGTGTACCCGTTCCGCCGTTTCCCGCTGCTCAGGAGCCACTCTCAAAGTGTAAGTGGCGTGAATCCGTTTGATGATCAGCACGTTGCCGTCTTTTTCGATCTCAGCTTCCACGTCGGCGGTCAGAAAGCCGTCGCCCGCAGGTATCTTACGCGCCTCCAGCGCGCCCCCGAAGGTGCCGGTCAGTCAGCCGCCTGTGGCAGCATTGACATAGTCGAGTGTGGTGGCATGCGGCTCGTGGATGGCGGTATCCACGCCGTAATGTTCGGCCACTTCCGAATGGACGCCGAACTTCGTATGCTCCTCCTCGGCCGGCAGAAACGCTCTGCGCAGCGGTCCTTTCACCCGCTCGATGCGCACTTTCGAGCGATATGCGACATCTCCCATGTTCTCTCTCCTCAATTTGACGTTTTCAGATTCCCCACGGAAGCAGGCCTTTCGTACTCAGCTGGCAAATCAACGCCTGCGGGCAGCAGCCTGACCATCGGAAACCGTTACAGTGGAGCTTAATTGTAGGCGGGGCGCCCTCAGACGGCAAATTGCCTCTTCAAAGCTGTGGCCGCACTGTCAAAAGGCGCTTGAGCTGTCCTCAGGGCGGATTTCATGGGGATGAATCACAAACAATTTGTAATGGAAAATCTCGAAAGGGTATTGAAATTGCTCAATCCGCGTGCTATACTATACGAATGCGCGCGGGGCGCATGTTTTGCACGGTCTTTCGGTCCCGGATCCTGTGGTTGTTTCACATGAAACATTCGCAGCTTCGAATCCGTCTCTATGTTGGGATGCGCCCAAAGAAAGTCAGAACAGGCGCATCTGTTTACGTGTTGGATTTCTGTTCGCCGCGGGGTGGCCTGCATGTCGGCACAAAATCTGGCTGCAGTGAACAGCGCAGCCATCGAAGAATCAAATAGCAAGGCAGATTCCGCCGCACAGGCCGGTGTCCCGGTGATCGACTATGAAGGCAGCGGCTATCGCAAGGACTTCTGGGAAGGCCAGGGACGCGAGTACGAGGATGCCGTCGAGCGGATCGTCCTGCAACGTCTTCTGCCTCCGCAGGGCGGACGTATCGCCGAAATCGGGGCTGGCTTTGGCCGCCTGGCCGATCTTTACCTCGGCTACGATCAGATCGTGCTCTTCGACTACAGCCGCACGATGCTGGCCGACGCCGTATATAGATGGGGGCACGACCCGCGATTTGTCTTTGTCGCCGGCAATCTCTATCAGATGCCACTGGCCGCCGGCACGCTTGACGCGCTCGTCATGGTTCGGGTGATGCACCATCTGGCCGATGTGCCGGCCGCACTGGCCCAGCTGCAGCCGCTTCTACATCAGCGCAGCACGGCTGTGCTCGAATATGCCAACAAGCGCAACCTGAAGGCAGTACTGCGCTGGCTCACTCGTCGACAGCAGTGGTCGCCCTTTGACCGGGCGCCTCTGGAGTTCGTTGCCATGAATTTCGACTTTCATCCCGGCTGGATGGCCACAGAAATGAAAAACGCCGGCCTGCGCGTGGATGAACGAGTTGGCGCATCCCATTTCCGCCTGCCGGCGCTCAAAAGAGCCCTGCCGGCCCGTCTGCTCGCTCGTCTGGATAGCCGCCTCTTCCACATCGGCGGCAGATTCCCCCTCGCGCCCAGCGTCTTCGTGCGCGCGGCCGCGCCAGACCCTGCAGATAGGCCGCAGAGTGAAGTCGGTCCGGGCGAAGTCGACCCGGCGCAACTGTTCCGCTGTCCGTCCTGCGCAGCCCACCCCTTGGCTGCCCTCGGCCCGTCACAGCTTCAGTGTCCGTCCTGCGCACGCAAGTTTGGGCAAACGGACGGCATCTGGGATTTCAAACTTCCAGCGTGACCTTATCGCATGCAGTTTGCAGGGGTCGCTTGAGAAGTACCCCCACACGATCTACCCCGATCGTATCTGGGCCATTTGAGATGTTCTCTACGGAAGAGTTTCATCTCTCTATGGTAAGTTGACCAACACTTGAAAGCTACTACGCGCCAACGACGTCGCCCGGCCGCTTCATGTCCGGCTTGCCGCGAACAGCGCTTATTCACTTTACGAAAAGAGGTGACGATGGCTGAAGAAATGCTTATGACAAAGGAACTGACGCAAGAGCACAATGCGGATTCGAATACATCCGTGTCCGAAAATGGCACAGCGGTGTCTGAAAATGGCACGGCGCAGGCTGAGGTGCAGTTTTTCAGTCCAAAAGAGACTCTCGCCCATCTGCTCAAACTGGGCCGCGAAAAGGGCTTTGTCAGCTACGATGAAGTTCTGCAAGTCATGCCCGAAGCCGAAAACGATGTTGAGCAACTGGACGACATCTTCGCATCGCTGCTTGAGCAAGGCATTTCTGTCGGACAGGCCAAGGAGGAAGTTCCCACCGAAGAGAAGAAAGATGCAGCCGAGAGCGCGGAAGAGGACGAATTTGATCTGAGCCAGATTGAGATCGACGACTCTATCAGCCTCTATCTGAAGGAGATCGGCCGCGTCCCCTTGCTGACCGCCGCCGAAGAGGTCGATCTGGCCAAACGCATGGAGGCAGGACGCGATTCTCGGCACCGTCTCAATCACGAGCAGATCGAATGGGAGGAGCGCGAACAACTGCTCTGGCTGGTTCGCGACGGCCGCTCCGCACAGGAGCATCTGATCAAGGCGAACAGCCGTCTGGTCGTCAGCGTCGCCAAAAAGTATGTCGGCCGCGGCGTCCCCTTCCTCGACCTGATCCAGGAAGGCAATATCGGTCTCATACGCGCCGTCAAGAAGTTTGATTACTGCCGGGGCTATAAGTTCAGTACCTATGCCACCTGGTGGATCCGGCAGGCTGTCACTCGCGCCATCGCCGACCAGGGGCGCACCATCCGAGTGCCGGTGCATATGTACGAGCAGATCAACCGCCTGACCCGCACCAGCCGCCAGCTCGTGCAGGAGTTGGGCCGCGACCCGACCACCGAAGAGATCGCTGAGGAGTTGGGCGTCACCCCGCGCAAGGTCGAGCACATCATGCGCGTCAGCCAGCGGCCTCTCAGTCTTGAAATGCCGGTCGGAGAGGAAGAAGACAGCTACTTGGGCGACTTCATCGAGGACGAGGACGCAGACAGCCCGCAAGATTCCGCCGGCCGTCAGATCCTGCGGGAGGTGATCGACGAGATCTTCCAGAGCCTGACCCCCCGCGAGGTACGCATCCTGCAGCTCCGCTTCGGTTTGGTCGACGGCTACAACTATACCCTTGAGGAGGTTGGCAGAAAGTTCGGCGTCACGCGTGAACGGATCCGCCAGATCGAAGCCCAGGCGCTGAGCCGTCTGCGGCACCCCAGCCGCAGCCGCAGACTGCGGGACTACCTCTAACTGCGAGGAGAGAGTGAAGGGCAGTGAGAATCGAGGGACTGAGGTAAGCCAGCTCAGTTCTCTCAGTCCTCACGCCTTTTCTTCAGCGTATATCGCCGTCCCCGCGAATGACGCCCCGCTCCAACCGGTCGAAAAGCTTCTCGATATTCTGCTCGGCCACCTCCTCCAACGAAAGATCCAACTCCGTGCAGATCTGAGTCAGGTACCAGAGTACGTCTCCCAACTCGCTCTTCAAGGCCGCCCGGTCAGCATCTGAGATGACACCCTCTTTGTCGCGAAAGACCTTCTTGATCTTTCCCGCAACTTCCCCGGCTTCATTTACAAGCCCCAACGTCGGATACACAATCGAGTGATCGGTGTGGACCAGGCTCCATGTCTTGCGGGATTCCGTTTGATACCGCTTGAAATCCATCGTCGCCATGCCTCTCTCTTTCTCTGAAAATGGGGTAACTGCTCAGCCATATCCAACTTGCGCCCCGGAGTGTGGCGAGCCGAACTGTTTCTCGCTCCCTTTCACTTTTTTCACCTTTGGGCGCCCCCCAACAAGACCGTTCCGGCATCCCGGTCGTTAACCACCATCCACCAATGCCTGCCAAAACCTGGAAACCAAAAACTGAAAACTGGCGGACATAAAAAGGCCCGACCATGCAGTCGGGCCTTGCGTCCGTCGCCGCCGCGGCTATACGTCCAAATTGCGGACCTCGTGGGCGTGCGTCTGGATGAACCGGCGCCGGGGCGGCACACTGCTTCCCATCAGCATATCAAAGGTGCGGTTGGCCTCCGCCGCATCCTCCACCTGCACCTGCAGCAGCGTCCGATATTCCGGGTTCATCGTCGTCTCCCACAACTGCTCCGGGTTCATCTCCCCCAAACCCTTGTAACGCTGCTCCAGCTTGATGTTATCGTTACCCATCTCCTTCCGGATCTGGGAAAGAGCGTTGTCGTTGTACACATACTGCTCCGACCGCTTTGCCTTTCCGTTCTGGCGCTCGGTGATCTGTACCTTGTACAGTGGAGGCTGCGCAATGTACAGGTGGCCGTTTTCCACCAGAGGCCCCATATACCGGAAGAACAGCGTCAGCAACAGCGTACGAATGTGAGCGCCGTCCACGTCTGCATCCGTCATCACGATGATCCGGTTGTAACGCAGGTTCTCAACCGTGAAATCGTCGCCCACGCCGGTGCCCATCGCAGTAATCAGCGACTGGATCTCCTTGTTTCCCAGAATCTTGTCCAGGCTCGTGCGTTCCACATTCAGGATCTTGCCTCGCAGCGGCAGCACGGCCTGGAACCTTCGGTCGCGACCCTGTTTGGCGCTGCCCCCTGCACTGTCTCCCTCAACAATGTAGAGTTCGCTCTCGTTCGGATCGCGGCTGGAGCAGTCCGCCAGTTTGCCGGGTAGGGTCAGGCTCTCCAGCGCGCTCTTGCGAATTACCAGGTCCCGGGCCTTGCGGGCAGCCTCTCGGGCGCGAAAGGCGACCTGGCACTTGTCAGTGATCCGTCTGGCCTCGCGCGGGTTCTCCTCCATCCAACTGTTGAGGCCCTCGGCCACGGCAGTCTCGACCTGATAGCGCACCTCGTTGTTGAGCAGCTTCAGCTTGTTCTGGCCCTCAAACTGCGGCTCCACAATTTTGACACTGATGATCGCGGTCATCCCCTGGCGAGTATCATCCCCGCTGAAATTGGCGTCACTGTCCTTCAGAATCCCCTGCTTGCGGGCATAGTCATTGATCTGTCGCGTCAGCGCGGCGCGCAGGCCGGTCAGATGGGAGCCGCCGTCAGGCGTGTTGATCGTGTTGGCAAAGGCGAAAATCGACTCATTGTAGCCGTCCGTATATTGGATCGCCGCCTCCACGTGGGTCGAATCGACCTGCATATCAACGTAGATCGGCGGGTGCAGGACCGTCCGGTTCTTGTTGAGATAGCGCACGAAAGTCTGCACGCCGCCCTCGAAATAGAAGCTGATCTCGCGTGGCTCCTCCCCGCGGTCATCGACAAAATGAATATCGATACCGCGCGTCAGGAAGGCCATCTCCCGAAAACGGGTCACCAGCGTATTCCAATCATATTCGAGAACGTCGAAGATCGTGTCGTCGCGCAGAAAACGCTGAATCGTGCCCGTCTCGCCGGCCTCACACTCGCCCACTTCCTCCACATCGGTCACAGGCACACCGCGACTGAAACGCTGTCTCCAGACCTTTCCGTCACGCTTGACCTCCGTTTCCAACCACGTGCTCAGCGCATTGACCGCGCTCACGCCTACGCCATGCAGCCCGCCGGAAACCTTGTAGCCGACGTCGCCGAACTTGCCGCCGGCGTGCAGCTTCGTCATCACAACCGTCAACGCCGGCATGCCGGTTTGCTTCTGGATACCCACAGGGATACCGGCGCCGTTGTCCTCCACGGTGACGCTCTCGTCCTTGTGGATCGTCACCACGATCTTGTCGCAGCGGCCTTGCATCGCCTCGTCGATGGCGTTGTCCACCACTTCGTATATCATGTGGTGCAGGGCTTTCGTATCGGTCCCGCCAATATACATGCCCGGTCGCTTCCGCACAGCCTCCAGGCCTTCCAGCACCTGAATCTGGTCGGCGCCGTAAACGAAATCCTGCTTATTCATCTTTTCTGCCACGTATACCTCCGCTTTTTTCAGACGGGGCCGTTGGCCGCAACCGTGCGCTCAACCCCATTACATCCTCGCTGGCTATGGTTCCCCGCTCCGGGTTACTCATCAAACCGGAACGGCCCGGGTTAGCCGGAGGGAGATCGGGGAGCCTTCGCAACTCTCAGATATCGTTGTTAACATGTCAGGCAAAACTATCCGTCTCTTCCTGCTGCATCGCCAATATGCGCGTCCGGTAAAAGACCAGTAGTGACATCGCCAGACCCGTGCCGATGAAGGTGTTCCCCAACGTGGCAAAGGCCACGCCCAGCGTATGCCACTGAGTGATCTGGCGAAAAAGCAACGCCATACCCGTCGAAATCAGCATTGTCAGCAGAACAAATCCAACGGTGGGCCAGAAGTTTTTCCGCACCAGGTGGATGCTGCGGCGCACCGCGTTCCCAACCGCCAGATCGTCCAGCACCAGGGCCGTCGTCACAAAGTAGAGATAGAGCAGGATCACCATGACCAGGCCGACGAACAGGAACAACGCCCCGGATCCTAGCACAGGGCTGATTAGCGCCAGCACCGTAACCCCGATCACCCCGGGAATGTAGATCATCATCAGGCCGAGGCAGAAGAAAACCAGGAATCCGATCGTGCGTAGCCAGTGGCGGACGATGCGGCCCGCCAGCAGGTTGATCGAGAGCTCCTTCTGCGCCTCCCCGATCGGCAGATTCTGGGCCAGCAGATTCATATAGGTCGCGCCAATCAACAGACCGGCCAGTCCAAAGAGCAGTGACAGCAGGCCCGCCGCGCCGATCGAGTCGACTTCGACGCTGGGATGGGTTCCTTTTATGCCAGGCAACGTCGCCAGCAGGCTCGGCACGCGATACATCAGGCCGTTGACCAGAAACTGGGCCAGATTGCTCGTCTCGCCGAATACTTCAAGTATCTCACTCATCTGGTCCAGAGGAACCGGACTTCCCTCCACCAGTTGCGGTTCTGTTGCCAGTTCCGTGTAGAAATCGGCCAGCCTACCCAATAAGGGGCTGATACTCCAACGGGGCAGAATCCACAACAGCGCGTCCAGCAGCAGAGGCAACAGCAGCAGGCCAGGACGCTGGCTGACAAAGCGATAGCCGGTTGAAATACTGTCTATGATACCCACAAACGCTTCCCGGTTCGGCTAGGCAAACCCATCCCGATTCCGTCCTCAAACTGGCGTTTTTGCATCGCAGTTTAGCCTTCTGATTTTATCACATACGCCGGAAAAACGCGAACGACAGCGCCCCAGGGTGCAGTCCAAAATGAGGGTGAGAATCAGGCTACTCTGGGGAGTTATACCGGGATTCACAGCCCGCTACTCTGGAGAATCACAAATCTGTGATACACGCCAGAATTGGACGCGTTTCATATACATCGGCAGGCAACCAGGCTTGGGGCGTTCCCTTCCTTCTCATTTCTGGAAACCTGCAAAAAAACTGTACGCCTTCGGCAAACCACCAACCGCGAACACCCGCATTGCCCCGCCGATTGTGCGGCCAAAATCAGCTTGAAAACACGCTCCCACTGCGCCTCAATTTCCCCCGACTTTTGACCAAAAGTGTTGCATTTCCATTGGTGCATTTTTTTCGCTCCTTTTTTCCCCTCTTTTGCCCTTTTTCTCTCTGGTCAGGAGCCCAAAAACAGAAATGCAACACTTTGGCGGAAAATGCAACACCTTCGCGGCCCCTTTCGCGTCCCCCGCCGCAGCGCCGAAAGACCGTCCCTCAACAATCGAAATGATGAACTGGAGTCCCCCGCAGAAGCTGGACAAAACGGCAGAGTCCGCGCATTCCCGCCCGCCTGCGCAAGCCGACGTGCACATATGAAAGCATCCCAAAATGGTGGCGAACTTTCATATATCTTATCCAACGACAACACCGCGGCC
>VXRG01000105.1 GCA_009838625.1 Caldilineaceae bacterium SB0664_bin_27
TTTATGAGACAGGTGCAGGGGATATTGAGGCGGCGGCAGGCGTCCGCGAAGCGATCGGAATAGTCGTCTTCGTCTTCGGGCAGAACGACGAAGAATCCGCTGGTGTCCTCGATGCAGTGGGTGTGGGTACGGCGCAGGATGCGATTCTCGTTGATACACTCGACGGCGCTGGCGGGATCTTTCAGGACGTATCTTGCGCCGCTGTGGAGAAGGCCATGGTAGCGTCCGGTCGTCCCATGTGTCAGGTCGCGTTTTTCGACGAGGACGGTGCGGAACCCTCGCAGGGCGGCATCCCAGGCGACACCGGTTCCGGTAGCGCCGCCGCCGATCACGAGGATTTCGGTCTGCATCCTCTTCATCGGGCGCTATCCAACGTCATGGAGGAGCTGATGGATCTCCTGAGCGCGGCTGCATTTGAGCGCTGTGGCAGCGAGCTCTCTGGCCGCGTCGACGTCCACGCGCCGAATTGCGGATTTGACCAGGGGAACGGCCGGGCCGGCCACGCTGATTTCATTAAGGCCCAGGCCCAACAGCAGGGGCTGCACGGAAGGGTCGCCGGCGACTTCACCGCAGATGGCGACGGGGATGCCGGCGGCGCGGCCGGCTTCGCAGGTCAGGGCGATCAGGCGCAGCACTGAGGGGTCGAGGGGGGTAGCCAAGGTTGCGACAGCGCTGTTTACGCGGTCTGCGGCGAGGGTATATTGGGCCAGATCGTTGGTGCCGATGCTGAGGAAGTCGACCTGCGAGGCGAAGTGGTGGGCGAGGAGAGCGGCCGATGGCACTTCGATCAGCACGCCAACTTCGAGCGTGCCGAGATCGCGGCGGCAATGCTGATAACCGGGAATCTCTTCAAGCAGATCCAAAGTCTGGCGGACTTCGTTCACCTTCGAAATCATGGGGATCAGGATTCGAATGCGGTCTACGGGCGAGACATTTTGGGCCAGTTCTATCAACGCCTGTGCCTGGTCGATGAGCATTTGCGGATGGCGAAGCAGGAGGCGGATGCCGCGCACGCCGAGGAAGGGATTAGCTTCGGCGGGAGGCTGCAGATAGGGAACCGGTTTGTCGCCGCCGATGTCAAGCAGGCGCACGGTCAGAGAGTGGTTGTTGGTATAGGAATGCACATCCTGGTAGGCAGCCAGCTGCTCGGAGACGGTCGGCGGGCTGGTACGGTTTTGAAACAGGTTTTCGGTGCGGAGGAGACCGATACCCTCGGCGCCGTTGGGGTGGATGTGGAGGAGATCTTCACGGCTGTTGACGTTCACGCGTACGGGGATGCGTTCGCCATCGGGCGTCAAGGCGGGTTCATGGGAGTGTGAGAGGGCCTCAGCCTGGAAGCGCCGCAGCCGGTCACGGGTCAACACGTATTGTTCGAGCGTCTCCTCATCGGGGTCGACGAGGAGACGGCCGCGGATTCCATCGACCACACCGAACATACCGGAGTGTAGCTGCAAGATTTCCGCGCCTGCGCTGCAGACGAGGGGGATGCCCAGACTGCGGGCCAAAATTGCAGTGTGGGCGGTAGGGGTACTGGCGGCGAGAGCGATGCCGACGACGTGGTCCTGGTCCAGGTGCGTTGTGTCGAAGGCGGTCAAGTCCTCTGCGAGCAGGATGGTATCGTCGGGCAGGGGGTTCAGCTGGCGGGCAGGGACAATACCGCCCAGGCGGAAGACGAGGCGCTGCCCTACATCGCGGATGTCGGTGGCGCGGCTGGCGAAGTACTGGTCGCTGAGGCCCTGGAAGAGCCGCACCAGCTCACCGGTGGCCTGCCGGGTTGCGCGGGTGGCGTCGGAGCCTGAGTCGATGGCGGCGCGCACCGCGTCGGTGAGGGTGCTGTCATGGAGGATTTCGCGGTGAACGAGGAAGATCTCCGCGGTTGCCGCTTGTCCGATCTGTGCCAGCCGGGCCAGTTCTTCATCGACCAGAAGGCGAGCTGCGAGAAAGCGTTCCCACTCTTCTTCGGGGTCACCGGCCGGCTGCGCGGGCGTTCCGGCGGTGTCGTCGGGGGCGACCGGTGCGTACTTGTATATTTTGCCGATTCCGACCCCGGGCGCCGCTGAGAGGCCGTGGAAAAGCTGCTGCACAGGTTTACTCGCTGGTGTTCAGAAGAGGGAGCAGAGAGCCTCGATGGCTGCGTCGGCGTCAGGGCCAGATGCGGCCAGATGCAGGGAATGCCCCTGGCGGGCCTGAAGCTGCAACAGTTGGAGGATGCTCTTCAGATCGACGGCACTGGTGTTACGGCTGAGATTGGCGGCAGTGATGCTGGCCTGAAACCGGCTGGCGATGCGGACCACATCTCTGCCGGAGCGGAGATGAAGGCCGCGGGGATCACTGACGGTGACCACAACGCTCCTGGAGGCCTGAAGCGGCGCCTCCGGATGCTCAGGGCAGCCGTCAGGCAGAGGTGAGTAGGCGTTGCCGCTCAACCCGCTCTCCCGGTTCTGTTGTTTGCCCTCAAGTTCTCCACCCAGAGGGTCTGCCTGTGAAGATCGATGCTCCATCAGAGAGTTCCAGGACTGCGATAGTTCGATTTGCTCAGCCGGCGCCGGCAAGTTTCGGCACCGAGAGCGCGGCCTCGGCGACAGCGTTCACGGCCTGCAAGGGCTCGCCAAGGCTGGCGTGAAGCGCAGCTACTATGGCGCCCTCCACCAGGGGCGCGTTGCTCAGGAGGCAGTTCTTGCGCCGGTGTTCCGGCAACATTTCGAGAGCCATTTCAGCCGACATGACGGCGCTACCCAGATCCATCAACAGGAGAACGCCGTCGTCACACCAGACCTCATCGATGGCGGAAAGTATCCTCGACGCGTCGGTGCCAAGTGTCTCGCCGTCATCTGAAAGGCCGCCGGCCTGACCTATGGCGACCTGACCTCCAGCCATCTGCGCCGCCAATTCATGTACGCCCGCGGCGAGTTTGGCACTGTGGGAGACGATTACGAGACCGATCAAGATTGACTCTCCCGAGGGCCAGCGCTGTGATGAACGGACACTGCGATGCTCACTCCTCCCAATTGAGCGTGCGTTTGACAGCTTTTTGCCAGCCGGCGAAGCCCTGGGCGCGTTTGGATTCGCCGATCTGCGGCTGCCAGACCCTGTCCTCCTGCCACTGCGCGCGCAGTGTATCCAGATCGGGCCAGAAACCGACCGCGAGGCCGGCTGCATAGGCCGCGCCAAGGCTCGTCGTTTCGGCGATGCGGGGCCGGATCACCGTCGTACCCAAGATGTCGGCCTGCATCTGCATCAGCACGTCGTTCACGGTTGCGCCGCCATCGACCTTGAGCCGGCGCAAGGGCACACCGCTATCGGCGTTCATCGCATCCAGCACTTCACGCGTCTGGAAGCAGATGGACTCGAGCGCGGCGCGCACGACGTGGGCCCGGTTGACGTAGCGGGTGAGACCGACGATGACGCCGCGGGCGTCGCTGCGCCAGTGGGGCGCGAAGAGGCCGCTGAAGGCGGGTACAAGATAGCAGCCGCCGGAATCGTCGACGCTCTGGGCGATCTCGGCGGTCTCGGCGGCCGAATCGATCAGCTGCAGCTCGTCACGCAGCCATTGCACAGTGGCGCCGGCCATTGCGATGGAACCTTCCAGGGCGTAGACCGGGGCTGATTCGCCCATCTGGTAGCAGACGGTAGTCAGCAGCCCGTTGCGGCTATAGACGATCTCTTCACCGGTGTTCAGAATCATGAAACAGCCGGTCCCGTAGGTGTTCTTGGCCTCGCCCGGGCTGAAACAGGTCTGGCCGACGGTTGCGGCCTGCTGGTCACCCAGGTTGCCGCAGAGCGGAATGGCGGCGGCGAAGGGGCCATCGGCAGCGGTCGCGCCGTAGAATGCAGGTGCGCTGCTGGGCTGGATCTCAGGCAACATCGAGGCCGGAATCTCCAGGATATCCAACAGCTCCGAATCCCAGGAGAGGGATTCCAGGTCCATCAGCATGGTGCGGCTGGCGTTTGTAGGATCGGTGACGTGGATGCGGTCGCCGCCGGTGAGCTGCCAGATGAGCCAGCTGTCAACTGTGCCGCAGATCAGTTCGCCGGCATCGGCCCGGGCCTGGGCGCAGTCGACGTTGTCCAGAATCCAACGGAATTTGGGCCCGGTGAAATAGGTTGCGAGCGGCAGACCGGCCTTCTTTTGGAAAACCGGGGCGTGACCGGCCTCTTCCAGACGGTGGCAGATACGGTCGGTGCGGGTGTCCTGCCAGACGATGGCGTTGCAGACTGGCTGCCCGGTGCTGCGGTCCCAGACGACAGCGGTCTCTCTCTGGTTGGTGATGCCTATGGCAGCGATCTGGCCGGGCTGGACGTCACACTTGGAGAGCGTCGCCCGAATCACGTCTTGGGTGCGCTGCCAGATTTCGAGGGGATCGTGTTCGACCCAACCGCTGCGAGGGAAGATCTGCCGGTGTTCCTGCTGTTCGAATCCGACGACGGCGCCCGATTGATCAAAGAGCATGAAACGGGTGCTGGTGGTGCCGGAATCGATTGCACCGATCAGATGGGTCATCAGTCAGCACCAGTTGTGGTGAAGACCTCGGCGGCAGTCTCAAACAGGAAGTAGGCGCTGGTGGCGCCGGGGTCCTGATGACCGATGGAGTGCGGGCCCAGGTAACTGGCGCGTCCTTTTCTGGCTTCAATCTCAATCGTATGTTTCATGCCGAGGTGAGCGGCCTGGCGGGCGGCGGCCAGCACGACGGCGGCGCTCTGGTGGGCAGCCAGCGCGGCCTCCATTGCCTCGACGGCGGGCTGAATGGTATCGATCATGGTCTTGTCGTCGGCCTGGGCTTTGCCCCGCTGCTGGAGGCCATCGAGGCCGTAGCGGAACATCTGGGTCAACTGTTCCAGATCGATGGAGCTGCCGTTGGTGGGGCTGGTGGCAGCGCGCAGGAAGAAGGTCCCGTAGAGTGGTCCGGCGGCGCCGCCGACGCCGTTGATGAGGGTCATGGCGACGGAGCGAAGGAAGGCGCTGACGTCTTCAGACTGGCCCTCGTCATGGAGGCGCTCCTGCAGTTTTCCCATACCGCGGCGCATATTCACGCCGTGGTCGGCGTCACCTATGGCGGTATCCAGCTCGGTGAGATGGCCTTCGTTCTCGATGATACGAGCGGCGTAAGCCAGCAGCCATTTGCGTAGTTGTTTCGTTGTGATCTCCTGGGCCATTTTCGCAGTCCGTAGTCGGCCGGCCAGTTCGTTACCAGTGCAGGACGGGTGTATGCACGGGGGAATCCCACAGCTGCAGCAACTCGTCGTCCAGTCTCATCAGGGATATGGTATACCCGCCGCGGCCGAGGCAGGTAAGGTAGTTGCCGATCAGCTGGCGCTCGACCCGAAGCCGTCGCGCGGCAAGCAGTTCGTGAATTGCTTCGGAGAAGAGGTACAGCTCCAGAGGCGGTGTGCCGCCCATTCCGCTAATCAGGAGCAGGACGCTATCACCGGAAGCGAAGGGAAGGTCATCGAGAATGGGTTGCACGATAAGGTCGACGATCTCGGGCATTCCTTTGGTAACGGAACGGACTTCGCCGGGTTCGCCGTGAATGCCTACGCCCAGTTCGATGGAATCGTCGGCCAGGTTTTCGCCGGGGCCGTTGCGGGGGAGCGTGTTTACGTTGGTGCCGACACCCATGCTGCGGGAGGCGGCGACGGCCCGACGGGTTACGTGGACCACTGCGTCCAGCGAATACCCGGATTCGGCGGCGGCACCGGCGATCTTGCAGGCCAAGGTAGCTGCGCCCAGCCCGCGGCGATTGGCGACCCTTGGAATGGACACGTCGTCATTGACGAGGACGTAGCGGGCGTCGATTCCCTCCTGCAAGGCCAATTCGATGGTCAGCTCGGTGTTGAGCACGCCACCGGAGTAGTTCTTTACGACGAAGAGGACGCCCCCGCCGTGGTCGACGGAGTGGACTGCCGCCAAGAGCTGAACGGGAGAAGGACTTGTAAAGATGGGGCCGGGACAGGCGGCGTCGAGCATGCCAAGACCGACATAACCGATGGGCAAAGGTTCGTGTCCGCTGCCGCTGCCGCTGATCACGGCGACTTTTCCGGAACGGGCCGGGGCCAAGCGCTCGACATAGTCCGGGTCGAAGTGTACTTTGATTGTGTCCGGATGGCACAGCGCCATTCCACGCAAGCTCTGCGTGATGGCACTGCCCGGTTTATTCATTAAACTTTGCATCGTTCATTGTGGGCAATGCATTACAACACCAAGGCTATTGTAGCCTGAAGTCACGCTTTTTTCAACGCCGAGGGCATCGCGGGAGGCGTTGAAAACGGGTGGGCGGAGGGACGGTAGCGGTCAGCGGCCAGTGCCGTCGGTGGAGAAGTCCTCGTCGATGTCGAACTCAACGGCCAGTTCGGCAAGACTTTGCCAGGTCCTCTCTTCAACGTAGATGCCACCGGCGCGGCCTTTGCGGGTGCGCAGGTATTCGAGCTCTCCGGGGTAGTAGACGCGATCGGTTCCCTCGGCAGGCGGTGTTGCCGTCAGGTAGTTGGCGAATTCGGTTACTTCGCGTTTGAACTCTTCCAATGGGCGGAAGGCATCGACCTGAAAGACGGCCATGAAGCAGCCGTCGTTGTGGCGGCCGGACGGTTCGATCCCGAACCCGAGGCCGGTGAGGAGCCCGGAGAGTATTTCGACCATGGCGGACAGACCGAATCCCTTGTGACCTTCCGAACCGCCGAGAGGCAGCATGGCCCCGCCGTTGCGGGCGGCGGCAGGGTCGGTGGAGGCGCGTCCTTCGCTGTCGATCACCCATCCGGTGGGAATCGACTGGCCGCGCTGGATTGCGACCCCCAGTTTGCCGCCGGCGACGGCAGAGGTTGCGATATCGATGTAGAAGGGGCCGTCCAGATTGGAGGGGACGGCGATGCAGATTGGGTTGGTGCCCAGGCGAGGTTCGCGTCCGCCGAACGGGGCAACGCTCTTGGGGCCGCGCCCGGAGTCGGCAGTCATCAGCCCGATCATACCGGCTTCAGCGGCCATCAGCGGATAGTCGGTCAGACGTCCGACGTGGCCCTGACGAACGACGGTGGCGGCGGCGACGTTTTCGCGGCGCGTCTTGTCGATGGTCAGCTGCATGGCGCGCTCGGAAACGGTGAAGCCGAATCCCCAGTTTCCGTCTACGACGGTTGTGGCCCGGCTCTCCTGAGTGATGGTGAAGGGTGCGCCGGGCTGCAGGTGTCCTTTTCTGATTGAGGCGATGTAGGAGGGGACATGGATGACACCATGGGAGTCGTGGCCGGCCAGGTTGGCGGCAATCAGGTGGCGCGAGATGGTAGCGGCTTCGGCGGATGAGGCGCCGGCGGCCTGCATGAGCCGTCCTGCGATCCGTTCGAGACGACCGGCAGCGATAGTGGGCATAGGACAAACTCCAGTTGGCTGGGCCGGTTGGCGGGAGCGGCCAGCGGTCACCGGCCTCCGGCGGGTCGATAGCTACCTGCTGGAAAACTCCGGCCGGCCCAGAGCGTCGGTGGAATCGTGACGCTCGTAGTAGTTGAGATGACCGCCGGCGTCGGCGAGGACCCGTTCGCGGGCCAGGGCGACGCGCTCCGGGCTGCGGCCGGCGATGTTCAGGCGGCAGTCGGGGTCGGTCTCAAGGTCAAACAGGCGCGTGACCGGCTGCCGCCCGCTGGACGGGGATGTGTTTGAGGGCGGGGACTGCCAGCCGATGGCGTCGAAGAACCAGTTGCGGTCGTCGCGGTACCAGACGGAGTTGCCATAGCGGCAGGTCAGGTATTCACGACGGCTGAATCCGCCGCCGTCATTTAGCAAGGGCAGCAGGCTCTGGCCTTCAACTGGGTCGGCTGATTGTTGGCGGGCGGCGTCAAGGATTGTGGCGGGCACATCCAAGGTGTAGACCAGCTCATCCCTTACCTGGCCGGCGCCGAGGCCGGCGGGATGGCGCATAAGGAGAGGGATGTCCATGGTTCCGGGGTACATGTAGTCGGCGGGTTTTCCCATGATTCTATCCGGGTTATCGCCAAAGTTGGTGCCGTGGTCGCTGAAGAAGAAGATCAGGGTGTTGTCTCGCAGTCCCAGCTGATCGACGGTATCGAGGAGGCGGCCGAACCAGGTATCGACCATGGTGACCAGTCCGGCGTAGTTGGCGCGGATGCTGGGAATGCGATCGTCGTATTGGTCGGCGAAGGGGCCGTAGGCTGCGGTGAGGCAGATTGGCTCGCGCTGGGCGCGGCTGCCGTAGAGGTCATAGTAGTGGAGGGGGGCCTCCCAGGTTTCGTGGGGGGTAAAGCTGTCCACGTAGAGATAGAAGGGGGAGGTGTCCTTATTGCGGCCGGGTGGGTGGTTGTCGCGCAGGAAATCGATGGCCCGCTGGAAGGTGCGGGCCGCCGGCCAATCTTCTTCGGGGCGATGGGGCCGCACATTTACAAGATGGGCTGCGATGCGGTCCGGGGCGCCGGCGCGATAACGGTCGAGCAGAGCCGGGTCGGCATCGGCGACGGCCTGCCAGCGGTCTTCGGCCTGGCCGCGGACGAACTCCCATTGCTGGAAGCCGCGGGTGAAGTTCATTCCCGGCACGAAATAGTGGGGCACGTCGGCGACGAAGCCGGTGTGGTAGCCGGCCTGCTGGAGCGTTTCGGCAATGGTGCTTTCCTCGGCGTTCATGGGCTGCCAGCCAGGCAGGTAGACGTTGTCCCACGGGACCGGCCGGTAGTCGTTGAAGGGGAAGGCGCGGCGGCCGCTGTGCAAGGTGCGCCTGGTGGGGATGGTGGGGAGACATTCAGGATGGGCACGGGTGAAGCGGACGCTTTGCTGGGCGAAGCGGTCGATGGAAGGCGTGTGGATCCAGTCGTTTCCGTAGCAACCGAGAAAGGCTGTGCGCAAGGTATCGGCAACGACTACGATTACGTTGGGTTGTGTCAGTTGATTCTGGGTCATGTTGGGCGCCGCCAAATTGTTTTCGCTTACTGGGCGTGAGGTTCCAAGAGTGTCAGTTCACTTGTATTGGCGGGTACCCAGCCTTCAGCGCCGCTATCGACACGTACATACCACCAGACGATGGTATCGCTATTGCCTTCCAGCCAGATGGGGCCGTTGAGAATTGTCATGGGATCAGCGTTCTGCAAGTGGGTAACGATGGCCCCGGCCTGCGCCCCTGCTTCGGTGCGCATAGAGATCTTGTAGTCGGGCAAGAGCTGGATACGATCGCCCACATTCATCGGGATTGCGTTGCGGCTGGCAGGCAGGCCGTTGGTTTCGACGATGAGGACATTCTGACCGGCGGCCCCCGAGGAGGACCCTGCAGTAATCGCGGCCGATGATCCGGTACCGGCCAGGTCGCCCGTGAGCCATTCGTTGAGGAACCAGCCGCTGAACAGTGCGGAGATCGCGAGGAGCGCGGCGGCCACCAGCAACAGTGGGTTGCTCGAAGCGGGCGCCGGAGCGATGCCGGAACTGGAGACGCTGCCCCTGGGCTGGACAGAGAGCGGGTCGCTGTTCAATTGCATCCGCAGCGGGTAGAGACGAACGGGACGATCGCTTTTGTAGCGATCTTCGATAAGGCGGAGGCTCTGGCGCAGGGCAATCTCGTAGAGAGCATCAGCGATGTTGTTATTCATATGGATTTCGGCGCGCACGGGCCGTCCGCGCCGGTCCATGAGTACGAGAAGCCCGGCAAGGGGCTGGCCCTGGAGGTCGGTAAGGTTGTAGTAGTCGGCGCGGATACCCTGGAGGTCGGCGTGTGGTCTGAACCTTCGGATCACGCTCAACGTACCGGATTTGCTGACGGCCTCAACCATCGCTTCTTTCTCCGAAGCACACTTGTAGGTTTCTTCGCTGCCCGTCCTCTCTTTTCTGCTTCACTGCGGAGCCCCAGGTTGGAGGTTCCAATCGAGAAAAAGGGCTTGTTTCGTGTTGCCGGTCGCGCAGCAAAGCAACCGACTGCCAGTCGCGTCTAGTCCGGAAGTTGCAGAGAGACGATGCCTGCGACCTGGACTGAATTCTCTCCGAAATGGACGATGCGCAGGTCGAACCGACTGGGCAGGTCCGGCCGCAGCATGCCCTGCCACCGCAGACTATCACCGGATTTGCGAAAGGGAAAATCACCGGCCGGGATCCCGCTAATTTCGGCGCCCTGCTCCGCTTTTCCGACGTAGCCGAATGTTGTTCCTTTCAGCAGGTCGCCCGTGCCGACAGAACCCGTATAGGTCATCTTAAGGACGTTTTCCTGCAGGGCCATGGCCGGCTGATGGATGGGAAGGATGCCTTCGATCACCAGGCGATGGACGCCGGCAGCGCGAACGTACTCTTCAGTCACTCGATAGACGCGCAGACGCAGCAGGTAGTCGACGCCCCCGATGTTTGGCCAGGGGCCGTCGAAGTCGAGGGAGTCGCCGGCGATACGTTCTGCGCGCAGGCCGGAGAAGAGGAATTCGGCGCGGCCGTCAACGATGCCGGCCAGTTGAATGTCGGTGCCGCGGATGAAATCGCCGATTTCGATGCGCATTTCGGTCGGACCTGTGAAGGCGATGGCGTTATCCGAGACATCGAGGCTGGGAAGGTCGACAAGCTGGGGCAGGTCGGCAATATCGCTCAGGTCGGGGAGGTCCAACTCTCGCAGCAGATCGAGGTCGAAGCCGGGTAGCTGATCCAGCAGTTCGTCGACACCGGGCAGAGAACGCGGCGAGGGGAGCCGAGGCATTTGGGGCGCGCCTGGCAGGTCCGGGCCGAAGCAGGCGGACAGGAGCGCGAGCGAAATGATCAGCGAAAAAATCAGACGGCGCTTTTTTGCGGACAGAGGGCTCGGATTATCGACAGGCACGTATTCTCGGTATTCCTTGCGTTTCAGTTATCTCCGCCAAGAGCGGACGAATCCTGCTGATGTTCTGCTAGCAGCGCCGGGCTTGCAGGGCGCTCGACATCGTAGACTCGATAGCCGTTGACCAACATGCCGCCATCGACGGCGATGCGTTGTCCGGTGATGAAGCTGGACTCTTCCGACGCCAGAAAGACGGCTGCAGCGGCGATTTCGTGCGGCAGACCGTTGCGGCCGAGCAGGGTATCTTCTGTGAGGCGCGGCCGTTCCAAATGCGGAGGACGGTTCTCGATGGGACCGGGAGCGATGGTGTTAACGCGGATATTGTAAGGAGCGAGCTCGTTGGCTGCGATGCGGGTCAGGGACTCGACCCCGTACTTGGCAGTGACATAAGCTGCGCAACGGGGCAGAGGAACAGTGCCATTTATTGAGGATATGTTGATGATATTTCCCCTGCCGGCCTTCGCCATGACACGGCCCACCAGTTGAGAACAGATAAAGACGGCCGTCTGATTGACGCTGACCACGTGATCCCAGACTGCTTGGGAGATTTCGAGGAAGTGGCCGTTTTCGCCGAGGACAGCGGCATTGTTGACGAGGATGTCGATGCGGCCAAAACGCCGCGCGGTTTCGTCAACCAATATTTCTACGTCGGGACGGCTGGAGACGTCGGTCCTGACAAAGATGGCATTGGCGCCGGCACTATGCAACTCGGCCTGGACACGCCGCCCGGATTCCTCATCCTGGTCGGCGATGACAACACTCGCACCCTCTTGGGCAAAGCGTCCAGCGATCGTACTGCCGATCCCGCGGCCGGCTCCGGTAATGATGGCGACTTTTTCCTTCAGCCGCATTTTTCTTCCCTCCACTATGAAGTTTCAGTTTACAGTAGTCGCCTGCGGTTGGCAACTGGAGTGCGGGGGTCAGATGCGGCTTGCCGAAGGGGCATGGAGAACTTCGTAACATCCTTTTGTCCGCGGAGGGCGCGGAGGGCTTCTTAAAACCTTTTTGTCCGCGGAGGGCGCGGAGGGGCGCGGAGAACTTCGTATGGCCTTTGTCCACGGGGAGTCGGGGGGC
>VXRG01000155.1 GCA_009838625.1 Caldilineaceae bacterium SB0664_bin_27
TGGCTGGGGGGATCGGGGGGCGGCTGGCAGGATTCGGGCGGCATCTGGCCGGGGATAAAACTTATAGAGGGAAGGTTGAGCTCAGAGGGGGATCCCGAATTCGGAGTCAGCCGGGGAAGGTTGTTGCCCGGCCATCATCTTTTTGGGAAGGACGAGATCAGCGAGGAGACACGGCAGGCACTGCAAGCCAGCCTGGTTCTGGTTCACGGCGGCATGGCACAGGATGTTGGACCGATACTGGAGATGGTGACGGAGAAGTATCTGCTGCGCTCTGAAGAGGCGTGGAGGGGGCGACAGCAGGCGATTGGCACGTTGGACGAGATATTGGGGTATCTGAAGGCTGGCGATATAGAGGCCATTGGCAAGGCAACGGAGCGCAACTTCAGGGGGCCGATTCAGTCGATCATACCGTGGGCGGGCAACCTTTACACAGACAGACTGATTCAGCAGGCACGCGCTGAGTTTGGCGAGAAATTCTGGGGTTTCTGGATGTTGGGCGGGATGTCTGGGGGCGGCATGGGGTTTCTCTTTGATCCTCGTCACAAAGCCTCGGCGAAGGTCCGGCTGCAGGATATCATGGACAGAACGAAGGCGCGCATGGAGCATTCCGTTCCCTTCGCGATGCAGCCGGTGGTCTATGACTTTGCGATCGACGAGAGGGGCACCTGGGCAGAATTGCACGGGAGAGCAGGAGAGACGGAACGCCAAGGGGAAGGGTCCCCCGCGCTCATGCCGGGAGATTACTACCGGCTGACCTTTCCGGACATTTTGCGCCGGGATCCGTGGCTTCTCTCCCCTGCACAGCGAGCAGAGCTGGAGATTTTCGGCGCTCTGAGCGCCGAGGACCCGGCTCTTGTCGACGTTCTCCCGTCACTGTTCCAACGCATGCTGCCGCAGAAACAGGAGGAGGACTCACAGGAGTCGCTATCGACAATGCTGGCGGCCAATGCTTTTGACCGCGAGCAACACGAGCAGATTCGCGGCGATCTGCGCAGCGGCCGGATCGGCTTGGCCCAGAACCGGCTGCCAACGCGCAGCCTGATCGAGGAAGTTGCGCCAGAGGAGCTCGTAGACGCGACGGAAGGGTTGCCGAAGGATTTCGACGAGATTGGCAGGGCCGCGCTCGAGGCGGGAGAGGTGGCGGTCGTCACTCTGGCAGGGGGGGCAGGCAGCCGGTGGAGCCAAGGCGCGGGCGTAGTGAAGGCGTTAAATCCGTTTGCACGCCTGGCAGGCAGGCATCGCAGTTTCATTGAGATTCACCTGGCCAAGAGCCGGCGCAGCGGTCGACTTTGCGGTACGCCTCTGCCTCATGTAGTTACCACCAGCTATCTGACGCACCGAGCTATCGCAGACGCTCTTGGGGAAGGAGAATGGGAAGGCCATGGATCCGGTGGGCCGCTACTGCTGTCTCCGGGAAGCAGCGTCGGCTTACGAATGGTGCCGATGGTGCGGGACCTGCGTTTCGCATGGGAGGAGAGTTCGAGACAGGTACTTGACATTCAGGCAGAAAAAGTTCGTGAGAGCCAGCACAGTGCACTGATCAACTGGGCGCGTTCGCAGGGGGAGGGCAGTGACTATGTCGACAACCTGCCCGACCAGTGCATTCACCCTGTAGGCCACTGGTATGAACTGCCGCACTTGCTGCACAACGGCGTTCTGCGCGGGCTGCTGGAGGAGCGGCCGCAGCTTCAGTATCTGATGATGCACAACATCGACACGGTCGGCGCGAATGTCGACCCGGGACTGCTGGGCCTGCATATCAGCGCTCAGGGGGCGATGACCGCCGAAGTGATCCACCGGCGGCTGGAGGACCGAGGCGGCGGCTTGGCGCGGGTTGACGGCAATGTGCGTCTGGTGGAAGGCCTGGCCCTGCCTCGGGAGGAGATTGAGTTCTGTCTGACCTTTTACAACACTAATACCTTCTGGATCCACATCGACCGTCTACTGACGACGCTGGGATTGGAGCGGACGGCCCTGGAGGATGAGGAGGCGGTAACGGAGGCGTTGGGACGCATGGCGGCGCGGATGCCGACCTATGTGACGTTGAAAGAGGTAAAGAAGCGCTGGGGGCGAGGGCAGGAGGATATTTTTCCCGTCACCCAATTTGAGAAGCTGTGGGGCGATATGACGGCGTTGCCGGAGATGGACTGCGGTTACGTTGTGGTGCCGCGTAAGCGGGGCCAGCAACTGAAGGAGGTTGCCCAGTTGGACGGCTGGCTGCGGGACGGCTCCGCGGCCTACGTGGAGGATCTGTGCGACTGGCCGGGGTAGCGGGAAGGATACCCGCTACGCCAACACAGGGTTGGGCGCGTCCGGGAGATGCTGGTAGCTGGGATCCTCTCTTTGCTTTTCGAGGATGGCGGCAATATCCCGCCAGGTGGCCACAATGCCGACCGTGACGGGCGGCAGGTCATCCTCTATCGCCTTATGCAGCTTGCCCAATTTGTAGCACGGTACGGCGGCATACATGTGATGCTCAATGTGGTAGTTCATGTGCCAGTAGAGGAACTGCACGAACGGGTTCACTCTAAACGTACGTGTGCAGAGGCGAAAGTCGGGAATGTTGTCCTTGAGGCCGACGTGCTGCGTGTTGTTGCAAAGGAAGAGGAGCCAGCCACCGTAGAACGGGGCCAGCGTAACCAGGACCGGCAGCAGCCAAAGGCCGGGCAGGACCAAGAAGTTCAGCACCAGTGAGACGACGATCAGGAGAAGATGACCGACCAGCAGGACACGCGCCCAGTTGAAGAGGCGCCGACGCTTCTCTGTCGCATCCGGCGGGAAGAGCATGTGTTCCCAGTCACCTTCCTCACCTTCCAAACGCCCGAAACTGAGCCGTATCACGCCCTTTATGCGCTGGTAGAGCCCCGTTGGGTTAATGAGCGCGGTCTGGTAAAAGGCCTTGCGCGTGAAATCCACCGGTAAGACGACTTCGAGATCGTCGGGAGGGTGCAGGGTGAACTTGTGGTGTTCCTGATGACTGGTCCAGAAATAGACGTGGTTAAACAGACCAAGGAAGCTATATACGCGCAAGAAGAACTCGTTGAGAAATTTTGAACGAAAGACGGTACGGTGACAGAGTTCATGGAAGCCGTTGAGGAGGAAGGCGTAGAAGGTGCCGTGCAGGAAGAGGGCGATGAGGAGGCCCCACCAAAGCCCCGCTTGCAGGGAAAACCAGGCGGCCGCGCCTGTGAGCGCCAGAAGGCCCAGGTGTCCGAGTGATTGCAAAAGGCCGAACAGGTCGCTGCGCTGATTGAGCTCGGCGAGAACGGCTCGATCGATGGGCGTTCTGTACCAGTTGATCTTGGATTGTGCGGGTCCGTACGTCATGGCCGGCGGTCCTTTCCATTCTGTGCGTCAGGCATTTCCGGCTGCCCCGGCAAGCTGGCGTTTGTAAGGAGTGAGATATTGGTGGATTGTACCTGAATCTCGAAGGGCACGCAACCGGAAAAAGGCGTGCGCCCCCGCAACTGCACGAGGGCGCACGCTTCAAGAAGCCGCTATATTGAACCTGGGCGAGAGTTTTGGACTTCGCGCAGGGATTACACTAGCTACTGACCTGGATTGCGGGGGCCAGCTCGGTAGGAGCCGCTACGGAAAAGGCGACCTGCCCGTTCTGTTCGACGGCGATGACATGGTCGCCGCTCCCGACACGTCCGTCGAGGATTTCCAACGCCAGCGGGTCAGCCACAGTGCGCTGTATGCTGCGCTTGAGCGGCCGGGCGCCGTAGGCCGGGTCATAGCCGGCCTGAACGATCAGTGCTTTAGCCTCATCAGTGAGTTCGAGAGTAATGTCGCGGTCGGCGAGCAGAGCACGCAGCCGTTCCAACTGAATTTCAGCGATGCCCTCCAGGTGACCGGCCGACAGGCTGTGGAAGATGACGATCTCATCGACCCGGTTGAGAAATTCAGGCCTGAACTGCTGGCGCATGGCCGTCATGACGCGGCGCTCTACCTCTTCATCGACCCCGGCGACGTCCAGAATGTACTGACTGCCGACATTGCTGGTCATAATGATTACTGTGTTGCGGAAGTCGACGGTGCGACCCTGCCCATCGGTCAAGCGGCCGTCGTCAAGAACCTGCAACAGCACATTGAACACTTCGACGTGGGCCTTCTCGATCTCGTCGAAGAGAACGACCGAGTAGGGGCGGCGGCGTACAGCCTCGGTCAGTTGGCCGCCCTCGTCGTAGCCGACGTAGCCGGGTGGGGCGCCGAGCAGGCGGGCAACGGTATGACGCTCCTGGTATTCGCTCATGTCGATGCGAATCAGGTTGTGTTCGTCATCGAAGAGATATTCGGCCAGAGCGCGCGCCAGCTCGGTCTTGCCAACACCGGTGGGGCCGAGGAAGATGAAGCTGCCGATGGGACGGTTGGGGTCTTGCAGACCGGCCCGGCTGCGGCGAATTGCGGCGGCGACGGCGGCGACGGCCTGTTCCTGGCCGACCACACGTTGGTGCAACTCTTCATCCATGCGCACGAGCCGCTCGCGCTCCCCTTCCATTAGCTTGTTGACGGGGATGCCGGTCCACTCACTGACGACGGCGGCGATTTCATCGTCGTCGACCTCCTCTTTCAGAAGTGCGCCACCGGCCTGGATGGCAGCCACATTTTGGGCTGCAGCGTCCAACTGTTGCTGAAGCTCGTTCATGCGCCCGTAGCGCAGCTCCGCAGCCCGCTGCAGATCGTAGTCCCGTTCGGCCTGCTCGATATCGGTGCGCAGCTGCTCGCTTTCCTCTTTCAGGGTACGCAAGGCCTGGATGGCGGACCGTTCGGCCTGCCAGCGGATAGAGAGTTCGGAGCTGGTTTCCTGCAGGTCAGCCAGCTCCTTTTCCAGGGACTCCAGGCGTTGTTTACTCGCCTCGTCGGACTCCTTGCGGAGGGCTTCGCGTTCGATTTCCAGCTGCATCACCTGGCGTTCCAGCTCGTCCAGCTTTTTTGGCTTGGAGTCGATTTGCATACGCAGCCGGCTGGCAGCCTCATCGACCAGGTCGATGGCCTTGTCAGGCAGCTGGCGATCACTGATGTAGCGGTGGCTGAGCTGTGCGGCGGCGATGACGGCGCCGTCGGTCACACGGACGCCGTGATGAACTTCATAGCGCTCCTTCAGCCCGCGCAGAATGGAGACGGTGTCCTCGACAGAAGGTTCGCCGACGAAGACAGGCTGAAAGCGGCGTTCGAGGGCGGCATCCTTCTCGATATGTTTGCGGTATTCGTCGAGGGTTGTAGCGCCGATGGCGTGGAGCTCGCCGCGGGCCAGCATCGGCTTGAGCATATTGGAGGCATCCATGGAACCCTCGGCGGCGCCCGCCCCAACGAGTGTGTGCATTTCGTCGATAAATAGAAGCACTTCGCCCTCGGCGTCCCGGATTTCATTGAGGACGGCCTTGAGCCGTTCCTCGAACTCGCCGCGGTACTTTGCGCCAGCCACCAGTGCGCCCAGGTCCAGCGAAACCAGCCGCTTGTCCTTGAGCGTTGTCGGTACGTCCCCGTTCACTATACGCTGGGCCAAGCCTTCGGCGATGGCAGTTTTGCCGACGCCCGGCTCGCCGATCAGAACGGGGTTGTTCTTGGTGCGCCGGCTGAGGATCTGAACGACCCGGCGGATCTCCTGATCGCGACCGATGATAGGATCCAGATTGCCTTTGCCGGCTTCGGCGGTCAGGTCGCGGCCGTACTTTTCGAGGGCTTCGTACTGGGCTTCCGGGTTCTGGGTGGTGACGCGCTGACTGCCGCGCACGGCGGCCAACCCCTGCATAATGCCGTTGTAGTCGATGCCGCGGCGCTCCAGCAGCTGGCGGACTTCACCGTTACGGGCCGAGGCCATCGCCATGAGAAGATGCTCGGTCGAGGTGTACTCATCCTTCATGTTGGCGGCGATGGTCTCCGCTTCTTCGAGAAGCTGTACCAGTTCGCCCCCCATTCGCACTTCCATTGTACCGCCACTGACGCGGGACTTGGCTGCAAGGCGCTGTTTCAGGTCGGCTTCAAGGTGATTTCGGTCTCCCCCCATTCGATCGACAACGGCCGGGACGACACCTCCCTGCTGCCGCAGCAGGGACAGGAGGAGATGCTCCGGGTCGATGCTGGCGTGTTTGTATTCCCTGGCCTCATTCTGGGCCTCGATAATTGCTTCGCTAGCCTTCTCGGTCAGGCGATCGAATCGCATTAGACTCTCCCTTTCGGTTCCGCGCTCTATTCGGCGAAAGACAGGCCGGTCCCTGTCCGGACCGGCAGTTGCTTTACTTTTTCCATTTCCAGTTTAGCCGGCGATCATCACAGGCGCGTTTGCGGAGTGTAAGAGAAAGATATGCGCGATTCTGCGGCCTCTTGTACCACTTTGAAGCCGGTTAGATGGGTGAAACAAGGGGTACGGATCCCTGTTGGCAGTTGTGTATCTGCCGCGCAGTTAAGGCGTTGATCCGCGGGCCGCGCATAACGGCCGGCAGAGAGGACGCGTGCGGCTACAGGAGAGAAGTCAGGGCTAGGAGAACACCGCTGAAGAGGAAGAAGAAGGCGGCGACAAACAGAATGAGGGCAAGGGGACGGCTGGCACGCAGCAGGGACCGCCTCCAGAGTAGCGGGACAGAAGACAGGGTGATCAGAAGCGCGCCGACCACTGATTCCGCAGGAAGCCGGGGAACCGGGTTGCGCCAGGGTGAGCGGGAAATCTGCTGTACGGTCTCGTTTGACGGTACGGGGACGGCGATTTCAGCCAAGATGTCATTCATGCCTCTGCGGCGGACGTATACTGACAGATTCCATTCGCCGTCGCGGTTGAGGAAGGCGCCTTCCGCGGCGAAGGCGTCCTCGCCCAGGTCGGTCAGATCGAGACGCGCCTGTCCCGTGTCCCCTGATTCATGAGAGAAGAAAAGACGGACCAGCTGCACCTCACCGATGTCAGAGGAGTCGGGACGGGAAAGATGAACCCAGTAGCGGTTGTGCCCGACCTGGTTGGGGGTTACCTGCAGGTGTACGGCCAAGTCGCCATCGTAGGCCATTTCGTTGAATGGCAGCGAGGGCGCGGCGGGTGCCGTTTGGGGTGGAAGGTTCGGCGTTGGCGTCTGCACCAGCACGGCCACGGCTATGAACAGGAGGGCTGTTATGCCGGCCTCCGCTGCCACTCGACGCGAGAAGCGCCTCAGTTTGCGCTGGGAGGTGAGGGTCTCTTCGGCACGCTGAACGGCGCGATTGTTGAGATATGCCAGCGCAATGATGGCGGCGACGATTGCCAGTTTTATGAGGAGAACACGGCCATAGGTGGTATAGAAGAGGCTGGCGGGCTCAGGCAGCTGCACGAAGCTGCTGAAGAGGCCGGTCAGGGCCAGCATAAACACCGCAATCTGTGCGCTGAAGGAGAAGCGCTTAAGAAGGAGGACCATTCGATCGGGGTCGGGCACTGCCTGCCGGCGATGCAGAAGGAGCAACAGGAAGGCCAGGAAGATCAGTCCGCCGGCCCAGACTGCAGCCGCGATGAGATGAATGAAATCAACTGCGACGGCCCATCCGCTCCCAGGTGCGGCCGCGGCGTGGCTGCTGGCGGAAAAGGTGAAGAGGGCTGCAGCGGTCAGCAGGGCCGCCCAAGCACGCGGCTGCAGCGCCCGGCGGCCGTTGTGCACGTCGCCGAACAGCAGTCCAGACCAGGCGCTGCAAATGGAGATGATTGCGGCCGCGAGTATCCACAGGTTGGGGCCATGGAACAGCGTACCACCAAGCCCGAACACTATGAGCAGCACAATCAGCAACACATATAGTACGAAGAGAATGCGCCACAGGCGGTGCACGACGCCCGCGGGTACGGCCTGGCGGAAGAGAACAGTGGACCAGCCTTTGGGGAATAGAAGAGGAAAGACACCTGCCAGCAGCGTTTGCCGTATCAACAGGAGCCTGCCCGGACGGGTGGCGAGAAGGAGATCCAGGAATCCGTCCAGTCCTACGAGGCGAAGAGACTGGACGAGAAACTGAAGCCAGCCGGCAACGATCAGGAGTAACAGGCCGACGATTGCGGTTGAACCGATCACTGTTTCAACAGGAGGGCCTGGGCTGTTCTTCGATTCCGGCCGGTTCAGCAGCCAATGTAAGGATAACGGCCCGACCAGCAGTGCCGCGCCGAGCAGTGAGATCCAGCGGAGGAGGGAATCGGTAAGGGAAGGCAGCCCTTGCTGGCGATAGAAGGTGACCTCGACGGCGGTGCCGCCGGGACGCGTGCCATCGGGATTCAGGATGGTGAGAGGGAATGAGCCGACCCACTCATGACCGTCCACGCTGGAGAGCGTCTGCCAGACGACGGTATATACGCCTGGCTCGATGCTCTCGATTGGCAGGGTCAGGTGGGTGGGGTCGTCGGGATCGATTCGCGGATCGCCGGTTGGGATTTCGGTTCCGGACGTGTGGAGGATGCGGGCGCCGGTGAAGGTTTTTTCCAGCGGTTCGCTGAACCAGAATTCGATGGCCCCAGGAGGCTGCGTGAGTTCTGAGTTAGGCTGGGGGTCGGCGCGTACGAGCAGGGCGTGGGCCTGGGCGGCCTGGGGCAACAGAAGCAGGGCCATTGCCACGGCGAACCACACCAGTGGCAGGCCAACTGCTTGCATCTGCTGGACGGCCGCCCAAACCGGCTTAGCCGGGCCATACCAGGGAGCCTTCGACATCTTGGGGCTAACTGCTCTCACCGCTCAAGTTGCGCCAGATGCCTTGAGACCGGCGTTCGATCAGCCTTCTGCGCCTTCCGGCCAGGACAACGGTACCGAGCAGCAACAAAGCCGGCGCAGCACTACCCAAGCAAGGGATGCCCGGACCCTGTTCGGTCTGGCTGGCCGGGGCGGGTGGGGATTCGTTGTCTTCGGAATCCAAGATTGGAGGGGGGGTCATCGTCTGAGTTTCCGTGCTCTCCACTGTGTTCGTGGGCGGAGGTTGGGCCTTCACCGGCGCGGGAGTTGGGGCGGTTGTTGGTGAGGTTTCCGCCGCGGGCTCGTCAGCCTGGATCGTGAACTGAAACTCTCCATCGGCTTCATCGCCGTCATCTGCGGAAAGAGTGCGCCAGCGAACCGTGTAGACGCCGTTGGGCAGGTCCGATTGGAGCGAGACGCTCATCAGCTTGCGGTCGTCATCGTCGATGGCGGCGTCGTCCTGGTCAACCCTTTGGTCATCGGGGCCATAAACCTCGAGGTCGTTTTGCCCTTCGCGACGAAACAGCTCCTGGGTGAACCAGACCTGAACCAGTTGCGGCGCCTGGGAAACGACCTCACCTGCAGAGGGCATGGAACTATCGTAGTCGGCATGGGCATGGACGGAAATGGATAGTGGGTAGTGGATGGTGACCAGTATCAGCGCTACCCATAGCAGTTTTGCAATACCTCTTCGCAGTTGGTGCGCGATCACTGGCTAGCCTCCGTGGCTGTGGTCGTGTCCGTCGTCATGCGTGCCGTTGGACTCTTCTTCAACGCAGTTGTCATTTCCGCTGTCTTGGGCGCCGTTGTCGTCGCTTTTTTCGTCGTCGTCATGGCTATGACCGTGGTCATCATGGCTTGTCTCAGAGTGTTCGCCCTCTCCCTGATCTTCCGCTTCCATCCCCTCTTCGGACAGCTGCAAGCAGGCAAACCAGTCGAAAACATTGTCAGTAAAGTGGTGCTGCTCGTCGTGCGCGGTGGAGGAGAGGGGCAGAGCGCTCTCCAGATCGTCGTCGGCAAGGGCCGCGGTGAGCTTTGTGAGTGTTTCAGCCAACGCCCCGGCCTCTTCGGCCAGTTCTTGCGGCCAGTCGACTGCTGAAAGGAGGGGCACCAGGTATTTGATCTGTCCGGCGTCCCCCGGCATGATGCCTTCCCCGCCCTTCAGACGCTTATTGAGCGCGTGGATGTCGACTTTGTTGAGAAGATAGGCTGCGGAGACGGCGTCGAAGGTGGAATAAGAGAGTTTCTCTGCGACCATCTCGTCCTCAAGTCCGGCAATGCGGGCTTCAAGATTGGCGATGGTCTCAGACAGCGTCTCCAGAGTGGGGGCGTCATCCGCATGGGCGTGGCCGTCTCCTTCGCTGGCAAAGGAAGGCGTGATCGCGGAGGTGGCATAAAAGACGGCAAAGACAACTGCTGCACACAGCAACAGGACGGGAAGGCGACCGGAATTGGGTGCTTGCATCGGAAACTCCTTTTGCTGGGACAGATAGTCAACTTGGGACGGCCGGGGGATTGAAACTCCTCAGTTCAGTCCAATTATATCACTTGGGGGATAGTAAGAAATTCCGTAACTTTCAGGTCATGTCGGATGTTCTGTCCCGCTGAATCAGGATTGGCAGTCGCGAAGAGCTTGTCAAGGCTTGTCCAGCCCGCCCTTCAATCCGTTCGCTTCAGCTGCGACGTCTTTTCGGGCCAACTTCGGAACTTCGGGGTTCAGTGGTCAGCGGAGGAAAAAGGCGTGAGGATTGGGCAGGGCCTAGTTGTGATGAAACGCCTCTTTTTGGGGCGCGGCACTATTGGCAATCGTCCAGACCCAGGCTATTCAGATCGTTGCTTTCGATCTTCCGCAGGTTGGCCGGTACGCACCCATGCAATCTGTTGCCTCCGAGATACAAGGTGGACAGATTGGTCAACTCGCCTAGCTCGGGTGGAATTTGCCCGACGAGATCATTGCCTGAGAGGTCAAGGAGCTCCAAATGGATGAGAGCGCCTATTCGCGGCGGGAGTGTGCCGACCAACCCGTTGCCGGAAAGGTCGATTTCCGTAACCCGTCCGTCAGCGTCCGTTTTGACGCCGAACCACTGAGCGAGGGGCGCGGCAGAGTCCCGCCAATTTGTACTGTTCTCCCACTGCGCACCGCCGGTGGCAAAGAAGACAGTGACCAGCGCCTCTCTGCAGGTAGGTAGATGCGTGCTGCTGAGGTCCTCGATCCATATGCCCAGGAGGTCTTCCGGCATACAGCCGGTGAAATGGTTGCCCGACATATGAAGAATCAGCAGGTCATCGAGTTTTTTCAGCCACCAAGGAAAGGCGCCGGTCAGGCCGTTGTCTGAAAGTGCAAACACCGTCAGACCTGTGAGCCTGCTGAGCTCGGTTGGAATCGGGCCACTCAAGTCGTTTCCGGACAGATCCAGCCAGGTCAGATTGGGAAGATTGCCCAGTTCAGCAGGGATAGACCCACTGAGGTTGTTGTCGTCCAACTCAAGATTCGTCAGTTCAGAGAGGTTGCCTATTCCAGCCGGAATCGTTCCCTCCAGATCGTTGCCGGACATACGCAGAATTCTCAAGTTCGGGAGACTTCCCAATCCGGCCGGAATGTATCCGCTCAGAAGGTTCCTGTTGAGATCCAGTTCAATCACACTACCGTTTCTGTCGGTCGTCACTCCTCGCCAGGACCCGAGCGGCTCATCGGTCATCCAGTTGCTGTCCTGGGCCCAATTCTCGCCGCCGGTGGCATGGTAGACCGCGACTAACGCCTCCCTTTCTGAAATGGAACCCGGCAGCACAGGAGTAGCTGAGGGTGCGGTGGTGGGTGTCGGTGTCGGTGTCGGTGAAGCAGCCGGCGCAGCGGAGGGGGAGGGCTTGGGAG
>VXRG01000110.1 GCA_009838625.1 Caldilineaceae bacterium SB0664_bin_27
GCAGCAGCGACCATATAGGTCAGATTCGATGCGTGCCGTGCACCCATCCCACCCGTCCCAATTACGCCGACGTTTACTGATCGGCTCACGCGTTACACCTCTTTGACCTGACTCAATGGAAAATGTCCTCCTGGTAGCCTATTCCCACGCACTGTCTATGGCGCCAACGTTCCAATAAGGGTCGTCCAGAGGAGGGGGTTTGGACACAGGCCCCGCACCGCGCACGGACTGGTCGAAGTCTATCAAACTGCCTGTCATCATCCCCGACTCGTCGGATGCCAGAAAAGCGATTGCCCGCGCCACTTCTTCGGTCTTGAGCAGACGCCCGAAAGGCTGTTCAGCTTCCGCCTTCTCCAACCAGTCTTCCCCGTCGGAATGAAATGTACGCTGAATATAGTCTTCGGCCGGTGAATCCATCCAGCCGACCGCGATGGCATTTGCACGGATCCGGTAGCGCATGACCGCGAAGGCGACATTCTTGGTCATCGCGTTTAGCGCACTTTTGGAGGCCGTATAGGGAAGCAGGAAATGCTCGCTGCCAAAGGAAGCCACGCTTGAGATGTTGACGATAGACCCGCCTTTGCCCTCGCGCCGCATCACCCTGCAGGCGTCCTGCATTAGAAGCAGCGGCGCGCGAGTGTTGACGGCTATGATCTTGTCAAAAAGCTCAGGCGTCGTATCCCAGATATTCCCGCGAACAGTCAGGGCACCGCAGTTGACCAGCACATTCAGTGTGCCAAACCGTCTGTCCGCTTCGGCTACGATGCCGCGGCAGGCGTCAACGTCGGCCAGGTCGGCCTGGACGAAATAGGCTTGGCAGCCGCCACCGCGCAGGTCGTCCGCCACCGCATTTCCGCGCTCGGCATTTCGGCCGCTTACGATGATCCCCGCCGCCCCCCGTTCTGCAAATAGCCTCACTGCCGCCTCACCAAGCCCCTGAGTGCTGCCCGTTACTACGGCAACCTGGCCCTCCAGGGAGCTGTGCGGGTTCGGCCGCATCTGCTCGTTTGATTCCACAATAGTCCCCACCTTACTTTTCTCTTGCGCCGGTTATGAGGTCGGCAATGTCCTGCTGCGACAGGTCTCCTTTCTGGTACGTCCCGACCTTCTCCCCCTGGCGAATGATCGTGTAACTGTCGGAAACCTGGTAAATGTGATTGACGTTGTGCGTAATGAAAATAACGGGCAATCCCTTATCTTTAGCATTCTCAATATAGGTCAGCACCTTCTGAGTCTCAGCCACGGACAGCGCCGACGTAGGCTCGTCAAGAATAAGCAGCTTCGCGCCGAAATGGATCGCCCGCCCTATTGCAATCGACTGTCGTTCCCCTCCGGAGAGGGTCCCCACTTTGTCCTCTGCGGAACGAATTTCAATCCCAATGTCGTGAAGAGATTTTCGGCACTGCTCGCTCATCTCCTTCTTACGCAACCAGCGAACGGGACCGACCTGTTTGTGCAGCTCGCGGCCGAGAAAGAAATTCCGCCAAATGCTCATCAGTGGAACCAGCGCCAGATCCTGATAAACGGTCTCGATTCCCAGGGCGCGGGCGTCTGCCGGCGAGTTGATCACGACCTGTTGACCGTCGAAGACAATTCTGCCTCGAGTGGGTGTATGGACGCCGGTAAGGACCTTTATCAAGGTAGACTTCCCTGCTCCATTGTCTCCCATCAGGGCCCGCACTTCCCCCTTGCGTACTGTGAAATCGACCCCTCGCAGAGCCACGACCGAACCGAAGCGCCTCTCAATCTGTCTCATTTCTACCACAACAGGTTGACTATTTCCTTCTGCCACTACGGAAACTCCTTTAATTCGCCATCGGGCGCCGCAGGTGTGCCGGCCACAGGAAACGTCTGGACTTCGGTCTCCCACTGCCGTAGCGTTTGTTCACTGCCACCCAGTGTCCTGCTTAGCCAGACGCACGCGAGCGAAGGTAGTTGTTCAGGATGACGGAAGCAATGATCGTCGCCCCGATCACAGCAGGGAAGTTGTCCGCCGGGATGAACGGGATGTCCAATAGAATGACGGCTGAGCGTAGGAGGCTAATCATCAGGATGCCTACTAATGCTCCCCACACGCTTCCATATCCACCGTTTAGCAGCGCGCCGCCCACTACGGAGGCCGCAATCGCAGTAAGCTCCACGCCAGCCTGTTCCGCAACGCGTACCGAACGAAACTGGCTGAAAGAGATAACCCCGGCGGCGCCGGCCATCAAACCGCTGAATACAAAGCAGAGTACCTTGGTTCGTGACGTCCGGATACCTTGGGCCGTTGCAGCGCCGACATTACCGCCTACGGCAAAAACATGATTGCCAATCCGTGTATGGACTAGCAAGTACTGGCCCAAGAACGCAGCCGCCAGAAGCCACACCGTTGCCGTGCGGAAGTTGGCCCCTTCAAAGAGGGGCAGATTATTCAGAAGCTCAAATCGGCCGTTGAACACATTGAAGATGGGCGGCTTCCCCAGAGTCTGCAGCAGGACCCCGCCCGACGTCAGCCAAACGAGCCCCCGGTAGATCTGACGCGTCCCCAGCGTAACAATGAACGAGGGAATCCGTGTCCAGACCAGTATCAGGCCGTTGACCAGTCCCATCAATGCCGGAACCGTCAGCGCCAGTATCAGGGCCAGTGCCAAGTTGCCCGATCCTTCCGCGACAGGCAGGCCGGCAGCACCAAGGCCGCGAGTTATCTGGGAGTCGGCGCCAACCGCTACGGCACCAAACAGATAGCCACTCATAGCGATCATGGCGCCGATTGAAAGATCAAACTCCCCTGCTACCATCAGAAAAGTGATTCCAATAGTCACGAATCCGGAGATCGAGACCGCAGTAACGATGCCGGAGATCGTGCGCCATGACCCAAAATTAGGTACAAAGAGCAGACACAACAGTAGAACAACCACAAATGTCGCTAGCGGCCCCGCTACCGGAGACCGGCCGAAGCGATGTGATAGCGAGTCAACCAAGTTCTTTGCCCAATGCATTTCAGATGCTTTTCGCTGCGAGAACGCAACGATGATGCATAGTCGTCGAGAACCAGGTACACCCGGTAATACCCTAGCGTTTCGCAGGTGTACCTGGTTGGGATCCTACCACGAAGCGATCAATCAGATCCTCTAGCGGTACTCACCAGCCAATTCCTGAACAACAGACAGATTGCCCTGATCCACGAAGCCTGGACCTGTAGGAGTCACCGGAAGCGCCGGAACGATGCCATGGCGAACCAACAGATTCAGCGCTTGAATCCCGCCGAAACCCTGGAGGAACGGCTGTTGGTCAATGCCGAACATCGTTAAGCCGGACTCGATGTTGGCATTGATCTCCTGACTCAAGTCGAACGTACCATGCGTGAAGTCGTCGGCCATCAGTCCCTCGTTTTCAACGAAGACGTAGAACGGGTTGGCTCCGTTGGGGCCGAGCGTCAGGAAGATATCGGTGTCCGGGTTGGCGGTGAAGTAGTCGCCGATGATGGTGGCTGCCTCAGCCGGGTCATCGCCGATTGCGAGAACCTCAGCCGGAATGCCGCTTTCGCCCAGCGCGTCAACAAAGCCGGCGCAGCGCTTGTCCAGACCGGTGTGTCCCACCTGCTGGTTGATGCAAACGCCTTGCGTACCTCCCCCCGCCGCCAGGCGAAGTCCGCCCAGATAGCCGCCCTGGTACTCATCCTGGCCCAGGTAGGTGTAGTAAGGGATATTGTCCGCAATTGGGCCAGAGCCCGCATTGTAGGCGATAACCGGAATGCCGGCATCAATGGCCTTCATGATCGGTTCCTTGAACAGGATTGGATCCGTCACGGTCAGCATGATTCCGTCGGGGTTGGCAGCCACTGCCTGCTCGATCAGCGAAGCCGTCTTGTCCAGGTCGAACTCGTCCGGCGCCAGAATTGTCACATCCACGCCCATCATCTCCGAAGCCGTGTTAATTCCGTTCTGAACCACACACCAGAAGGAGTCCCAGGCGCACTCAGCGTGCTGGACCGCGATGACGCTAACGGGAGCATCCGGGTCCGGCTCCGAAGCCAGGCTGGCCGCATCAACAAATCCGGGCCCGGTAGCCGACACAGGAAGCGCCGGCAGGATACCGTATCTGGCGATCATGCTCAACGTCGACACGCCGCCGTAACCCTGAAGGAACGGCTGCTGATCGATGCCGAACATCGTCATGCCGGAAACGATATTCGCCTTTATCTCCTCGCTCAGGTCAAACGTGCCGTGCGTAATGTCGTCGGCCGTCAGACCCTCATTTTCTACAAAGACGTAGAACGGGTTGGCTCCGTTCGGGCCAAGGGTGAGGAAGACATCCGTATCCGGGTTGGCCGTATAGTAATCGCCGATAATGGTGGTGGCCTCTGCCGGGTCATCGCCGATCGCCAGGACCTCGGTAGGGATACCGCTCTCGGCCAGGGCGTCGCTGAAACCTGCGCAGCGCTTGTCCAGACCGGTGTGTCCAACCTGCTGGTTGATGCAAACGCCTTGCGTACCGCCGCCTGCGGCCAGGCGAAGTCCGCCCAGATAGCCGCCCTGGTATTCATCCTGGCCCAGGTAGGTGTAGTACGGGATATTGTCCGCGATCGGCCCCGAACCCGCGTTGTAGGCGATCACAGGAATGCCGGCGTCAATGGCCTTCATGATCGGCTCTTTGAACAGGATCGGGTCGGTTACCGTCAGCATGATCCCGTCAGGGTTGGCAGCGACCGCCTGTTCGATCAGCGAGGCTGTCTTGTCCAGGTCGAACTCGTCGGGCGCCAGAATCGTAACGTCCACGCCCAGATCGTCAGCAGCACTGTTTATGCCGTTCTGTACAGTGCACCAGAAGGAGTCCCAGGCACACTCAGCGTGCTGAACTGCGATAAAGCTCAGTCCGCCATCGGCGTCTCCAGCTTCAGCCGCGGCGGCGCCTTCGCCCTCTTCCGACTGCGCCATCTCCTGCTGGCCGCTGTCCCCGCCTGGCGCACAGGCCGCCAAAGCCAGTACGGTGACCAATAATAGTGTAGTGATTAGATACAACCTTTGCTGCATGTTTTCCTCCTCTAAGTAAGCCTAAGACCAAAAGATATGACCTTCAACCTGATAACGGCGGATGGCAGAGCCTATTGACGACTCAGATAGGTGTTGCTAATTACCGCCAATATCAGGATCAGTCCGATTGTTGCCTGAAAGAGCTGAACATCGACGCCCAGAAGAATCAGGCCCTGCTCAACCATCTGGAGCAACAGCATGCCGACTGCTGCGCCAACAATTGTGCCGTATCCTCCACTGAGCCAGATTCCTCCGATTACACATGCTGCCACCGCGGTCAGCTCCCAACCTTCGCCCCGCAGAGGATCCACGGCCGGTCGCGAGGCAAACTGGACGATGCCTGCAAATCCGGCAAGTAGACCGGTAACTATGTAGTTCACTGCGATGACGTTTTTCGTCTTTACACCCTGCGCTATGGCAGCCGCTCGGCTACCTCCAGTCGCGTAGACCCAACTGCCAAAACGCGTATTCCTCATGACCACGGCCGCAAGGACTGCGAACAACAGGAACCAGATTATCGCCATGCGCGCGCTTCCTGCTGGTACGGCCAAACGGTTGATGAACGTGAACTCACCGTTCAGACCCGTGAACAGGGCAGGCATTTCACCGGTGAAGCGGGCAAAGTCCGCGCCTCCTATCGCCCGTGCAATGCCTCGAAAAGCCAGCATCGTCCCCAATGTTGCGATAAACGAGGGAATTCCGGTGCGAATCACGATCAGGCCGTTTATCCCGCCAAGCACGGCGCTGACCGCAAGGGCAAGAACAAGGGCCGCCAGCGGCGCAGTTCCCGCTTCCAGACTGAGCGCGAAGACGAAGGTCGCTACGGCCAGAATCGATCCGACTGACAGGTCGAACTCGCCCGAAATCATGAGCATTGCCACGCCTACGACAAATATGCCCTTGATACTGGCAATTGTAAGTATGTTTGTCAGAGAGACGAGCGAAAGGAAGTTCTCAGCGCGAATGGAGAAGAAGAGGAAAACGAGCAGAAAGCTGATCAGAACGACCAACTCTGACGCATCCGCGAGGCGGTGACGAATTCTGACAATCGTGTCCATAGCACTCAGTTGAGCCAAAGGCACATTCCGAGATACTTCATTTGCGGCCCTATTCTCCTACCATCCAAGACTCTCCCGCAAAAACGCGCGGTTTCGCTTTGCGCTTTCCAGTGCATCGATTCCCAATCCTGGCAATATGTCCTGCTCGACCGTTCCCCAGCCATCGAAATCCATCTCGTGCAGTATACGATTGATCCCCTGCCAGTCAATGGTGCCCTGACCCAGTTCCGGGAACACGCCCGATGACACTCCATCGTAGTAATCGCCCTCTCGACCTACGACCTCCTCGCGACGGCGGCCGTCACACTCTTTGATGTGCAAGTACCAAGTACGATCTCGCCACTTGTCGAGCACGGCGACCGGATCGCCTCCGCCGTAAGCAATGTGCGCCATATCAAAGCAGAGGCCCACAAGCTCGGGGTCGGTGCGTTCCAACAGGGCATCGATTTCAAAGTCGGTCTCCAGGTATCCGCCGATATGCGGATGGGCCGCGCATTTCATGCCGAAATCATTGAGGACCATCTTGGCGAAGGCATCGACATTCGCGGCAGCCTGGTCCCACTCGGCCCCGGTGAGAGAGTCCTCCCGCCGTATACGCCCGGCGCGCTGCGCGCGGCTCTCCTCCACAAAGAGCACGTCCGAAAGCACGATATGCGTACAGCCTAGCGCCGAAAGTACCTGGGCAGTCTCCAACGCCTCACGATAGACAGTTTCATCTCCCTTGCCAGCCAGAAAATTGAAGATCGTAAACGCTGAAATCAGGGTTAGTCCGCGTTCTTCAAGTTCATCGCGCAGCTTGGGGATGTCAAAGGGCAGGTAACCGTATGGCCCCAACTCGGTTCCCACATATCCGGCTTCTCGGATCTCGTCCAGGACCTGACCGTAGGGTGGGACGTTTGGCGTGTCTTTCATGAGTACGCCCCAAGATACCGGGGCTGTCGCAATTCGAACTTGCATGGTTGTTTCCTCGAATTGGGTAGTCAGAGTCTAAGTGACCGCTAATCGATTTCGCAGGCCGTCAATTGGGCTTTCCAAGGAGTTTCAGTTGGCGCCACTGTAGTGGCTTCTTTCCCGCTGCACTTCCTCTGGTCGAGAGCGGAAAATGACCAACTTGAGCAGCGCCCCACTCAATCTTCTAAAAGCCGCCCCGCTTCTCAACAAACGCCATAACCTCATCGAGCGTCGGCATGAAGTTCGCGCACCCGTGCGCCAGCACCACCATCGCACCGCAGGCATTGCCCAGCCGCGCCGACCGCTGCCAGCCCCAGTCGTTCACGAATCCATAGATGAAGCCGGCCCCGAAAGCGTCGCCGGCCCCCAGTATATTGTAAATCTCGACCGGAAAACCGGGCGCTTCAAGGACCTCTCCTCCTGCCAGGTGTACACGTGAACCAAGTGCGCCCACTTTTTCCACTACTGCCTTCGGCCCCAACTGCAGAAGCCACTCAATTGCCGTCTTTACGTCTCCCTCTACCTTCGCATCGGACACCTGTGAGTGCGTCAGCGACATCTGGCTGGCATCGCTGAGCACTGCCGCGTTGATCTCATCCTCCGTCCCGATTACGACGTCAACGTTGGGAAGCACAGAACGGGCGACAACGCCAAACGCTCGCGGGTCATGCCACTGATCGGGCCGAAAATCCAGGTCGAAAATGACTGTCGTACCCACTTGTTGCGAATACTCCGCGCCAAACATGGTAGAGCTTCGGCTCGGCTCCTTGCTGAGGTTCGTACCTGCAAACTGAAAAACATTCGCATCGGCAACAGGGGCAGCCAGCACGTCGTCAATCGTCAACTCAATGTCGGCGCAGTTCTCCCTGTAGTAGACCAGTGGAAATTTGTCAGGGGGCTCAATGCCGAGAACGACCGCACTGGTGCGGTGCCCCGGCTTGCGCGGGCTGAAACTGAAATCGACGCCCTCCTTTTCCAGAAAGTCAGCGATGAAATCCCCCACAGGGTCCTCACCAAGGCCGGTAACGAGCGCCGTCTTGAGGCCCAGACGCGCCCCGCCTACACTGATGTTCGTCGGAGAACCGCCGACATAGGCCGCGAAGCTGCCGATTTCCGCGAATGGGGCGCCGACGTCATTGCTGTAGAGGTCGATTGAAGAACGCCCCATGTGCAGCGAGTCGTAAGTTCTGGCTTGGTTTTCAGTTGTCATCTTCTCGGCTTCCTCTGAATACGTCCGGGAGTCACTTAAGGCTTTCACCACCTTCTCGCGGGTTGTCCTGATTCAGTACAGCGGCAATCTTTCATCGACGCCGCTATACTTCTCTTTCACCCATCCGTAATCCGGGTCCTCCTGGTTGGCCAGACTCTGAGCACTGCCCGCCAGTACATTCAGATAGTATGTCGTGTATCCGGGCATGCTGACTACAGGATGATAACCCTCCGGTACCAGCACCGCCTCGTTGTGACCAACCCTGACCAGCGCGTCGATAGGATTGCCTGCGGCGTGCGTCGGCGAGTTCTCGTCGGTATAGACTCTCTGGTAGGCATATCCTTCCGGCCGGTCTATATGATAAAAATAGACCTCCTCCAGATCGGCTTCTAACAGATTTCCCGCGTCGTCTTCGATATGAACATCGTGCTTGTGCGGCGGATAGCTGCTCCAATTGCCGCTCGGCGTATAGACTTCGACCAGCACGATCCTGTGGACCGGTGACCCGGGAGGCAGCAGATCATTTATCTGGCGGCTGACGTTGTCGCCGCCCCGAATACTGATCGCAACGTCTTCCGGCCTGATCAGCCACGGTTCGTGATCCTCAGTCGTCGGCACCCAAGTGACCGCAAACTCTCCGGCCTCCTCCGCCGTGACCGTCAAATCGGTCTGTCGCGGCAGATAAAGGGCGTGCGCACCGCCCCTGAATACATCTGCTCTTCCGCCGATTCCGGCCCAACTGCCCCTGCTGGTCTCGACCTGGTATCGTCCGGTCAAATTGACAAACGCAAATTCGTTCTCTCCAGTGCTGAAGGACCAGGAGTCGCCATCCCCCAACCGTCTCGCCTGAAAGGAAATGTACTCCCACCCTGCCCTCTCGGGCGTTACCGAAAGGATCAGTTCCGGGTCCTTCCCCTCGGACTCCGGCTTAATCAGCACGTTTTCTGCAGTGTAAAGCATTCTCACCCTCTTTCCACAGTTCGGTCAGGAGCCCCTTCCTCACTACCTGTTTGTCGCGGCAAATCGACCATAGTCGAGCGGCTCCGTCGGATGCCCCAACTGGGCCAGTACCGGAGTCATCTGGCTGCGGTGCTCTGTCGCATGGTTGAATACGTGCCGAAGAACATCATCCATCCGAATCTCCATCTCTTTGCCTTCAGAAATGCGATAATGGAGAGAATCTTCAAGCCCTTTGGCCGTCAACGAGCCAACATAATCCTGCCATTCGTCCCAAAGCGATTCCCACGCAGTCCGCAGTTCGGCGAAGGAAGCAAAGTCCGATGCGGCCGGCCGCTTCGAAGGGCTCTTTCCGCCTATCCTCTGCAACCATGCCAGCTCAGCACCGTAGCCGTGAGTGGCCAATCCGTGCAACGACTCCCAGAAGAAGGGGCGCTCGGCAAAGTACTCCTCTTCCGGAAGCGCGGCCAAGCAGGGGAAGACCCGGTTCCAGGCCCATTTGTTGTAGGCAAAAAGCCTCTCGACGGAATGAACAGACATAGGCGTGATCCTCTGTGATCATGGCTTGAAAATGCGAGAAATCGCAGGTCTTCTGTTTGAGTCGCGCCGGCGAATGTAGAGAGGAGTGCGGGGTGTGCGAAGTGACTTGGCGCGCTTCATCCCCTCATGATCGGCGCCTGCAGCGTCCGCTGCGAAGATATAGCACGCGAAGGCGGCATTGTCAACATTTTTGCAGGTCTGGTCGTCAATTCCGGCGCCAAACGCTGCCCGTTTGCGGCAACTCCGCGAGCGGTCCGGGAGCCGCTTCTACTCTGCTCACGCGCAGAAAATCAGTCGCCTGCTGCAAAACCTTTTCCGGGGACAGATTGCTGGTATCGATGACGAGATCCGCATGGCTGCGCGCGTGCGCAAGACGATCCAGTTCAGTCCGCCGCCAGGGCTCATCCCAACTGACGTCCGGACGCCTCTCACCTTGAGAAGTCAGATCTGCATCCAAAAGTATCAGCCAATTGGGCGGCCTGATACGCTGCCACATGTCAGGCACCTGGCTGTGCTCCTGCGCAACGGGGCGAGCATTGTAGCCCAACTCCCTCAAGCCGGCCACCAAAGTAGATTTACCGGCCGCGCTGACACCAACGATTTTGACAAGGTCCAGATTCATTTGGCCGCCCCTATTGGCGGTCAGAAAGAATCACGCTATATCCCATCCTGTAGGCGGGGCCCTAAATGGGCAGTGATATCTCCATGCGGCGGACTATCTGGTCCCGCTGATGCGATCCAACCTTTATGACAAGTACGGTCGAGTCGTCTCTGGGCCGTCCCTCGTCCAATTCCAGTGCCGATTCCAGGACGCGATCGGCAATCTCTTTGGCACTATACGCCCCAGCAGTATCTTCGCCATCCACTTGGCCGCCTTCGTTCAATCTCGCCGCACCGGCAACATCCATAGCCCCTCCGCTGCGATGCCCCGCGCTCCATATCCCATCGGTAAAGACGACCGCAGTCAGTCCGGGCACGAGAGGAAGTTCAACAATACTGGGTTTCGTATTTCGATAAATGCCAATGGCGTCGCAATCTTCATTCAACCACTCCGTCCCGCCGTCCCTTTGCACCAAAACGGGACAGCGGCTGTTTCGGCTCAGAACCAGAGTCTCGGTAACCAGGTCAACGCTCGCGATGACCAACTCCGCGCTGACCTTTCCGCCTCGATTCGTGCGCAGATAGTCGTGCGTGGCACGCGCCACCGCGCCGTCGCGCACACCTTCAGCGATCAGGCTCATCGCCTTCCTTGCCACTACGTTGCTGATCGCTTTCGCGCTGCGTCCACTCCGCTGACCGTCCGAAACAATGATGCTGATCCCCCCGTGAGGGCGTTCCACGACCTCAACCGTATCTCCGCTTTCGCTGGAGGCGTACTTTGACACCTTGGCAACCGCGACTTGAATCTCGATTCTTTTCATTGCTCGGCGGGGCCTCCCAGTGAAAGGGTGTCTCTCCACCTTTCTCTTCCGGCAGCGAAATCCAAGTCGATGAGTGATGCAGGTGACTCGCTCGTGTCCGCCAGAAAAGGACTTTAGTACTGGTTTCCAATATGCCCGCCATCAAAACACAGCAGTTGCGAAAAGTCAATCAGGACCGCAAATAGGGGTGCAGTCCAGTTTTGGTGTACGAACAGAGGCAAGGAGCGAGGAACGGGAAC
>VXRG01000121.1:0-60457 GCA_009838625.1 Caldilineaceae bacterium SB0664_bin_27
GTAGTGCGGGGGCGACCCCGTGTGAGAGTAGACCGCTGCCAACCTCCTCTTTCTTATAAATCAGTAAGCTCGGAGACTCCCTTAGCGGGAGTTTTTCGCTTTCTCAGGGGCGCGCCTGGTCAACTCGCGTCTCCCGGCGCCTGCCTGGATACCGCTTCCAGTTTCGATCTCTACCCCTGCCCATCCTCAAACAACCAGCATTTCGCCACTTGACCCTCCGCTGGCTCAAAGGCCGGCGGGCTTTCCTGAGCGCACGGCTCAAAAGCCAGAGGGCAGCGCGGGTGGAAACGGCAACCCGCAGGCGGCTCGCGCAGATCAGGCGGCGCGCCGGGGATGAACTGCGGGGTGGTGTCGGCGTGAAGCCGGGGAATGCTGGCCAGAAGCCGTTGCGTATAGGGGTGGCTGGGGTGCAGAAGCACCTGATCCGCGCTGCCGATCTCGACGATTTCTCCTGCATAGACCACAGCCAGCTCGTCGCACACATCGCTCGCCAGGGCGATGTCATGCGTGATAAAGATGATGGCCAGGTTCAAGTCCTGCTTCAGCCGTTTGAGTAGGTTGGTGATTTGGGTCTGAACGCTTGCGTCAAGGGCCGAAGTCGGCTCATCCATGATTACCACGGGCGGATCCAGGATTAGGGCTGCGGCGATCATGGCGCGTTGCTTCATGCCGCCGCTGAGCTCATGCGGATAGCGGTCATATACATCTGCGGGCAGCCCCACATAGGCCAGCAGTTCCAGGGCGCGAGCGCTCGCCCCCTGTTTACCGGCGGTTCCGCTCACCATCAGCGGTTCGATGATCTGCTCCCCTACGCGCAGGACAGGATTAAAGCCGTTCTGCGCGCCTTGGGGAACCAATGACAGCTTGCGCCAACGAATTTCCTGCCGGAAACGGTCATCCGCCATACCGAGAAGCTCCTGCCCGTTCAACCAGATTTCGCCGTCATAGCGGGCCACGTTTGTGGGTAGCATGCGCATGATGGCGAGGGCGAGCGAGGATTTGCCGCTGCCCGATTCGCCCACGAGACCAAGGGCAGAGCCGCCGCTCGGAAGTGAAAAAGAGACTTTGTCCACCGCGCGCACAGCGCCGGCTCGATCGGCATAGTGGAAGGTGAGATCACGAACGTCGAGAAGCGATGTCATGGCGGCGATCGCCTCAGCCGCGGGTTCACCACCGGTTCTATTCCCAACCCAAGCAGCATGAAGGTGAGGGCTGTAAGGACGATGCAGAGGCCGGGAGGCACGATCCACCACCAGTAGCCGAGATAGATGCCGCCTGTACGGAAGCCGGCCTCAAGTATCTGTCCCCAGGTGGGAATGGAGGGATCGCCGAGGCCGAGAAAGCTGAGGCCTGCTTCGGACAGAATCGCGGCGGGGGCGCCGAAGATGAGTTGGGCGAAGACGTAGGGAGTGATCTGGGGCAGGATGTGGCGGAACATGACCCGCCGCCGCGACGCGCCTAGGCTCTGAATGGCTTCGAGCAACTGGTTGGTGCGCATGTGGAGGACCATACTGCGGATCTGGATGGTCAGGCCCGGCCAACCGAAGACGACGAGGATGAAGATGATCATCCACAGGCTGGGGCCGACGATGAAAAGCATGAAGATGAGTAGCGGCAACACAGGCACGTTGGCAACGATGTCGGAGATGCGCTGGATAGTGATGTCAGCCCGTCCGCCCAGGTAACCGCTGGCGATGCCGAGCGATGTGCCGATCGCGGTGGACATCAGGGCGGAGATGACACCGATGAAGAGCGCGACGGGCACGCCGAACAGCAGGCCCCGGGCCAGATCTCTGCCCAGACTGTCAGTACCCATCAGGCCGAAAACGGCGCCGCCCACGACGAAGCGCACTTTCCCCACGCTATCGCCCTCCTCCCGCAATGCGGCCTGAACGATGATCTCATAGTCGCCGGTCAAGGGCGTGAGAGCTTTTACAGAGTCGCCGGTGGGGACGCCAAAGAGGAATTGATCGACGCGTCCGCCGATCTGCGCGCCGTCCAGCCGCAGATCAAACTCGTCGGCAAGAAAATTCTGTACTGCGGTCACGGTTGCTTCGTCGGTGCTCAGTTGCACCCGTAACGGCGTTCGGCCATAACGCAGGAACGGTCCGCTTTCACCTTCACGAGGACCGCGCACCGTGTGGCGGTAGATGCGCAGTTGTTTGCCGTCCGGTCGTTTGAGCGAGATCAGCACCAGGGGCGGGCGCTCTGCATATTTGACGTCGGCGAGGGTGACGGCCAGGAAGGTCGGAGGGTGGGAAGAGGCATAGGTCAGGGGGAAGCGCCAGCTATGGACCGGCCCGCTGCGGGCCATCTGCACGGTGTGAGGCTCCGTACCTTCGAAGATACGGTGGGGAGGCCGGGCCTCCCGGCGAAGTGAGTTAGTCCAGACCGGCGGCACCGCTTTAGGGTTATCCACCCAGACGATGGGATTACTCCACCGGCTCTCGCCAAAATCCAGTGGAAATACGAGCAACACGTAGACAGCCACCGCAATCAGCAAGCACAACAGGCTGACGCCTCCAAAGCCCGGCCCGCTGCGCAGAAGCACCTGCAAGGCGCTGGCCCTGTTCACAGCGTTTTCCTTCTTGCGCCGGTCTTTGTTCGGGGCCCAGATGGCGCCCCTGTCGTAGGGCTGTCGTTCGGCATCAGTCCGTGTACCTCACACGTGGATCGAGGAAGACGTAAAGCACTTCCAGTACGATGCGGATCACGACATACATCAGAGTGAAGATGAAGGTGAGAGCAACGATGACGTTTTCATCGGGCGTGCCGGCGAGGGCATCGTAGTAGAGCCGGCCCATGCCCTGCCAGTTAAAGACGGTTTCCACCAGAATCGAGCCTGACACCGACCCTGCCAGGCCGAACATGAGGCCGGTGACGATCGGCGGGGCGGCGACGCGCAGAATGTGGCGGAGGCGAACGCGGCTTTCGGGCAGACCTTTAGCGCGGGCGATCTTGACATGGTCTTCCTGGGCGATATTGAGGGTGATGGTGCGAATCGAGTAGATCGACGGCCCAAAGCTGACGAGAACCAGGGTAATTATCGGCAGCAGGGCATGTGAGACAAGGTCGAAGAAGCGGGGCAGGAGTTCTGTAGGCGGCGGCGTGCTGTACATGCCGCCGGAAGGAAGGATTCGCAGCTGGATAGAGAGAATCAGTATGAACAGGATGCCGATCCACCAGGTGGGAATGGCAAAGGAAACGGCCGCGAAGCCGGAGACAAAGCGATCCAGCCAAGAACCCTGACGGGTGGCAAGATAGGAGCCGCCGATGATGCCGATGATGGCGGTGATGATGAATGATGAGGTGAGCAGGAGCATGGAGTTGGGCACGCGCTCGGTCACGATATCGAAGACGCGATTGCTGCCGTCGAAGCTGCGGAGCGAGCGGGCTTCGCCCAGGTCGAGGGTCAACACCCGCAACGCGGTGCGGGGGAGGCGATAGTACCAGGGGGTGCGCAAGCCATAGAAGATTTCCAACTCCTCACGGCGCTTCTCCAGCACCTTTTCCATCTCGTCGGGGTCGCGGATGGTTTCGGCCAGCGCGGTTCGCTCGGCGCGCAGCTGCTCTCCAATCGTTGCAGCAAGGATGCGGTCGGAGAAGCCGGTCAGACCCAGCGTCAGCACCAGCATGAGCAGGACGACGAAAAAGACCCCGACCATGGTGAGGGAACGGACGAGGAGGGGACGAAAAAGTGACATTACAGCGGTGGACAGTGGCTAGTGATCGGTGGTCAGTCGTCAGGAGGTGATGTGAAGTTGCTATTCACTATACACTGTCCACGAAACACCAGCCACTGCTGTCAACGTCTGCGACGTGCGAGAAGGATGCCGCCAAGGATGATGATAATTACAACAGCACCGACGACTGGATTCACCGGCAGCCCGCCGGCGGGTTCGGATTCGACCTCTGCGCTCTCCGATTCGGATTCCGTATCCGATTCTGAATCGGATTCCGTGTCGGACTCTGCCTCATCAGACTTCTCTTCAGTTTCCGATTCGCTCTCTTCCTCTTCAACTGCGGCCTCGGACGACTCTTCATCCGAGTCGGAAGATGAGGCTTCCTCTGTATCCGAGGATTCTGTATCTGAGGACTCCGTTTCCGAGGATTCTGTTTCCTCCGCTGCCGGCTCCTCTCCGATGATGGCGATATCGGCTTCCAGCTCGATGCGCCGCTCCGCCATACGGGCCAGCTCATCGCTGTAAGCAACCAGAACCAGTTCGTATATCCCCAGTTCCAACTGGTCCGTGGTCTCAGCAGTCATTCTGATGGCAAACCAGTTGGGGTCCAGGGTGTCGGCGTCTCCCTGCTGGATGATCTCCCCGCTGGCGGTATCGATCAACAGATAGCGCAGGGACAGATTGCCAGGCCCGTCCAGGGTCAAAGTAACTTCATAGTCGGCGCCCAAGTCGATCGGCGGCGCTTCGATCTCGGTATATTCGATCAGGTCCGGCAGCCCGCGGTAGAGATCGCTGGCGGTAAAGGGATAGCTTTCGTCACGGAAGGCGACCAGTTCGGCGAATTGGGCCGGTGGGTCATAGCGCTCCAACATGAAGGGGCCGTTGCTGATCACCATGTGGCCTTTTTCGTCAAACCATTCGAGCACGGCGGTATAACGTTCCACGCCCTCTTCGCTGCTGGTGAGGACCATTTCTCCGTCGGCTGTGGGCAGGGTGAACACGTCAGTGGGGATGGTCTCCAACCGGCGCAGGTCCAACATGGCCTTGCGCACGAGCCGGGCATCGCGGTCCAGCACCAGGCTGATCCATGGCACGTTGTAACGGGCCGCGGCCGTATCGCTATACGCAGCCCGCCGCTGGCCGAATACCAGCTCATCCATCGCATAAAGCATTTCCCAAGGGGTACTCAACCCGGCGGGGATGCCGTAGGAGGCGATGTAATTCTGCTCAAAGTGCCAGAAGTCCACATAGGCTTCGATGCGATTTTCGTCCAACACGCGGTATCCCTTGATCGTGTCAAGAAAAGGGCGCGCGGTCGTGGCGATTACCGTTTCAATCTTGGCTTTATCAGGATTGTAGGACAGGTCGAAGCCCTGGTAGATCGAATAGAGAACATCGGCCATGCTGATCGCTTGGCCATGATGCCACGGAGCCTGGAAGTACTTGCTGTAGTCGTAGACGACTTTACTGGTGGCTGTCACCTCTTCACCCACGTTCGTCCACCGGCCGCGCTGCGTGTTCCACATGATGGCATCCGCCGGCACATCCAACGCGCCTTCCGGCCCGGCCGTCTCCACTTCATAATCGATACGGAAGGGCGCAGGGATCCCGGTGAAGGGATCGTTCCAAACGGCCGGGTCCTGCAGATGCCGCCAGATGTCGTTGCTGTAAACATCGCCAAACCCGCCGACCGGGTTCCATGTCGTGCGTTCGGTCCACACCCATAGATGGCCCACGGTCAGTTCGTCGGTGCCGGCTTTGTAAGCCGAACGCAGGCTCCACAGCCCGCGGGGTCCTGCTGCCAGATCCTGGGTGATGCCCTCGACGCCGGCCTGCACAGGGAAGGCGTTCATGACGGTAGCGATCCAGATGCGGACCGACTCGTCGAGGCCGATGCGGGTCATTTCGCGATACATGTCGTCACGCTCGGCCTGGTCGGCGAATTCGCCCTTGAAGAGGCGCTCACCCAGATCGTCCAGCTCTTCATTTTCGTAGTGCCAGAAGCCGACCTCTTTCCAGCCGGGCATATTTCCCAGCCAGGGGGCATAGAAGGAGTTGATGCCGCCGAAATCATAGCGGTTGGGCGCGCCGCGGCCCCAGCCTTCGGTATAGAGGTGCCATTCAAACTGGGCCGGGTCGGTGGCATAGACGGTCTGGATGGCGGGCGCGAAGGACTGGCGATTGGCCGCGATCGCAAACCCGGCGTCTTGCAGAGCCGCTCGAATCAGATCGCCCACTTCGCGCCGCTCGTCCTCCACGCGCATAATGAACTTCAAGCGGATCGGCTGCTCGTTGAAGTGCCACACACCGTCCACCAGCTCCGCGCCAGCCTCGGTCATGGCATCGGCGATCAGCTGGCGAGCATATTCGGGATCATAGTCCAATTCCGCCTGCTGGATGACGTCGAAGACGGTCAGATAGTCGTAATCGGTGGAGGCCACGTTGGTGTACATCGGCGCTGCCTGGCCCTGGTAGATCTCCCGGGTGACAAACTCCCGGTCTACTAAGCGCTGCATGGCCTGCCGCACCTCCTTGATCGAAAAGGGGTTCAATCTCCCTTCGGGCGCGGGCGCCGGATTGAGGATCAACGAGATGGTGCTGGCGGGGGCCTCATAGAGTTGGATGCCCTCTTTGTCGCGCAGCTCGCGGGCCGCGGCGATCTTCAGATTGAAGTAGTAGAGGTCCATCTCGCCGGCTTCCAGATCCAGAGGAGCGCGGTCCACGTTGAACGCTTTGAAGTAGAGCCGCTCGACGGCCGGGCCGGGTTCCTCATGAGGGGGGTCGTATTGGGCCAGGACCGAGGCGGAGAGTCCGATAATGATCGCCAGGCTGATCGGGACGACTTTGAGCAGCCATGCCGGGATTTTGGTCGACCAAGTCGTTTTCATATTGCAAATCCTTTTGCCAACATCCGGGGCCTGTGGCCGCCTGGTTGCCGCTCGCCACCGATCTTTTGGGGACGTCGGGCAAGCATAATGGCAGTGAGCCACCTGCCGCTGACAGCTTATCCGGTTCGCTTACGGAACGAAACCCATAGCAGGCCAAGCGCGATACCGATGCCGACGCCGCCGACCACCGGCCAGGCCGCGCTCGCCGCGGGTACGGCTGTGGTGGCAAGGGCCGTCGCTGCCGGCACGCTCTCCACCGCGACCTGGTTGGAAGCAGGCGTAAGGCCGGCTTGCGTTGCGGATTCGTTCATCTGTTGGAGCTTCTCATCCAAGGCATCCAGTTTCTTGTCCAGGTCCTGGACATTGTCGAAGCCGAACTCCATATAGAATGATGTGGAAGCGAAGTTGCCCGATTCGTCGACCAACACGACCCTGTGGGCGCCTTCGCCGGAGATGGGAACGAAGATCTGCTGGGTATAGCGCCCGAGCTTGTCGGTGCGACCGGAGGCAGCGTTGGCGCCACCGACTTGCAAATAAATATCCATATCTGGTTGGAAGCCGTGCCCCTGGACGGTGATGGTTTCGCCGGCAGCCCCGGCGTCGGGGCTGATGAAGATTTCGGGGCGGGCGATGGCGCGCTGGCGGCTGAAACCGATCTTCTGGTTAACGGGGCCAAACTCGCCAAGGCGGGTATCGGCCCAGACCAGATAGGCATCGTTCTCACTGGCAGCGATGGCGAAGTAGTCGCCCAGGAAAAGCCCTCTGGGGAAGCCCTTGTTGGGATTAGAGGGGAAGTCGGTCACGCGCGTGTCGCCTACTTTGAGGTCGAGCTCTTCCAGCTCGAAGCCCCAGGTCTCGCCCTGATCTTCGGAACGGGTATAGTAGATATGGTAGCGGGTGCGGACGGGGTCATCGCGCATATCCCCCCACATGATATGGATGACGCCATCCGGCCCGACGTCCATGGCGGGGAAAAACTGAACGGCGTCGGTCTCATCGGTATTGATGCGTACGGGCCGCGACCAGCGATCTCCGCCGTTGAGTGAGCGGATAAAGTATACGTCGCCCTCATCGAGCGGATTTTCCGCCGGCAGAGCGACATAGGCTACATATAGCTCATCTTCAGGCCCTATCGATACTTTGGGGAAGGCAGACGCCCAGTAGCGGAAGTAAGCGTTACGGGGCCGGAACCCCGGCTCAAGGAAGCGGGCGATACGCTTGGGATCGCCAAAGGTTTCGCCGCCATCTTCAGACTTGGACATATAAAATTCAGCGAGGCCCTTCATGCTCTCGTCGTCGGTACTGTCGATCCAGGTTACATAGAGAGTGCCCTTGGAATCGACGACGGGGACGGGCCCCTGCACGACTCGCCTGGTGCCGATTGCGTTCGACTGGCCTTCGGTGTCGTCGATCTCGCCATAGGTGCGCTTTACGGTTGGGCCAACCGGGACAGGATCGGACCAGGTCACACCCTGGTCGAGCGAGTAGGCCAGCATGGGCGTGGTCTGTACTTCAGGCGCGCCCAGGGTTGGGAGTTCGCCGATGTAGAGGATGTCGTAGATGGTGTTAAATTCGACAAAGGTGACATAGACCACCGTCTGGTCTTCAATGGTGGGGTGGGGGCCTGTGGTCAGCCACGGTTTGTCGAGGAAGCTGAGGCTCACCGTACCGCGTATGCGGCCGGTGGGGTCGAGCACGGCATCAGATTCGACGTCGCTGCGGGCGCTGTCGACGGGCTCCTCCCAGACGAATCCGCCGTCATTCGACGTCGAGACGGCGATCGAAGAGACGAGGGCGAAGCCGGTGGCGTTGCCGACAGAGTACTCCTTGATGCCGATAGATATCGAGGCCATGTAGACATTGCCATCGCTATCGAACTCCACCACCGGGTCGCCGCCGGAGATGCGGTCTTTACGCAGGTATTTGATCTGCTGCGGCCCCTCCCAATTCACGCCTCCGTCAATGCTGACGTAGGCCGAATTGTTGGGGAAGTTGTAGTCGATCACACCCAGGACGAGGTGATCGGGATCATGCGGATTGACTGCGATGTCCGGTTCTGTCTGCAGAGGGCTGTTGCTGAAGTCGCGGGTCACGAGCAGGTCGCGGCTGAACGCGGGCGCCGGATCGCGGTAGGGAACGAGGATGCCGGGCCCCACTGACTGCAGCAGGGGCGTGTCAGTGCCGCTGTTGGGCAGACTGGACAGATTCTGGCGGTCGAGCGTGTTCCAGCCTGGCCGGTCAAGGAAGATCCGATTGTCCACGCCTTGGGCGATGAGCCAAGCAGGGCCGGAGAGCACGTCCTGGATCGGATTCATGGCATCTAGAATATCGGCGGGGTTTTTGCTGATCTTGCCGCGCGTCGGCAGCTGGGGCACGGGCATCTGCGCCGCTGCCGGAAGCGGCATGGCCAGCAGCACGAGAACCAGGACCAGAAGGGGGAGCCGCAGGCCCGACCGGAGGCCGTTGCGGGGCCATTTGATCTTGTGCAGTTTATTCATGGGATACAGATCTCCTTATGTATACGTTAAACGCCGGCGGCGGCTGAGCCGCCAGCCAGCGAACCCTTTCTCAAGAGTGTGTTTCCGCCAACGTCGATCCCATCTTCGGGCGGTTGGCGGCGTGACAGGCGGGTCACCAATTGTGCGTTTTGGTAATGGCCAGCCTGAATCTGGATTTCAGTGGTACGGGCATCAAATGTTATTATAATAGCAAATTTGCGTTCTCAATTTTGGTAAGCGTCAATCCCTTCATGCAGGAAACAGGCTACAAAGTGATTGGGCTCGACTTCACGGAGTCGCGGCGTCGTCAATTCACACCGGCCAGCCATGAAGGAAGCGCAACGGGGGTGAAAGGCACATCCGCCAGGCGCATTGGCGGGGCTGGGCGGTTCGCCCGGGAGGCTGGGCCGCTGGCGCAGCCGGTTGGCCGGGTCCGGCTCCGGCACCGCTGCGATGAGCGCCTGGGTATATGGGTGCATCGGATTGCGCACCACATCTGCCGCCTCTCCCATCTCGACGACGCAGCCCAAATACATGACGACGATCCGTTGAGCAAAATGGCGAGCGGTGGCGATATCGTGGGTGATGTAGAGAAAGGCGATGTTGAACCGCTCCTGCAGCTCACGCAGCAGTGCCAGTAATTCTGCCCGGCTGGACGCGTCAACCATAGAGACCGGTTCGTCGGCCACGATGAATTGCGGTTGCAATACCAGGGCACGTGCAATGCTCAGCCGCTGTCGTTGGCCACCGGACAACAGGTCCGGGTATTTGCCGGCGATTTCCTGCGCAGGGCGCAGACGCACATCGTGCAGCGCCTGAAAGACTCGTTCTCGCCGTTCACCGTCGTTGCCAATGCCGTGGATCACCAGAGGCTCGGCCACGCTCTCGTAAGCCGTCATAAAGGGATCGATGCTTGCGAACGGATCCTGAAAGATGGCGGCAGCTTTACGGCGAAAGGCTTTTTGTTCCTTCTGTGATAATGAGGTTATTGCCGTACTGTCAAAGTGGACATGGCCTTCCGTTACTCTGATCAGGCCCAACGCTGCCCGTCCCAGCGTGGTCTTGCCACTGCCGGACTCACCCACGACAGCGACGACCTCGCCTGCCCCGATGTCCAGTGTCACGCCGTCTACAGCATGAATCGACTCACTGCCAAAGAGACCTTTGCGAACGCTGAAATGAACTTTGACATCATGGAGTTGAACCAGCGGCCTGGACGAACGCTTTTGTGGACTGGTTTCCATTGCCATATTCAACACAAAATTTCGCCAAAGTGCGACATATCCTGAGTATACTCATCCGCTGTCAAGTGCGCAAAGATACGGTCGGCAACCGGCTCTCGAAATACCTTGCCCTGCCGAAGGTTGATGAGTGAGTGAAGTGGAGTAAGGAGCGAAAACAGGATCCCTATGGGTACGCTTTTGTACGCGCTCCACAGATTGGAGGAGCCCCGATGAAAGACCACGATCGATTGCCGCAATCCGCTGCCGTTGCTCTGCTATTGGCTGCGCTGGTCCTCATGCTGACAGCGTGCCAACAGCCGTCAAGTCGCCCCATGTCGGAGGCGCGAACGGCTTCTGCGGCATCGACGGCTACACATACACCAACGCCTATCGTCATCCCAACGCGGTCGCCGGGGCCGACGCCAACGGCCACGCCGGAGCCACTGGCCCAGCCTGATCGAAACCAGGCAGAGTCACTGAGCGCCAGGGGGAAGTCGCTGTTTGGGACCAGCGATCTGACCGGCGCTGAAGCAGCCTATATCGATGCGATAGCCGCCGACCCCAGTTATCTGCCCGCCCATCTGGGACTGACCGACGTCTACCTCTACCAGTCACAGTACTGGCAGCAGGCGCTGCAATCGGCCCAGAACGCGACGGCGCTGGCGCCGGAGGACAGCACCGCCCTCGCGTACCTGGCGTGGGCAAAGCAGGGGGCCCACCATTTTGACGAGGCGAAGGAGCTGGGACTGCGAGCAGTCGAGTTGGATGACGAGAACCCGACCGCACACACGGCTCTGGCCGACATTCTTGTCAGCATGTATGAGGTCGACAGGGCCTATGACCATGCCCAGACCGCGGTGCGCCTGGATCCGGAATCGGCGGCGGGATGGGCGACGCTGGGGGCGATCGCGTACCAGATGCACGATTGGGACAAGGCGGGAGAGGCGTACGAGCGGGCACTGGACTTGGAGCCGGAGTTCTTCGCGTGGCATATCATCAACGCCCGCCATGAATTCAATGTATTTGGTGATATCTATGCGGCGCGCTCGATTGCGAAGCGCGCGATTGAGCTTGTGGCGGACCATGCATCGACTCTGTTCTTTGAGGCCGACATGGCGGCGGAAGAAGGTGACTGGGAGACGAGTGAAGCGAAGTGCATGCAGACGATCGCGCTGGACCAGCCGCATACGCCGTTCCCGGATGCATACAGTTGCATGGCGCTGATGTTGCTGCAGCAGGAACGGAATGCCGAGACGGCAGCCTACCAGGCGCTGGCGGAGGAGCGGGCAACGGTTCACCGGCGGGACGTGACTCTGATCCGGATGCGGCTGCTGAATGATCAGGATCTGTGCACCGAGTCGCGGGCGCTGGCGGAGGACTGGCTGGAGGCGCGGCCCTACAGCATTTCGGCGATGCGGATGGTGGGCGTGAGCTATCTTTGCGAGAGAGATTTCACAACGGCGGCCACCTATTTCCGAAAGACGCTGGACGCGCTGCCGCAATCGGTGAGCGATGCGCGGCTGCTGGCAGTTGCTTATGCCCGTGATGGAAAGGCACTGGAGGCGCGAAGCGCGTTAAACGAGGTCCGAGCCTTTTCGATCGACGACCCAATCTATTACCAGGCCTTGTATGAGACACATCTGATTCTGGGCGAGCTGGAAGAGGCGGTGCTCGCGGCCCAGCGGTGGGACGTTCTGCGGCCGGAGAGCCTGGATGCACGCGAGAGCCTGGCCTTTGTGCAGCTATTCGAGGGCAATATAGAAGCGGCACAGAGTATTGCCCTGGACGCGCTGGAACGGGGTGCACGCACCTCCACGGTGCTGGCAGTGCTGGGTGAGACCTACACGCGCATGGGTGAATTCGATAAAGCGCAGCCGCTGTTGGAAGAGGCGATTGAACTGAACAGCGACCACTTCGTGGCGCGTCAGTCGCTGGCGCTGCTTTTCCTTGCGCAGGTGCGATGCCAGGAGGCGGAACCACACCTGAACTGGTTGATGGATGAGTCCGAGGATGAAGAAGATAAGGAAGATCTGGCGGGCGTGTTGGAGCGCTGCGAGGAGAGAGCGGCGCGGCCTACGCCGGACCCATCGTTGCAGCTTGAAAATGATGAGGCCATCTCAACTGCGGTGACGATACTGCAGGAGGCGGACGTAGAGATCCGCTACCTGGACGTTGAGGAGAATGAGGAGGGCGGGCGGACGCTGGTCGTAGCCTATGCCGTCGATCTAGCGGTTGACAGCGAGGCGTACTCCGAACTGGAACGTCAACTGATCCTTGAACTGTCCCGCATCCTGCCCCGGATGACTTCCGAACCGGACGGCCTTGTGGTCGTCGCGGGCACATTCAACAGGACAACTTCCGCGACCCTGGTGGCAACGAGAGCGGCGGAGGTATGGCTCCAGGGACAGCTGACCGAAGAGGAGTTCGAGAACACCTGGCGACGCCAGGAGGTAGAGCCCTCTGACGAGTAGCTTCAACGGCTAGTTGCCCGCGGCCGCGGGCAACTAGCCAAGGGTCACTCCCCACAGCGGCACTCCCCACAGCAGTTACTGCCTACCCCGATTTTTGACCACTGCAGCTATTCACCACTGCAGCTATTGACCACTGCAGTCCAGGCCGAGAGCAACGACTTTGTCGGCCAGTTGGGCGCGCTCTGCGGCGGTAAGGGGCTCGCCGGGCGGACGCGGGTCGCCGCAGTCGATGCCGAGACGCTGGCTGAGAACGGCCTTGATGGCACCGTGGAATTTGGAGGCAACGATCAGCGCTTCGGCGGCGGTGGAAGCCTTCTCCTGGGCTTTGGCGGCTGCCGGGATGTCGCCGGCCTGGTAGGCGCGCCAGATGGCGACCCAGAGTTCGGGGGCCATATTGGGCGGGCCGTCGACGCAGCCGGTGGCGCCAATCAGAAGTGCAGGCAGGAAGAGGCGAGAGTTCCCGATCAGGCAAGAGAGCCCCATTTCGGCAAAGTTCTTTACGTAGGGGACGTAGGGCGCGGAGTGTTTGAGCCCGGCCAGCTGGGGTACACGCTCCTGGATCCTGGCCATGAGATCCGGCGTAATTTCGACACCGGTGGCGCTGGGGAGATTATAGACGAAGAATGGAAGATCGGCGGCGGCGGCGACAACGCGATAGTGTTCGACGATGCCCCTGTCGCTCTGGCCATAGAAGAAGGGAGGGACGCAGCAAATGGCTTCGACGCCGGCCCTGGCCGCGTGTTCGGCGAGGCGGGCGGAGCGGGCGGTGGTGGGGGCACCGACGTGCATGATGTTGTCAATGCGCCCCTGATTCTGGTCGGCGGCGATCTCGGCGATGCGGCAGTTTTCGGCGTCGTCCAGGAGGACGCTTTCCCCTGTGCCGCCGGCCACCCAGAATCCTTGTACGCCGGCCTGGATGTTGAACTCCATTACCTGGCGAAAGGCGTCCTCGTTGAGGCGGTCATCAGCGGTCATCGGCGTGATGATGGCCGGGAAAATCCCATTGAAGCTTTTCATGTAGCACTCTCTTGTGGCTGTGACGAAGTCTTGGAGCCGTCATTATCGCACGGATGGGCGCGGGTGTCGATAACGGTGTGACGAGCCGGGCCTGATTGGCGACCGAAGGTTGATCGGGGATTTCAGGTCTGAACCCACTTGAGGAGGATGGCGGCGGAGCGAGGGGAGGGTTTACCTGGCGGCGCTGATGACTACTCCTTCAGCCGAGCTGCCCGCAGCCGGTCGGCGTCAATCTCGGCCTGGGCCAATCCACTCATATCGAGGTAGCCGTCGCGAAGTGTGAGCGGCCGCGTCAGCAGATCTTCCTGCAGCTTGAGGAAGAAGCTCAACTCGCAGGGCAGGTCGATACCGGGCCTGGCGGCAAAGAGCGCAGCCAGTACCGTTCCCCAACCGGTGCTGGCCTGGGAACCGACCATCACCGCCTTGCCGGCGACCAGGGCCTGGTTCAGCATCTGCGCCGATTCGGTGAAGCCCGTACGGGCGGTCTTTAGGTTGAGAATGTGGAAGGTGTCCATGCTCAGCTCCCGGCGCAGGTCGCGGGCGCTGAACACGCTGTCGTCGGCGATGAGCTGGGGGAGGGCAGAGTCGCGGGCGCGGTCACAGGCTTTGCGCACTGCGGCACGGGCCAGTATCAACTCCACCGGAAGCGGCTCCTCGCAGTAGAGCACATTCAGTTCGGCCATCTTTTCCAGGCGCTGACGCACGTTCTGCGGCTGGAAACATTCATTGGCGTCTACGTACAGATCGACCTGCTCGCCGAACTGCTCCCGCAGGAGACGCAGGCGTTGCAGGTCTGCGCTCCAGTCCTGTCCGACCTTCACCTTCAACACGCGCACGCCCTGCGCCACAGTCCGCTCGGCCTCGGCCAGGCTGTCATCGATCTCGCCCAGGCCCAAAATGTAGCTGACCCGCACCTGGGAGCTGCCGGCGCCCAGATGCTCGTAGAGGGTACGGTTGCGGCTTTTGGCGAGGGCATGGTGGAGGGCCATGTCGAGAGCGCCGCGGGCGGTCTGATTGTTCTTGACCGTCTGCAGGCGAGCGTAGAGCTTCGACAGTGTGGAGTCGTCGAGCATCTCGCCCTCGAGCCGGGGCGCCAGCTCCTGGCGGACGACGTTGCAGATGCTGGATACGGTTTCCCCGTAGATTGTGGGCCGGGGGGGCGCTTCACCCCAGCCGACAGCGCCGTCGTTCAGCCGCACCCGGACAAGGACGTGACGGGCCTCCTGCATGACGCTGGCCGCGCCCCAGCGCAGCGGTTCCCGCAGGGGAAGGCGGAAAGGTATGGGTTCGATGGCTTCGATGGTGGTAGGCATGGAAAGTCCGGCGGTCAGCCGGCCGCGAGCCGCTCCAGTTTGGCGGCCACCTCGGCGGGGGCGTGGGTGGTCGTATCGACGACGACGGTGCGGTCGGGGGCGGCGGCGCGCAGGATCTCGACGGCGGCGTGCGAATCGTAGTTACGGCGCTCGGCGGCGACGATGGCGACCTTGGCCGCGAGTTCGGCGCCGTCCACTTCGCCCCGGTTTACCAGCGCAGACAGATGGTCCTGCTCCGCGTGTGTAAAGATGTCGCGCCCCTCCGCCATCTCCTCCCAGCAGAATCGGCCGCCGGTGTTTTCACCGACCTGGTCGAAGGCATCCTGGCGCTGCACCAGCCTCTCCACGCGCACACCATCGGGCGCGTTGAGGACGGCGAAGCGGGCCAGCGGGAGGCTCTGCGCGGCAAAGGTGACTTCGTCCGCGCCCCGCAGTCCGTCGAAAACGTTCAATGCGCCGCTGCCGGATGCTGCCGCCTGCTTCTGCAATACCAGCCGGCTGAACGCGTGCGCAAGACCACCGGGATACCGCTGCCGGTAACGCCCCGTGTAGTCGAAGCGCCGCCGCCGGTCCGTAACCACAGCGGGCGGGTCCCCGTCCCAACCCTGAACCGCAGGGATGACCAGCAGATCGGCCAGCTTGCGCCTGTTGGGGAGGAGCGAGATCCCGCCCATGCGGGCGCGCAGGGCAGCGACGGTTGTGCTTTTGCCCACACCTGTTAGACCGACGAGGACCAGAACCGGCATATCGACGATGGTGACCCAGCCGGAAGGCGGGCGGCCAACGCCCAGACCCTCTGCCAGCAGTTCAAATTTCGCGCTCATCCGGATCTCGCGTTCTGGAAGTACCTGTGGTCAGCCATCGCGATTCGTTCAGCGGTGGCACATGAAGCAACATTATAATCCGCCTGTGAAGCCACTGGCAACTGATAGCCACATTGGACGGTGGCGAATGGCCTTCACAAAATATCCACACCGACGCCCGGAATCCCGGCTGTGTGCTATAATATATGTTCAATATTCAGTGAAGGGTTCCTCCGGCGATTCGTCCTGCCTCCACACAGGAAATGGTATGATTTCTCGATTTTCTCCGCGGTGGCCGCTGATCATCCGAATAGTACTGTTGAGCGCGCTGTGTCTGACTGCCCGCCCGGCGACGGCGGCGCCCGCGCACTCTGAATTGCCGGATGATTTGACACCGATCTACATCATTCAGGGCGACGGGCAGAGTACGCCCTTGATGCGGAAACGCGTCTCGACGTTCGGCCTGGTGATCGGCGTACAGTCGAACGGATTTTATCTGCAGGATCCGACCGGCGACGACGATCCAGCGACCAGCGACGGCATATTCGTCTATACCTCCTCCGCGCCCAGGGTGAAAGCGTGGGAATGCGTCCTCGTGCGCGGCGCTGAGGCGACCGAATACTACGAAAAGACTGAGCTGACCACGCCGCGTTCGATTGAGACGCTCCCCGGCGAGCTTTGCGGGAGCGGCTTGTCAGTTCCGCTGGCGCCCCTGCCGACACCGAACGTCGACCCGGAGTCATTGCTGGAGCCGTTCGAAGGCATGCTCGTCGCACTCGAAGGACTGCAGGGCGTGGTCCAGGGGCCGACCAAGCGGTTCAGGAACGGCAACGTTGAGATCGCGCTCATCGCCGAACAGGCCCTGCCATTCGTGCAAGGCGGGCGGGTCTTCCAATCCAACCCCGCCGATGCCGCCGGGCTGATTTTCCTGGGCAACGGGCTGGGCGCGGAGCTGCCGCCGGCAGCATGGGGGGACCGCGTGGAGGTACGCGCGGCGGAGCCGGGCGTGGCGGCGCTGGCGGTTATCGACTACAGTTTCGGCAAATATCTGCTGCTACCGCTGCCGGGAGAGAAGATCCAGGTTGTCTCCCGGCACGAATCGAACGAGCAGGCGGCCCAGCCGGACGCGGGCACCTTCCGGGTCTGCTCTTTCAACGTGTTAGGGCTGGGTCGGGGACTGGACCAGTTAGGCGACGCGGCTGATTACGAGGCTGCGCTGCAGCAGCGAGCGGCGGCCATCGCCGGCGGTCTGCAGAACTGTGAAATCGTGGGTTTGCAGGAGACCGGCAAGCCAGAGGACGCGGAAAACCTGGCGCGAGTTCTGACTGAGGTAAGCGGGCTGGACTACAGCGCAGTCGCTTTTGCCGGCCCCGGAACCGCCAGCCCCGATTTCCCGCTGACGAACAGCCTGCTTGTACGCGACGACCGGGTGACGGTTCTCAACGCCCAGAACGAGCAGGCATGCACCCGCTTCAGTTTCAGTGTGCGACTGGTCCCCGGGCAGTGCCCGGCGAGGCTGCTGCCGCTCTTCAGCCGGCCGCCGCTGGTCGCGGACCTGGTTGTACGCGGCCCGTGGGGAGAGGACTACCGGCTGACGGTGGTGGTCAATCATTGGCGCAGCAAGCGCGGCGATGAGACGGTGAACGTGGTGCACCGGACGTTGCAGGCGGAGCACGTGGCCTCGATTGTGCAGGCCCGTCTGGATACGGACCCCGATGCGCGTGTAATCGTGCTGGGCGACCTGAATGATTTCGAGGCGAGCAAACCGGTGGAGACCCTGCGACATGGTCCGCAACCCACTGACGGCCCGGCTGGCGAGCCGGAGCGCGTTCTCCTATGGCACGCCTTTGACTCCCTGCCGCTCCTGGAGCGTTACACTTACATCTTCAATGGGGGGAGCCAGTCACTGGATCATCTGCTGCTGACCCCGGGCACAGTTCCCGATTTCGGCGGGATGGATATCGCGCATATCAACGCCGATTTCCCGATTGCGCAGCCAGGCGGGACAGAGGGCGCTCCAGGGGACCCGGCTGTATATGGCTCCAGCGACCACGACCCCCTGGTGTTGACGTTGCGGCCCGGGGGCGGCGCCTGGATTGCCGGCAGCGCGCAGGTTCCCAACACGCCGGTTGAACTGGTCGACAGCGCCGGCACAGTGGTCGCCCGGACGGAGAGCGATGCAGCCGGCGAGTTCCGCTTTTTCGATCTGCGCCCCGGTGCGTACAGTCTGCATTTTGCGCTGCCAGAGCAGGTCACGCTGCTGACGCTGGCGGGGGAATCCGATGGATCTTTGGCGGGGGTTTTCCCGGTAGAGGTCGAGAAGGGCCTAGCGACGGTCGTAGAACTTTCCGCACGCGACCGACGCGCCGATGCCGGCGCGGCCAGCGCGTTATTCAGCATATTCTATGGATCCGAATCCGCAGAGCAGGCGGGCAGTTCGGACCGCTGACGGAAACCTGTTGCGGGCACACCTGCCTGCAAACAGAGCGGAGGCGGCCGCCGCCAGCAGTTTGGACACTTGACGGCAACTTGATCACCTGGCAATGGGGGAACGGTGGAGGCACAGATGGACAGAGTATATTTGAATTGGCACGACGTGGAAGAGTTGATCACCAAAGTGGTGATGCAGCTCAATACCCCTTATGATGCGCTCCTCCTGATCACCCGCGGCGGCATTGTGCCGGGCGGCATGATTGCCGAAGCGTTGAAGATGAAGGATGTGCTGACCGCGGCGGTCGTGTTCCAGAGCGGGCCCGGCGTGCGGGCGGAGATGAGCTGGCCCCGTTTCCAGCAGTTCCCTGCAGATGCGCTGTTGAAAGGCAAGAAGGTGCTGCTCGTCGACAACATCTGGGACCGGGGGCGCACGATCGTCACTGTCAAGAGCCGTGTGGAAGGAAGCGGCGCCACCGCCGAGACCGCGGTGCTCCACTGGAAGCAGCGGCAGAATCTCTTCGAGAACGAGAAGCCGGACTATTACGCGGAACTGACCGAGGACTGGATCTACTACCCCTGGCAGCGTATCGACGATTCGGACGACCTGGTGTCGCTCCGCTCACCCGCGCCGGAGCTTTCCTGATGTCAGAGCTGATACGCCGCCTACGGGCCGCGCATCCGGATGCGCACTGCGCGTTGGACCACCAGAACCCGTTTCAGCTGCTGGTGGCGACGATCCTTTCGGCCCAATGCACCGACGAGCGGGTCAACCAGGTGACACCGGCGCTGTTCGAACGTTTCCCGACGCCCGAGGCGATGGCCGCGGCCGACCGCGAAGAGCTGGAGGAGATGATCCGCTCCACCGGTTTCTTTCGCAACAAGGCCAAGAGCCTCCAGGGCGCAAGCGCACTGATCTGCCAGGCGTTCGGCGGCGAAGTGCCGCGGGAGATGGATGAGCTTGTCAAGCTGCCCGGCGTGGCCCGCAAGACCGCCAACGTCGTGCGCGGCGTCTGTTTCGGCCTGGCCGACGGCGTCGTGGTGGACACCCATGTAAAGCGACTGTCTCAGCGGCTGGGCCTGACCGAGCAGAAAACGCCGGAGAAGATCGAAAAGGATCTGATGGCGCTCATCCCCGCCGAAGACTGGATCGACATCGCCCATCTGCTGATCTTCCACGGGCGGCGGGTGTGCGACGCCCGCAAGCCGGATTGCGCCAACTGCACGCTGGCGGACCTGTGCCCGTCAGCTGAGGTTTGAACTGGAATGGCCAAGTTCCGTTGACATTTTGGGGAAGTCGTTCAATATCGAAACCGAACATTCCACGAAGTCATGCGAAGGGCCACGTTGAAAACCTCTTTGTCCACGAAGGGCCACTAAGGGCCGCGAAGAACATCAAAGGCCACTGGGAAGACCCTTGCGTGAATGCGCTGAGCAGTCGCACTTTGCTCCTGCAAATCGCTGTTCAGCCAAACGTCAACCTGCCCCAGTGTTCTCTCCATCTGCCTCCCTGGGACTGACGACCAGGATGTAGCCCTCTCTTCCCTCGACCTTGACCTGATCACCAACTTCGGCCGGCGCGGCTTCAGCAGATGTTGCGCCGCGCAATTGCGCGTTCCACAGCTCGCCCGCGAGGAGGACCTTGCCGCGGCCGTTTTCGGCAAAGGGAACGCGTACGGTCGCCAATGAGCCGATCACGCCTTCGCCGCCGGTTGCCGTGCCCATGCGCTGGGCGGCCACCACCTTGCCGCCCACAAACAGTGCGAACGCTCCCATGGCGACGCCGAGCGAGATGATCGTCACCCACGGCACAGCCAAGCCGGGCGCGTCGAAAAGCAGCGCGCTGCCAAAGACAAAGGCGACCGTGCCGCCCAGTGCGAGCGCGCCAAAAGCGGGCGTGAACGCTTCGGCCACCAGAAGAATCAGACCCAGCCCGATCAGGGCCAGCCCGGCGAAGTTCGCTTCCAACTGGCCCAGCGAGTAGAGCCCCAGCAGCAAACTGATCAGGCCGATCATGCCCGGAATGAATGTGCCCGGATTGTAGATTTCGGCGATGAGCCCAATGGAGCCGAGGGTCAGCAGAATGGTGGCGACGGTGGGGTTGCTGATAAAGTTCAGAAACTCCTGCAAGGGCGATAGCGTTTGCGGCATTATGCGGGCATTGGCAGTGCGCAGGGTGCGCTCTTCACCCTGCACCGTAACGACGAAGCCGTCCATCTGATCCAGCAGATCGGACACGTCGGTTGCGATGAAGTCGATCACGCCCAGCTCCAGCGCACGCGCGTCTGTGGCCGCGGCCGCCTCCTGCACGGCCGCGATGGCCCACTCGACCGCTTCCTCGCCGCGACGCGAGGCCAGATTCTCGATATCTGCGCTGAGGATGTTTACGACCTTGGCCTCCATGGTGTCGCCGATGTCCTCCCCCTGGCCTCCGACAGGGCTGGCCGCGCCAATGCTGCTGCCGGGCGCCATGGCGGCAACGTGTCCTGCCAGGGTGATAAAGGTGCCGGCGCTGCCGGCCTGCGCCGCGGCCGGGGCGACGTATACCACGACCGGCACAGGCGAGGCCAGCATATCCTGCACGATCTGCTTGGTGACATCGACGCTGCCCCCGGGCGTGTCCAGGCGCAGGACCACCGCCTCGGCCCCCTCGAGCTGCGCGTCTTCGATGGCCCCGCTGAGATACTGACGCAGCACGGGCGTCACGGCGCCGCGAAAGGTCAGGACCAGGACGACGGAGGAGCCCGTCTGCGAAGAGATCTCGTTCTCCTGGGCAGGCTGGGCCGCGCGGCGCGGTCCGGGAGAGCCGGCGGCCTGTACACCGTCTATGACGGTCAGGAGCATCCCCAGCAGCAGGCAGGAGAGATAGAAGGTGCGATAGAGCGTTGTCAGCACGGTTCCGTTTCGTTGATGCGTATTTTTTCCTCGGCGTCCAGTCATCTGTTGTTTTCCAATCAACCACCCGTCAGGCCGGCGGTCACGGTCCACCGGCGTGCAGTCGATCAACGGCTGCCAGCATTTCCACAACCGACTGCCGACCGGCGTCGCTGACGGCCCCCAGCATCTGCGTCAACTCCTCGATCCGCGCCGGCCCCTCGACAGGAAGCACATCGGTGCCGGTACGCAGCTCGCCGTCACTCTCGTAAGTCCGTTTGCGCACGGTGAGGTGGAGGTCGGCGAATGCAGCCAGTTGGGGCAGATGGGTGATACACAGTACCTGATGGCGCAGCGGGCTGCCATTAGGCTTGTCCGGCGCTTCGTCATTGGAGGCGGCACCGGGCCGCGGCCCCTGGCCGGTCAGGTTCCACAGCTTCTCGCCGACGACACCGCCCACACGGCCGCCGATACCCTGATCGATCTCATCGAAGATCAGAATCGGCGTTCGATCGGCCTGGGTAAGCGCGCCCTTCAGCGCCAGCATGAGGCGCGCGGTCTCGCCACCGGAGGCCACCCTGGCCATCGGTTTGACGGGCTCACCCGGGTTTGCGCTGATCAGGAATTCAACCCGGTCGAGGCCTCGGGTGTCGAAGGCGACGCGCCGGCCGTCCGGCAGATAGGCGCCATCCTCCTGATCCTCCATCTCTGCCGATACGGCGAAACGGGCGCGGCCCATACTTAACTGCGCGAGTTCCGCTTCCACCTGCCGGGCCATCTGCTCACCGGCCGTCACCCGCGCCTGGCTCAACTCTGCGCCCAGCGCGCCGAGCTCGCGCAGGAGCTTTTCCTCCTCCGCCTCCAGCGCGGCGGTCTGCGCCTCCCAGTTGCTTAGCTCGTCCAGTTCGGTCTGTGCTGCGGCGGCGAAGGCCAGGATCTCCGCGGTCGTGTCGCCGTACTTGCGCTGGAGATTCCCGATCAAGGCCAGCCGCTCTTCGACCTCGACCAGCCGTTGCGGATTGAATTCCAGCCCGTCGGCGTAGCCCTGCAGAGCCCGCGCCAGATCGGACAACTCCTCCAGCAGTCCCTGCCCGGTCGCGGCTGCGTCCGCCATGCCATCGTCGATGCGGGCCAGCTGTTCGACACGGCCGGCGGCTTGGCTGAGGCCGTCAATGACTCCTGGCATCCCGCCTTCGCCCTCGTTCAGCAGAGTTGCGGCGCCGTTCGCCAGCTGCAAGAGGGTTTCGGCATTGCTCAGCCGCTTGCGCTCCACTTCCAGCTCTTTTTCTTCACCGGCTTCCAGGGCAGCTTCAGCGATCTCTTCTACCTGAAAGCTGAGCAGATCGAGCCGCTGGGCGATGGTGCGGGCATCGGTGCGCAGCCGCTCCAACTCTCTGCGCGTTTGCTGAACCTGATGGGCCTTGCGCGACACCCGGGCGCGCAGGGGCAGCAGGCCGCCGTACCGGTCCAGCAGGTCCACGTGTGTGCGGGGACGGAGCAGATTCAGATGCTCCCCCTGTCCGTGGATGTCGACAAGGAGAGCGGCCATTTCACTGAGGAGCTGCCGCGAGACGGTGCGCCCGTTGATGCGGCAGAAGTTTCGGCCGCTGCGGCGGACCTCCCGGCTGAGGATCAGTCTTTCCGGCGCATCGGGATCGTCCAACCCCTGGGCCTCCAGCAGAGAGCGGATGTCGTCGGCTGCGGGCGGGCCGTCGGGGGCGCTCGCCGGTGTTTCGGGTTCACTCGCCGGCATCCCGGCTTCCAGTTGGAAGATCGCTTCGACCTCTGCCCGGTCTGCGCCCGCACGCACCATTTCCGCGGAAGCCCTGTCGCCCAGCAGCAGTCCGATGGCGTCGAGGATGATCGATTTGCCGGCGCCGGTTTCCCCGGTCAGGATGTTCAAGCCGCTGTGGAAGCGAAGTTGCAACCGGTCGATGATCGCGAAGTCGCGGATCTGAAGCTCCGCCAGCGCGGCGAGCGGTTCGGCCTGGCCGCCGCCTTCGGACAGGAGTGATGGTTGCATGCGCCCCTGTTGAAGAGTGGGGGGGCGCGGTTGGGCAGTCATGGATTCGGGGCGCGTCCTTGTCGAACCAGAACTTAACTCTTATGGCTTTCATTCTAGCACATTTGGCCGGGCAGATGGAAGAGTTGTCCAGGAAAATGGTTCCGGACAACGGGGGTATTTTTCTGAATTTTTTCATAAATATGTCCGCTTTGTCCGCTCGAAGGCATGTTTTTGGGGCATTTCGGGCCGAATTCGTCGAGGAAGGAGGGACCTGCGGTAAATTGGACACCGTGACCCTAACTGCGCGCGGCGATTGTCTGAACTGTAGTTCTCGAGATTTTAGGGATGGGCTGTGATTGTGGTTATGCAGGCGTTTACGCCGGGAAACGTAGGCGGCGCGTTGACGGTGGAGAGGTACGGGCTGCATGTTCGGGGGCGGGGTTCTGCAGACTCGAAAGGTGTGGAGGAAGCTGTGAGGGCGGCGTTCTCCGCTTTCTCCGTTGCCTGATTCGGGCCGTGGTCTTAAGAGACGTAATGCCAGTACAATTTCAAAAAGAGAAAGAGGGAGGCTTGCTTACGCACGTCATTCGCTCGTACGAGAGATGTACGAGAGTTTACGAGAGATCAGGCAAAAATATGTCAGTTCATATCGGCAGATGGGGCGTTGCGCGCGGATTGCAAAATTATATATTATTTATTTGAAATAGGACAATTTAATGGAACTGCTCGCGTGTGCGGAAGAAGGTGAAGGGAGCGAACGACGCGAAAGCTGCCGACATTTAGTCGTCCTCGTCCGGCAACTCGTACCGAATATCAAAGGAATGCCCAAACTGCTTTTCGTAAAGGAGTTCAACTTCTCCGTTCAATTCGTTCGCCTGCAGAAGCAGATCCTCCAGTTCTTTGGCGGCCTGCTCGGACTGGTCGGGGTTGGCGACGGGGACGGTAGCTGGTTTCACTCCGTCCGGTATTTGGTTGAGTCTCTTCCAGGGACGTGCGTATAAAGTACAGGGGATAGAGTGCGGCGGGCAGCACCTCGCTATCACGATCGCTGTCAGTTGTCAGATCTCTCCAGGTGTCGATATCATCCTGCGTGTGTTTGGTGAGTACAGCATTACTTCAACACGCACGACTTAGAAGCCCAAGCTCTGATAGGTTAGCATTCGAATGTGCGCAGAATCAGGGAACCAATCAAACAGTCAACTCTTGCCCTCCTGAAGCGCTATCTGTAGCTGCCTCGGCCCAGATGCAAGCTCCTAAAGTGCGGATTGTTACGCTTTGTCCCAGATACTAAACCACGAGCTAAGGTGAGTCGTGGAGCATATTGTGGGCCCCCAGAACTGGACCATGAGCTAAGGCGAATAGTAGTGCAATTCACCCAGTACGTTTAGGGAAAGTTCAGCGATAAAGGAACGGTAGCGAGAAAAGTCGGACTGAGTCATCCGCCCGGATGCACACGATTTTCCCCGTTTCGTGGTCCAAACATTGGAACCCGCCTCACGAATGAAGTTTCTGTGGTCATCTGTTTTCGGGAGGCGCACAACTCGACTCACAGCCGGCAGCGCCTCTTGGCAAATGGTACTTCCTCCAGTCGGGGACATGAACCGCTAAGAGCGCTTTGAATAGCTTTCCGTGGTTGGGAACGCGCAGGTGCAGGAGTTCGTGGGCGATGACGAAGTCCTGAAAGCCCGCTTCCTGGTCGGCCAAATCGGTTGCCAGGGTGATGGTCCCAGACGTTGAGCAGGAACCCCACTTTCGGGTCATGCGCTGAACGCGCACCAGACTCGGGCGGACGGCCAGCCTTTGCGACCAATGTTCGACGCGTTTGCGAAGAGTGCGGCGACGGTCGTCATTAGGCATCATCTGTGTCTGCGTCCAGCAGGATTCGGATAATGTGATCGACAATGCGGCGGCGTTCATCGATGTGAACTCCGATGAGCGGCTTATACAGGGAGGCGCGCAGCCTCCGCCTTTCGTGGGGGTTGCCGGCCGCGTTTGGGAAACGGGCCAGCAACGTCTCCGCCTCGCGTGCCAGCTGTTGTGCAGAAATATCGAACGACCTGAGCGTTTCATCCCCCCTGAGAGTCCAGTAGACGGCAAAGGCGCGACTGGACAGGCCGCTTGCCTGCGCGGCGCTGAACGCCTCTTCCTTTTCTTTGGCCATATTCTCTATCTGAAGCATCGCAACAACGCTGGATATGGCGCGGGCCTGAAGGTCTTCCAGGATGCGGTTAGCTCGCTCTGCGAGCGTCTGAAGGACGGGCGCCATATCCGGGGTGGTTTCCATCTCGCCCTTCAGGCCTCGAACAAGGTTGAAAACTTTGGCCTTCTCCGAGCCCGGCTCATCCTGGAGCGCCCTGATTGTGCGAACGTCGAACGTCACTGACGGCGTTTCTGCGAGGAGGCCTCTCTGCGTTGCGCTTCTTTCTACGATTCTACTCGTCTTTTTGGCCAGATCCACCAGATAGTTGAATTTGTCGTCGTAGGTGTTCCGAACAGCGGCATAAAGTTCAACGAGCTTTTTGTATGTATCGATGTGATCGCGCAGCTCTGGTGACGGGGAAAGGATCTCCCACAGCGTTTGGATCTCTTTGTAGGCGTCGAAGAATGCCTGACGCGGATTCTCGTCCAGGAAACGGCCGTACACGATCTCTTCCAGGCGCTCATCCGGCCCGCCGCTTCCCTCGTCTGCGAGGTATTCGGCTTCCGCTTCGGCGAGTTTGTCGAGAAGATCTGTCAGCAGTAGGTCGAGATCCTTAATTGCGCCGTCGACGTCGGTCGAATCAAACCGCAGCGCTTTTTCCAATGCGCCCAGCACGCCCACGTAGTCGACGACGAGGCCAATGGGCTTGCTGGCGCCGTTGGCGTCGACGTAAGGCCGGTTCACGCGCGCGATCGCCTGCAGCAGAACATGATCGCGCATCGGCTTGTCCAGATACATGCAGTAGAGAAGCGGCGCGTCAAAGCCAGTCAGGAGCTTGTCGGTGACGATCAGAATCCTGGGATCCTCGTCTGCTTTCTTGAACATGAGACGCGTGTCCGCCTCTTGATCCGGCGAAAGCTGTAGCTCAGCCACCAGTGGGCGCTCGATCTTGTCGTTGATGTTCTCAGAGTAGACGGGCACGCTCCATTCAGGCTCCAGATGCTTGTCGAGCGCGCGCTTGTACTTGGCGCAGGCGTCGCGGCTCACGGCTACGAGAAATGCCTTGTAACCGAGCGGCTCTACGTTTTCTGTGAAGTGCTCCGCCACAGAGGCCGCCACTTTCTCGATTCGATCATCTGCTGACAGAAAGGTTCGCAATCCCACCGCCTGGTCCAAGATCCTGTTGAGTTCATCGACATCGGTGATCTCTTCCTGCGCGGCCAGTTCAAAAAATTCCCGGTTGAGCCGGTCGGCAGGCACAGCCATTTCACTCGGCGCCATGGTGTAGCGCAGTGGTAGCGTGGTTTCGTCCTCTATGGATTCCTGGATCGAATACTTGTCGAGGTAGCCCTGCTCATCGTCGGGACCGAAGATCTTGAACGTTCCTTCGCCCTGTTCGGTCCTGGCGATCGGCGTGCCGGTGAAGCCGATGATGGTGGCTTTCGGAACGGCAGCCATCAAGTAGGTGCCCAGGTCTTTGGCGACTGAGCGGTGCGCTTCGTCGATGAAGACGAAGATGTTATCGCGGGTGTTGGCGTCCTTATCAATCCCTTCGAACTTGTGGATCATCGAGACGATCAGGCCGCGTTTGTCGGTTTCGAGCAGCTCCTGTATTTCGAGTTTCGAGTTCGCCCGCCAGTGCGGGATGTCCTGCTGCTGCATTTCACCCAAGAGCCTCTCAACCCAGCCCTTCAGCTGGCCTTCAAGCTCGATGCGGTCGACCACGAGGATCACAGTGGCGTTTCTGAACTGCTCCTTGTTCTCGAGGATCAGACGGGCGGCGGTCAGCAGCGTAAAGGTTTTGCCGGAGCCTTGCGTATGCCAGATCAAACCGCGTTGCTTTGACTGGTCCTGGCACCGGGCAACGATCTTGTCGATAGCGGTGCGCTGGTGCTGGCGCAGGACCGATTTGCGCGTTTCGCCGTCCTCGACATAGAACAGAATCCATTCCCGGAGCGTGCGCAGAAAATCGGTCGGTTCAAAGAAGGACTGGACAGCGAACTTGTAGGTTTCGTTTGGTGGTTGCTTCCAGCGCGCCATGTAGCGCCGGCTGATGTTCCAGGTGACGCCGTACCAGTAATCGAGCAGATGGGTCACGTTGAAGAGCTGGGGGGCGACAAGCAGTTCGGGCGTCTCCTCTTCGTAGCGTCTGAGTTGGGATACGCCATGTTCGATTGCGTTGCCGTCCTTGGGGTTCTTGTGCTCGACGATAGCGACTGGGACGCCGTTGACGACGAACATGACATCGGCGCGGTTGCCCTTGCGGGCGGGGGGTTGGAGCCGCCATTCCCAGGTTACGTGGAAGAGGTTCTCGGCTGGCATTTCGAAGTCGACGACCTGAACGCGCCGGTGGCGATTCTCGGTCTCGTCATACATTTGACGTTCGCCGCGCAGCCAGGCGAGCATCTCACGGTTGCCCTCGATGGTCGGCGGGACCGCGTCCAAGCGCTCGATGACCTGGCGTACGGCGTCGGCAGACATCCACGGATTGAACTGGCCGAGTTTTGTTTCAAGCTCTGCGCGGAAGAACATGCCATCCACGCCGCCGCGCTTCTCTCCGGCCTCCTGGGGCGGCAATGGAGTCCAGCCGATCTCGGCCGCGTGGTGGACCATCGGAAACTGGACGGTGATAGCCTCAGTGACCTTCAGATCAGTCATGGCTGTGGACCCTGTTTCGCCCCCATTTGCGCTCCAATAGGCCTCCCATCGCGCCCCTATCTGACTCCTATCTGACTCCCATCGCGCCCCTAACGCGTCCGCTGTTTCCAGCGCGTCAACGGCCCGCGATTTGTGGAGATGATCAACCCTCTGTCCTTTAACTCCTTAAGCGCCCTCCGCACCTGCCGTTCGGTCACTCCAGGACCCAGACCCGCGTGAAGCTCACGGCGCGTCAAACCATCCCGCGTTCTGTCCAGCAGCGCGAGTATCATATCCCGCCGCGCTTCGGGCTCACTCATACCGCCAAGGGTTGGCAGCGGAACGAACTGACCGCGCCGGAACCGCACAGTGACAGCACCGCCGTTATCGTCGATCTCCGGGACCGGAAGCCCAGCCCTGCTCGCCAAGTCTGCCATCTTCAGTGTTCCGCTACCCCACTCCTCAATAATCCCGCGCCGGTAGAAGGTGCGGGCGATCAACGGATTCCACGGCCTCGACTCATGTGGCTCGAACAGCTTCTCCGGCGTCAGGCCGAAGTGCAGGGAGCCGGAGGAACTGATTTCCAGCCGGTCGTCGTAGATCGCTATGCCAACCGAGCCGCTGCCGATGGAGTAATCGCGGTGGCACAGGGCGTTCGCTAGCGCCTCGCGCGTGGCCAGGGGCGGATACAGCGGCTCGTCGATCCGCTCGAAGCGGTCCTGCTCGAACCGCCCGGCGATGGGCAGTGTGTCGCGCAGGAATCGCTCTGCGCTCGCGAGGAGCGTGAACGCGTTGCCGTTGAATTGGCGATTGTCCAGGAACTCCATCCGGTCGGTCCCGCGGAAGCGGGCGACGCGCAGCAGGCACTGCGGCATCTCGACCTCCAGCCGCTCCGAACTGCCGAACAGCACCGCCGCCGCCCGAAGGAGCACCCCGTCACGCAGCAGGTCGGACGGGTCTCCACCTACAGGCTCCTCGAGTCGCCCGCGCCGGACCGCCTCCGCGACCGTCCGCCGAATCTCGGCCACGTCGAGATCATCGACTGACCACCTGGCGAGCTGGTTCTCCCAGCGCTGTTCGCTGTGCATCCGCTCGAAGAGCATCCGGTTGTACTCGTCGGCGGACATTGCCAGAGTGGTGTTCCCGACCCGCCGGTAAGCACTGCCTCGATAGGTATACGGTCTCGACGCGCCTTGGGCCGCGGTCACTATGATGACCGCCCGGCCGCCGTCCACGGGGGCCCTTTCCACTGTCGGGAACGCCGGAGGCTTGATGCGCTGCAGCTCGGCGCTCAACTCCTCGATGGTGTGCTCGCCGACCTGCTGCCCCACCACGGCCCCGGCCGGTGTTACGCCGAACAACACCTGCCCGCCGTCCTGGTTCAGGAAGGCGCACACCGTCATGGCCGCCTCCCGCCGCGCGCCTGTGGTGCCCTTGAACTCCAGCGTCTCGGACTCGCCGGAGGCAGTCATCGCTGCGAGGTGGTTGACTGCCATCAAATCCCCTTACCCAGAATCAATTCGCTTTCGGTTACGTTGAATTCAGTCATGCCTGGAATCAGGGGATACAAACCACTCCAATTGTGTCGATGGCGGCAGACCGCCCGCTTTGCGAACAGAGCTGGCAAATCTTCCTGAACCGTATTCCAGACGATATCGAGGTTGATACTGAAATAGGCGTGGACAAGCCGGTTTCGCATTGCGACAATCCTGGGCCAGGGAATACTTGCCAGTTCGCTACGGGTCGATTCGCTTATCTGGGCCGCGGCTTCCCCTACGATTTCGATAGATTTGACCAGAGACAGAAGCAACTGGCGAACAGAATCCAGATCGACACGGACGCGACCGTGGGCAAACAACACGGCCTCACGCGCCGCCTCGATCATGTGGCGTAGGCGGACTTCATCATGCGCCCGCATACTGGACTTCCGCCCTGTCCAGAACATCCTGCCGGAAGTAGGGACTGAGAGCCTCGGCAGTTCAAAGATCGACTTTACACCCCGCGAACAGTTCAGACAGTCCGATTTCCATGCCGGCATAGGTGTCGCCATTTGGCGCTACCTCCTCCCATACCCGCGAATAGTTCCGACAGTTCGGTTTCCATGCCGACGACGCCCAGAAGGCTGGGAATGCGGTCTGGTTCGAAATCGACGAGCAGATCGATATCGATGTCCGATCCAAAGTCATCTTACAGCTCTGAGTCGCAGATAGCAGCCGCCTGACGCCGTGCTACTGACAGTAGGCAGCGAACAAGACCTAAGGTGCTCACCTCTCCAGGTTCACTGGCGCCGCTCCCGGAGCGCTCGGATTTGTCTCAAGGCTTTATGGACGGGAGGGTCTGACACCCCGGGTGGGATGATGGGATCGTCGTCTTCACTTAAGACGGAGATATCAGGGTCGTTGTCACCTATCTGCCAGGCTTTGCGTATATCCAGTTGCCACTTAGCGATAGCGAGTTGTCGGGAAGGTACACCTACTATCTGCTTGCTTGTACTCAACAACACCGGAGCGAGGAAAAAGCTTCCCGCCTCTCTGTAGGCTGTGATGAAATTGTCCAGATTCATCGAAGAGGGAGGCGACATTCGATTAACTCGTGAAATCACCGTAAAGGCTTTCTTGCCGGTTTCCGCCATATGGCGAAAATTTGGCCCTACGGCAACCGCGTAATCGGCAGGCTTTCGTTCGGAAAGTCCAGTGATGATAACCACTCTTATCATATTGTCTTCATCTATGTTGCCCCACCGGCCCTTCCAAGCTCTGAAGATTTCATTTCCGGCTTCTCCGTCTTCGAATCCTATGGCAAGGATTGGTGGGTTGCCAGGATCGAGACTCCTTTCAAAAACAGTCCCTCGCCATAGAGCTCGATTCCACAAGTGCGTGTCAATCGGCGTAAGTACGCGCTGATCTGTATGTTTCAGGTGTTCTCTTTCAAACAGGCTGGCAGGTGGTGAGTCGCTGCTGAATTTCACAGATTCCATCGAATTACTTTCACTTGCGGTCTTCTCCGTCCTCCATGGCCTATCTCGAAGCACTTCGTAGTTTTGGTCATCTTGCTTTATCCAATCTGACAATTTTACCTCTACTGGTTCACCAAAGAGACTTCTGGTAAGTGCCAGGCTATTACCAGAGGTCAGAGCACGTGAAAATCCGCGTTCCTTGCCAATTGCCTGTTCAGCCCAACCTTCCGGTGCACGTATCATAAGCATGGAACAAGCGATCTGCAGGAGAGTCTCTCTGAGCCACTCCATAAAGTCTTGACGTTCTGCGGCTGTTTTGAAACATATATCAGCCGGGTGCGTGATCAGAATTGAACCACTATCGTTATCGGGAAATATGATCTGTGGGGTGCCGTGCAATTGTGCAGACGGTGAAACGACTATGGTTACACGCTCGCGATACGGGAATGCCTCTCGATCATCACAAGTGGACAAGAACGCCTCCAAAGTACTGAGGAGGGATTCGGCGATACCAAACGATACTTCGTTATTGGGCGTTTCGATAACGATTTCCGATCCGAGGATAGTTGACCTCAGTGTGCTGGTCTTCCCATCTACTAACGTGGGTTGAAAAGGAATGTCTTCGGCAGCAGGCTGATCCTGCCACAATTCAAAGAAGCTTTGCGCAGTCTCCGCATCTCTGCAATCTTCAAGGAACTCTTCTTCACGCAGAACATGCTCATGGCCAAGGACGAATAGCAACGCAATCCGAGCGAGGTCGAGCCCTAACTCTTGTAAAGTGTTGGGCAGGCGCGTCACGTTTGAGAGTGCGTCCATGGGGAGATTGAGAAAGTGGATACCGAGCACGCCTTCTTGTATTGTTCTTTCCTCGTCAAAGACCTCCAACCGATCTTCAGGCAGGTCGAGTTGTGCGGCAACCAGATTCGAAAAGGATATCGCTTTCAGGATATGGGGGAGACGTCCCAACTTAAGTTCGAGCCACACAAGCCACCTAAGAGCCATCAGTGTTGAAGGAGTCAACTGCCCTTGTTCCTTAAATGCCTCTAAAGCAAGGTCAGAAGCCGCCAGCGCCTTATTCCGAGCAGCCCACAGAAGTCCTACGCGTTCAAAGGCATGACTAATGCCGAGAAGCGTCATCCACAGTTCTCTTCGATATTCTCTCTTAATCAGTAATTCCTCAGCACGGCCGAACAGTTGAATTGACTCGTAAGGCTTTCTCTTTTCCAGCTTTTGACTGGCGCGTCTAAAATAGGCCGTACCCGCTTCACCCTCTCCACGTCGCTTACTCATGGTATCTACTATCTTTTCGTAAAACACATCGAATGCGGGACTGTCAATAAAATCGCCAAATTCTTGGGCGAGGTCAAACAGATACTCTACCGAATATGCTCCTAGCCCTTCTGACCGATCAACAATTTTTGAAAGATTGCGCCAACCCTCTTCAGCCTCTGTTGATTTCCCGGAGTGGTAAGCCAGCATTGTCCGCATCAATGTCAGGCTAGTTCGTGCCTGAAGGGCGTTGTTAGGCCGTCTGGATTCGTCCGCTAGGTTCGCCAGCATAGCCTCCAATCGCTGTGAGCGGGATTCGAACCGGGTATCCTGGATTTGATCCACTAAAGATGGCAGGAGCGTCCAGAGGGTGTAGAGAAGATCTACGTCGGAGGCCTGATCGGATTTCTTGGCGCGTCGCTCTACAATATCGTAGAGTTGATCAAATTCCGTATAGTCCTCGTACCACCAATAGACTGTCCAAGCCTGACTGTATGCAATGCGCAATCGCTGCCGATTATGGTCCAGCTCGCGTGCCAGTCGATCCGCCTGTAAGAATCGTGCTTCTACCTCGCTACGAGAGCGCTCCAGCCCCCTGGCCAATAGGGCGCTTCGTAGGCAGTCCTCGACCAATTGATAGCGCGCACTTTGATAGCGCGATGGGTCGGCGACCTGCATATCCAGCTTCTCAAGCTCTTCAAGCCTTGCTGTGTCCCGAGGGCCTGGGCGGGCCTTCTTTTCTCTACTTACATTTCCAATGTCCAGCGCCGCGAAGTAGCTGTCCCGTTGCTGATGGTCGGCGTCGTAAACCTTCTCAACGATCCAAGAGCGGTCAACGATGTGAACAGGAATGCCTGTTTCCTTGGAGAGGGAGTCCTCTTCGTCTGCCCGTTTCTTGTCACTCACATATTGATTTGAAAAAAAATATATGCGCTTGTAAGCGCGGCCAGTGGACAAGATTTTCTTGACGTCGTTCTTGACCTTCGACTTCCACTCACTCTTGGCACTAAAAGCGAAAGCCCACCGCTCCTTTCCAGCCGATGGTGTACCGATCCACCATCGTTCAACGATCTCTTCAGCAACAGGATAGGTTTCGGAATCAACTTTGCTGTCACCTCCACCTGTGGGCCCAGTCTGTGGGCGCAGGTTCGGACATATTTCTCTTTCCGCCAACTTCCGACAAAAGTGTTCGAATTGGAATTCCTGTTTGCGACTGGTTAGCGTTTCCAAATGATATTCGAAATGTTCTTTCGAGACTTGGGGGAACTCCCGGTAACTCGAATCAGAAAAAAGATTCGGGCGACGATTTCGCATCCACTCACTAGGCGTGAGCTTATTCGGACGGGCAGGGTCCTGACTGTCGGTCTCACATCGGGAGTCAATTTGGGCATCAGATCCTGAATTTCTATAGTTCTCTTCACTCATTTGTCGTATCTATTCCTGTCGTAGTGTCCGCTATTGCGGACGGCAAAGGGGGCAAATCCAATCCAGAGACGCTGATCTCGCCCGTCATCAGCTTATGCAGCAGCACCTTGAACAGATCGTCAAGGACAGCACATTTCTTGCGATGCAGGTCGATTTTGCGGTCAATAGCGTCGAAAATGGCAACGATTTCGCGCTGTTCTTCAAGTGTCGCAGGAGTAGGTAAACGCAATGACTTTAACACTGGAGCGGTGATTGTCTTGATTGTGGTTTGCGGAGAGGCCATTTTCAACGCCCTGTTGAATCGTTCAGAAATAAGGACTGATTTAAAAAACTCCGGCAATACCCTTTGTCTTTTTGGGGCGAGACGAATAAGATTGGCAGTTATTACGGCTCCAACATGGATATCCCGGGCAATTCCGATCTTTCCCATCGTTCCCCGGACTGACATAACGATGTCACCTGTCTCAAGTCGGACCTTTGGAAATCGGGACGCCGTCTCAGAATCGATAAAGCGAAATTGAGACAAATCGCTCTCGATCTCGCCAGTTTCTCTGAGCAACTCCCCTCGCACCTCTGGTACGCCGCTATCTACATAGTCAATTTTGTAATAGCTGGGATATCGATACACAACATTGGTCAGTGCTGCAATTGATTGAGCCTCCCAATTCTCCGGCATCGGGCCGATCTCGGTTTCCTTCTGCGCTTCGTTGTTAAGGCCGCTGGTGAACAATTGTTGCATTGTGGCACGTTTGAGAGAGGTCGTTACTTCTGCCGCTTCTGCCTCGAGCGCGATAAAGTCCTGAATAACCTCCAGCGTGTCTGATATGGCACGCTGTTCTTCTAGTGCAAATTCGGGGAATGGAAGATCGAGCAGCACCTCAGGAGGCACGCGCTGTCGCCCGGTACTACCTTCCATTCGCTCGGCAACGTAGTGTCGGATATCCGGATGCAATAGGTAAAAGAACAGGAGTCGTCGATCATGTCCCTTATGGCGCGGCCGAAGTGGAATAACTTCCGTCGTCGCGAAACCAAACGGAGTAGGCACCTCTGTCGCTAAGGCTTGCTTACCATTTTCAAAAGAAGGGGTAATCTTCGCCACAAGAATATCGCCGCGTTCGAAATAAGTGCCACTTCTGATCTGAGCTGTAGCCTTCATCGTGAAGTCAGGTGAATACCTGCCGCCTTGCGGAATAGCTGCCATCGGCACGAACGGGACCGCTTCCAATGACGATATATCAAGTGCGCGTGGTTTCTTTGTAATTTCGTAAGCTTCGCCTACTTGCATCCAGCGACGACGCTCAGTCAGTTTGGCGTCAAACAGGCTCATCAGCGATTCCCTCAAGAAGCTTCGACAAGGACGAAGAGAGCGCATGCGCCTCATTGTCAAGAGCTATAAGCTCAGTGAGTAGTGTACTTACTGAGGCGAACTCTGCCGAGCTTTCTTGCCCCACCCACCGGCTCGGACTCAGATTGTAGTCGGCCTCCTCCGCTTGATCCCGCGTAATGACCGCAACCTCCCCCTCGACCGGTTCACCTTTCACAAAGGCTGCGGCCACCGGGGGGATATCCTCTTCCGGGATGTAGTTCTTGGGGCGGCCCTTCTTCACCCGCGCGCTGGCGTTGACCAGCACAATCTTGTCTTTCCGGTCCGCGGGCTTGCGCTTCGACAGGACCACGATCACGCCGGCCGCCGTGGTGTTGTAAAACAGGTTGTCGGGCAAAAGGATCACACCGTCAATCAGGTCACGCTCCACGAACCATTTACGGATATTGCGCTCCCTGTCCTCGTGTTTGCTGCCCGAGCCACGCGTCATGGCGCCGGTGTCGAGCACCACGGCAGCGCGCCCGCGTTCGTTGAGACAGGCGAGCGTATGCTGGAGCCATGCCCAGTCCCCTTTGCCGGTCGTAATGCCGCCCTGGGTGCGGAAGCGGTCGAATGGGTCGCTGGCAAAAAGCTCAGGGTCGAAAGGCTGGTTCCACATCGGATTGGCGACAACGATATCAAAGGTGCGGATCTTGCTGTCCGCGGTCTTGAACTTCGGGTTGATCATCGTGTCGCCGCGCTGTACATCGGCCTCCATGTCATGGATGATGGCGTTCATACGGGCAACGGCGTAACTCTCGGCTTGCAACTCCTGGCCGTACAGTTTCAGCGGTAGCCGGCTCGTGGGGTCGCGTTCCTGGGCGACGAGCTGCAGCTTGATGAGCAGCCCCGCCGAGCCGCAGGCATAGTCATGGCACTCCTCACCAGGTTTCGGGCGCATGATGTGGGCCATCAAAAAGCCGACCTCGGTCGGCGTGAAGAACTCGCCGGCACTCTGGCCGGAGCCTTCTGCGAACTTGCGCAGCAGATACTCGTAGGCGCGGCCCAGGAAGTCCGGCTGAACATCAGCAAGCCCGACTCGATAACGCGGATCGGAGAAGGTCTCCACGACGGCGGCAAGCCTGGCCGGATTGACGTCGCGTTCACCGTTGCGTTCGGCCGCGAAGTCGACCAGGTCAATGACGCCGGAAAGGGATGGATTGTGCCGGACCACGGCGCGCACGGCTGTTGTCAGACGCTCGCCAATATCCCTGGGCCGCGTGCTCCGTCCCCGGTCGTCAAGCGGCCAGTCGTACTCCTGGCGCTCGCTGATGACCGCCCAGCGGGCCTCGGGCGGCAGATAGAAACGCAGCAGATCGGGGTCGTTCTCGGCGATCTCCAGAGCGATATCCTGGTCGCCGTACTCCTCGCCGAGTCGCTCAATCTCATCGTCGAAGACGTCCGAAAGCCGCTTGAGAAAGAGGAGAGGAAGCAGGTAATCCTTAAACTTGGCCGCGTCCTTTTCCCCGCGAATGGAGCAGGCCGCGTCCCACAGCATCTGCTCCATGGTCTTCGTTGAAGGCGTCGCCGTGCTCTTGCCGCGCCGGCGCCGGGTTACGCCGGCGGCCGCATCAACAGGTTCTGCAGCAACCGCTTCGGCGTCGATGCCCATATCGGCGGCCAGCGCCGCGATTGCCTCCTGCGCCGCCTTCTGGGGCCTAGATGCGCCCCCTTCCCAACGGTTGACGGTGGCGAAGGAGACGCCGAGCCGCTCTGCCAGTTGTTCTTGCGTGAGGTCAAGGTTGGCGCGAATTGCATGGAGGGTGGCTGGGATATCGTAAATTTTTGTTATGTTTGTCATATTTGCAATATAACATAGCTGGTGTTTCCCGTCAAATTCTTCATATCGCGGATCTCTTCTTTTGGCTCCGGCATCGCCACTGCCCCGCAAGCTAATCAGGTCCTGATGACTTTCTTTTCACAATGTATCACAGCACAACTGCCCGGCACCCATGAGTGCATCCTGCAACAAAAGGACCCACTGTGCTAGGTTTGCAAAGCGTGTGCATTCCGGGATCTGAGGGCGACCAAACCAGCGACTCATCAGTTCCGGCAGTTCTGGATCGAGGCTCCCAGAATCCACCTCTCGTGGGAATGCTCTCCCTTGTGATGGGTGCAGGACAAAATGGGGGTGAGATATACTAATAGGCAAGGAATAGAGTGTTAGGGAAAGCGAGTCACAGTTTCCGGAAAACCAAGTGATGACGCAAAGCCGTACCAGGAAAAGGAAGTGAGACGAATTATTGAGGAGGTCGAACGATGACCGAAAACCCGAATTGCGGCGGGGTCGTCGAATGGTCGGATGAAGACCAATGTTATGTGGGTTCTTACCCTGGAATCATAGGTCCCTGCTGTCATGGGGACGATAGAGACCAGGTCTTCTTACAGTTACGTCAAATCGTCGATGAGTGGCTGGAATTCGAAGAGGAGGACCGGGAGAAAGGTCCTTAAGGCAAAGTATGGTTGGCCCCAAGAAGCGGGAATTACATACATAAGTATGCCAGCGGTGGAACAGTCAGGCGGTTATTGAGGGCCGGCTGGCGTCCGGCTTTTCAGGCGGCGGCCCCTGAAGACTCAGCGTCATCCGTGCCCCGCAGCTTCGCTAGCAGGGCCAGGAACTGCCTGAGCTCCTGTTCAGTCAGCGCACGGTAATTCGGTTTATTCTTCGCCTCTTTCGGCTCCTCGTCCGGCCTGTTGTGCTGCCTGGCCGCGTTCTGGTCCAACAGCTTCTCCTCTCTATCCATCAGCTGCAGGAATAGCCTGGTGTCCTGCGGCGTTACATCCCCCTCCTCCGCCTGCAGCCACTGGACCGCCATCAGTTTCTGAATCCGCTCCAACTGCAGCGTCTGACGGCGTTCAACCTCATTGCCGCCCCCATTTTGGGGTGCACTCGCATGTGGTATCTTGATTTGTAGCTGGAGGCATTCATGGTATAATGCAACGATTGAAGCAGCATGATTGACTTCGCCAATGCGCTCCGCATTCTGTGAGCCAAGGAGCTTAGCAAATGATAGGAATTACACCGCCATTCTTTCTGCTGGGTCCGACCCTGGGTCCAACTGAGTTGATTCTGATCCTGGTCATTGTCATTATTTTCTTTGGCGTCGGGCGACTGCCGGAGGTGTTCGGCGGCCTGGGCCGCGGCATCCGCGAATTCCGCAAGGCGGCCAAGGACGAAGGTGAAGAGGAAGATTCGGAGACAACGGACGCCGCCCCCGCTGTGGAGAGCGCTGAGCCTGCGGTGAGTTCTGAGACGAATCCACCTGAGAAGGTCTGACGCCCGCTTCAGTTGCCGCTTACGCCAAGGCTTGGCAAGTAGCAACGGACAGACTGGCAATCGACGAGAAGGCCGAGCCGGCCTTCTCGTTTCTGTCAGCACATTGCATTTGAAAGTTCCTGCGTAGTAGCCCAGCACTTGTCAGATTGTCGTTGACTGGCGTTGTTCAGGCAGACAGACAGTCGGACAGCAAGGTGTTTGGGTGTTTTTGTCTATGCGCGGACAGCGCAACACGCCAAACTTCCGAGGTGACCGATGGATGTCTTCTTTATGATTGCAACGGTTATCATTGCCCTCACATTGATCGGCATCGTTCTGTTGCAAGGTCAGGGCAGCGGCCTGGGCACCGCCTTTGGAGGCGATGCCGGCATCCAGCGCACCCGGCGAGGCGTGGAGAAGACGATGTTCAATCTGACGCTTACTTTGGCGTCTCTGTTTCTCCTGCTCAGTCTCGTGACAGTCGCCCTTCGCTAGAATAGCAGTGGCCGCCGCTCACTGGCCACCGCAGTTTTTCCCATGTCGGAACAACAGCCATTCGGAAGGCCGGTCAATCGGGGGCCCCAGACGCCTCGTTTGGATAGAACCCCACCTTCCAGCCATCTGCCGGGACCGGTTGCACCGTCCGCGACGCCGGCGCCCCTGGGCCGGTATATCCGCTGGCAGATGCTGCTGGCCGTCCTGGGCATCATTCTTCTGACGCTTCTGATGGGCGTCACGGCATACAACGTCTCCACAGTTCTGGTCCCGGAGCGGGGCGGGGTCTTTCGTGAAGGCGTTGCCGGCAATCCCCAATACATCAATCCGCTGTTGTGCCACACGCACGAAATCGATCGCGATCTGTGCAGCCTGCTCTTTCGCGGCCTGACCCGCCTCGATCAACAGGGCCGGGTGGTGCCAGACCTGGCGGAGCGCTGGACAGCCCCGGATGGACTTGTCTATACCTTTACGCTACGTGAGAACCAGTTCTGGCACGACGGCAAACCAGTAACCATCGATGACGTTCTGTTCACGATCGAGATGATGCAGAACCCGGATTCGCCGATCCTGCCCGACCTGGCGGAGTTGTGGCGCTCAGTCACGGTGGAACCGGTCGACGAGCAGACAGTGCGCCTACTTCTGGATGAGCCCTTTGCACCGTTCCTCGACTTTACAACGGTGGGACTGCTGCCAAAACATATCTGGCAGGACGTGCCCCCGTCTGAACTGCTGACGAGCCCCCTCAATGCACGCCCGGTTGGCAATGGCCCGATGCAGGCGACCTTGACATCGGCGCAGTTCATACGCCTGGAACGCAGTCCTTTTTCCAATGAGGACATTCCGATGGTTTCGGCGCTTGAGTTCCATTTCTATCCCGACTTTCCTTCGATCTACGCAGCCTACACAGAGGGCGAATTGGACGGCGTGAGCCAGGTAATGCAGTCGGACATCCCACTGGCAAAGGCCCGAACGGACCTGCAGCTCTTTTCCGCGCCGCTATCAACCTATGTCGGTGTCATCTTCAACCTGCAGAACCCGGATGTGCCCTTTTTGCAGGATGCAAACGTGCGCCGTGCGCTCTATCACGCCCTTGACCGCGAGCGGCTACTGGATGATGTGGTCGGAGGGCACGGTGTGCTCGCCTCATCCCCCATTCCTTCGAATAACTGGGGGCACGCGCCGGATACCCGCACCTACAAATATAATCCGAATGAAGCGCAACGGATTCTAAACGAGAGTGGCTGGGTCGACAGCGACGGAGACGGCGTGCGCGACAAGGACGGGCTGCCGATGCAGCTGATTCTGCTCACAAACGACGGCCCAACCCGCATTGCGCTGATCGAACAGATTGCGGCGGACTGGCAGGCTGTCGGCGTCAAGGTCGCGGTGGAGAGCGTCAGCTTCGGCGGCTTCGTGACCGAGTTCCTGACGCCGCGGCGCTTCGAGGCCGCGCTCCTCAGCTGGGATATCACCGGCGACCCCGATCCCTTCCCCCTCTATCACAGCAGCCAGGTCGAAACAGGTCAGAACTTCGGTGGATGGTCGAATCAGGACGCGGATAGCCTGATGATCGAGGCCAGGATGACGGTGGACCCGGAGAAACGCAAGTCGCTTTATGCGCTGTTTCAGCAGCTCTTTGCCGACGACGTACCGGCTATCCCTCTTTACTACCCTGTGTATACGTACGGTGTCAGCGAGCGCGTCAAGGCGGTCCAGATTGGGCCGTTGAACACGCCGGCCGACCGATTCGCTACATTCCCCGACTGGTATATCCTCACGCGCCGCGTGCCGGTGAACCAGCAGTTGAGCGGGAATTAGACCGATTTCTCGTCAACTGATCACCTATTTTTGGCCAACTTTTTCTCTCGCAAAGGCGATGAAACAGCAACGCAGACAGTCGTTCCCGGGAAAAAGATTTGACAGGGCATATAGGCGCATGTTATAAATCAAGCTTACCGAGCCGCAGTGGCGGAATAGGAAGACGCGCTACGTTCAGGGCGTAGTGGGCATTAGCTCGTGGGGGTTCAAATCCCTCCTGCGGCATTTAAGAGGGACCCAGATTATCCGTCCGGGTTCCTTTTGTTCTTATCCTGTCGTGTTCAGGGTTCCCTCGGGCCGCGTCCTTTCCGGCAAGGGCGCAGCCAAACTTTACGCGACGCGGTCCGCCGAGAAAACCCGATGGGTCTTGTCCGAGTCCCGCTCAATCCAAGTCCGCAGGATGTACGACGGCAGCGCCACCCGGCCTATCCAGCCCTGCTATTGCTTACGGTTGTGGTTGGCCTGTATTTTGTGTTCCAGCATGTGGAGCAACTGCGGGAGTTGAGCGCGGTGCAGGCGCAGGTTGCGGAGATGCGGCAGAACATTGCGCTGGGCCAACAGAGTTCGCTGGACCTGGAAGCACAGTTGCGCTACGCGACAAGCGACGAGTATGTGGTGCAGATGGCGCGCGGCGAATTGGGCTACATTCAGGAGGGAGATGAGGTCTACATTCTGCTGGACCCGCCGGCTGCGCGGGCGGGGAGTCCGCCTGCGGCACCGACCCCGGCCGCAGAGGAAGACTCATTCCGGCCCCTGGACTGGAGCTGGTGGCAGTCGTTGATCCAACGGCTTCAGGAGTAGATCAAGTGGGTCCCTGCTGGGACGGGGCAGTTTGTGGAACCTCTGTCGAACTGCGAAACGCTGAAATTTGACGTCGCGCGGTTGGTGTGGTAAGGTATCCTTTACTGTTGCGGGGTGGAGCAGTGGCAGCTCGTCGGGCTCATAACCCGAAGGTCGCAGGTTCGAATCCTGCCCCCGCTACCTCAGTTTCATAAAGCCGCCGAACCGAAATCGGTCGGCGGCTCATTTTTGACTGTGGGTTGTACAGTTCACACGGGGTTGTACAGTTCAGACGAACTGCAGATTGTTCCGGCCCGGCGACGTAGCTCAGGCGGTTAGAGCGAGGGCTTCATAATCCCTAGGTCGGTGGTTCAAGTCCACCCGTCGCCACTCAAACCAGTACGTTGGAATCCGACAGACAGTGGGCATGGCCGCCGCGGCCGTGCCCATTTGCATTTCGTTCCTCAGAGGCGCGGCAGACCGATACTATCCCCGCATTCAGTCCCCGCATTCAGTCCGGAATCCGGTATGAACTGGCCTGGATGCAGGTAACGCCGTCGCCGTCCTGACCGTAGTAAGCGGTGCAGATGGAGCCGTCGGGCCGCTGAACCGAGGTAGGATAGCCCAGATCCCCGTTGGGGAAGTCGTCCCTGAGGACCAGCTCGTTGTCGATATCCCAGGTCGCGCCCTGGTCGTTGCTAAGGCAGGCGCGAATCCCGAAGGGCGCCCAGCGACAGCCGTAGACGCAGAGCAGGCGGCCATCCTGCAGGCGCAGCATGTGGGGCGGCAGGCCGCGCATCGGGGTAGGCTGCGGGCTGCTCCAGGCGCTACCGCCGTCGTCCGAATGACATTGGTAGAGATGGTAGTTGCCCTCTTCATGCGTGCGCAGCATCGCCAGCACGCGTCCGCCCGGCAGGGCAAGCAGGGCAGGTTCGAAGAAGCCGATGGTATCATCGACGGCGATCAGGCGCGCGCCGCGCCAGGTGCGGCCCTGGTCGTAGGAGGGGACGACAAATGAGGGGCAGGGGACCTGGCTTTCATCGTAGCAGGGCAGCAGCAGGCTTCCGTCTTCCAGTTCGGCGATGGAGCGCAGCGTGTACCCGGAGACATAGGGAGAGACATCGACGCGGGCGCTCCCGGCCCAGGTGCGCCCGCCATCTTCGGAGCGATGGACATAGGTGCCCTCCGCCACCGGGAAGGAGCCGGCCCAGGCGAATTCCGCATCGCGTCTGAAAGACGCGCAGGCGGGGTCGCTAGCGGCTACGTCCAGCGAGACGAAGCGGTTGCGCGCCGTATTGACCAGAAGGAGACCGCTGGAGAGCTGCACCATGCCGGGGTCGTCCATACCGGCGAAGTCGTAGCCGGCGATCACCTGCGGCCCGTGCCAGGTCTGTCCGCCGTCCTGGGAGCGCAGCAGCATGTTGAGCAGACTCGGGTCGAGATGCGTGAGGACGGGGCGGCGCATCGCCTCGCAGAAGGCCAGGACCCACTCACCGTTCTGCAGGATCTTGATATCGGGCCAGGCGCAGTAGGCGTGGGGGTTCTTGTAGATCAGCTGGTGCGTCAGATCGGGTGGGCGCATGGCCATTTCTTCCTTATATCCGGCCTCTTTCGAGCATATCTATGAACGGATTGTCGCGGATGTCGAGGGGAAAGTCTACACGGGCCAGACCCCGGCGCTGCGATTCGTAGACGGCCATGATCATCTCGAGCGCGGCGCGGCCCTGCCTGCCGCTTGAGACGCTCTCCCGGTCCTGGTCGATGCAGTCAACCAGGTCGCTCACCGCGTTGATCCAGGCGTGTTGCCGCTGCGTCGCCAGCGGCTCCCAATCGACCGGCTCGGTCTTCATGCGCCAGCGGTGCAGATAGGGTTCCCAGCCGTAGCCGCCGGACCGCTCCAGGCTGTTGCCGGCACCGTGCTGGATCGCCAGCCGCCCTTCATCGCCTTCGATCAGGATCTCGAAGGTGCCATAACGCCGCCGTCCGCCGGACTCGAAGAAGAAGAGGCAGCCGCTGTCCATGCGGAACAGCCCAGCGCCAACGTCCTCGATTGTGACCGTCTTGTTGCCCCGCTCCACCGTGGCGAAAACCCACTCCGGATCACCGGCGTAGAAGCGGATCAGATCGAAGAGATGCGTACAGTCGTGCATCAAGTTACCGCCGCCCGCCGTCTGATATTGCGCATGCCAGCTGGCGGGATCGCGCCGATCGGGCGTGAGCAGGTGGCCCCGAATCGTGCGCAGATTGCCGAACTCCCCCTGCTCGATCATCTTCTTTATGCCAATGTAGTTCGCCTCAAAGCGCATTGAATGGTTGACGATCAGTTTGGCGCCGGCGCGGTCGCAGGCCGCGATCATCCGGTCCGCTTCTTCCAGGTTGAAGGCCATCGGCTTCTCGCAGAGGATGCCGCGTGCGCCGGCCCCGGCTGCGGCAATCGTCACCGGGCCCTTCAGATTGTCCATTGTGCAGACGCTGACGATATCGACGTCGGCCTGCGCCAGCATCTCCTCATAGCTGCCGTAGCGCTGCGGAATCGACCAGCGTTCGCAGAAGAGGCCCAGCTTGTCGGCGTCAATGTCGGCCGCGGCCACCAGCTCCGTATCGGGAACATGCGTGTACGCCGCCGCGTGCAGCGCGGCCACTCTGCCGCAGCCGACGATTCCCACCGTGTAACGCTTGCCGTTGCTCATTTGGGCGCTCCTGCCAGGGAGGCGCCCGCGCAGGAGGGCGTCATCGGGCGAATGACGATCGCCGGCGGGCGCATGGGGATTCCTACGCTATAACTGACCTCTTTCGAGCATATCTCCAAACGGATTGTCCCGGATCTCGAGCGGGAAGTCGACGCGCGCCAAGCCCCGCCGCTGCGATTCGTAGACGGCCATGATCATCTCCAGCGCGGCGCGGCCCTGCCGCCCGCTCGAGATGCTCTCGCGGTCATTCTCGATGCAGTCGACCATGTCGGCGACCGCGTTGATGGTGGCGTTGTCCCGCTGGGTGGGGACCGGCTCCCACTCGACCGGCTCGGCGCGTCCGCGCCAGCGGTGCAGAAAGGGTTCCCAAGCCCAGCCGCCCATAGCCCCCATGCTGTTGCGCGCGCCGTGCTGGATCGCGAGGCGGCCTTCGTCCCCTTCGATCAGGATTTCGAAGGTGCCATAGCGCCGCCGTCCGCCCGACTCGAAGAAGAAGAGGCAGCCGCTGTCCATGCGGAACAGGCCGGCGCCGAGGTCCTCGATTGTGATGGCCTTGTTGCCCCGCTCCACCGTTGCGAAGACCCACTCGGGATCGCCGGCGTAGAAGCGGATCAGATCGGTCAGGTGCGTGCCGTTGTGCATCAGCTCGCCGCCGCCCGCGGTCACGTACTGCGAATGCCAGCTGTTGGGATCGCGCTGGTCGGTGGAGAGCATGTTGGCGCGGATGGTGCGCAGATTGCCGATGTCGCCGCGCTGGATCATCGCCTTCACCTCGATGAAGTTCTTCTCGAAACGCATCGAATGGTCGACAACGAGCTTGGCGCCGGCGCGGTCGCAGGCCGCGATCATGCGGTCCGCCTCTTCGAGGTCGAAGGCCATCGGCTTTTCGCAGAAGACGCCGCGCGCGCCGGCCTCGGCTGCGGCGATGGTCGCGGGGCCGTGCAGATTGTCCAAGGTAACGACGCTGACGATATCGAGATCGGCCTGCGCCAGCATCTCCTCATAGCTGCGGTAGCGCTGGGGGACAGACCAGCGTTCGCAGAAGAGATCGAGCTTGTCGGGGTCGATGTCGGCGGCGGCCACCACCTGCGTATCGGGCACAAGCGTATAGGCCTCTGCGTGCAGATTCGCCATCCTGCCGCAGCCGATGATCCCGGCCGCATATTTCCTGCCTTCGCTCATTTGAATGCTCCTACCAGGGCGGCGCCCGCGAAGGTGCGCATCATGAGGATGATGATAATCGCGGTCGGGACCGACGCGATCACGTAACCGGCCATCAGCGGCCCGAACATCACCTGGCTGTTGCCGGTGAACTTCGCCAGCCCCAACATCAGCGTAAACTTTTCCGGCGAGCGCAGCACCAGCAACGGCCACACATAGTCCCCCCACGTTGACAGGAAGGTCAGCAGGCCGACGATCGCCATGATCGGACGCGAAAGCGGGAGCGCGATCAGCCGGTACATCTGCAGCTCGGTGCCGCCGTCCATGCGCGCCGCCTCGAACAGCTCCTCCGGCAGATCGGAGAAGAAACCGGTGAGCAGAAAGACGGCAAAGGCCAGACCGCCGGCGATATAGGGCAGGATCAGCCCCCAGAGCGAGTTCATCAGCCCAAACTGGACGATGAGCAGGTAGCGGCCGATCAGGGTGAGGACGCCGGGGATCATCAGCAGCGACAGCACCAGGTAGTAGGCCCCGTCGCGCCAGGCGAAGTCGATGCGCGCAAATGCGTACGAGGCCAGCGACGCGCACAGCAGAACACCCGCAACAGCCCCGAGGCTGACGAGGCTGCTGTTGATGATTGAGCGATAGATCTCGTTCCAGGCCATCACATAGTTGTGCAGCTGCAGCGGAAAGGCCGGCAGCCAGAAATTCGACAGCAGCTGCTGAAAGCTCTTGAGCGAGGTGAGGATAGCGATGAAGAAGGGGAAGAAGGTCAGAAGGAGGAGAAACAGCAGCAACGCATGATGCAGCGCGCTTTTGAACCGGGCGCCAAGCTCCACCGGCGCGGCGTCCGGCGATGATGTGAAGGGCCGGTCGACTGTCTGCCCGGTCATCAGGTCTCCCTTGTGCGTCGCGTGCGGGCGAACGGCGACGTTGTGTAGCGGAAGCTCAGCAGGGTGAGAATGAAGATGGCGATGAACATCGTCACCCCGATGGTTGCGCCGTAGCCCATCTGGTCCCCGCGGAAGGCGGCCATAAAGAGCAGCAGACCGGGCACGAGCGAGGCCTTGGCCGGCCCGCCGGCCGTCATGATCAGCACAAAGGCGAATTCCTGGATGATGCCGATCATGGTCTGAATCGCCACCAGCTGAATCGAAGTGACCACCAGCGGAATGTCGATCCGCACCATGCGCTGCCATACATTGCAACCGTCCATGACGGACGCATCCAGCACCTCGCTGGGGATCTGCTGCAGGCCGGCGTAGAAGATCATGAACGGCCAGCCGGAGATCCAGGGGAAGCTGACGAACAGCAGCGCCAGAATGACCAGGCTCGGCTCGGACAGCCAGGCCGTCTGCCACTGCTCCAGGCCGAAGCTCCCCAACATGCGATTGAGCACGCCAGTCGTGGGCAGCGGGTTGTAGATGAACTTCCAGATCATGATGGTGACAAGAAAGGGCACCACCATCGGCAACACGAAGAGCGTGCGGTACCAGTATTTGGAACGTTCCCGCTTGAGGTTGAAGACCAGCTCCGCCACCAAGAAGGGGGAGATGCGCTGCAACATCCAGCCGAGGAAGAACCAGCCGAGATTGCGCGAGGCGATGTGCATGTTGGGGTCGTTCACCATCGTTATGAAGTTCTTGAACCCAACGTACCGCTCCACCGTAAAGCCGTCCCAGCGGAAGAGGGTATGATAGATGACATTGACTGTCGGCTGGTACATGAAGATGGCGAGGAAGAGGAAGGTGGGGAGCAGAAAGAGGAACGCGGTCAGGTTGCGGCGCAGCGCACGGCGGCGCCCGCTCCACAGTTTACTGTCGAGACCCGCGTCGGCAGTCTGTACTGACATGGGGTTCACATGGGGTTCATAAGGGGCCGGCGGCCAGTGATCTGCTGATCACCGGCCACTGGCCACTATCAACTGCAGTTAGCGGTCAGGCGTTGAACGGCATCACGAACGGTTCGTTGGGAACGGTGTAATCGCCCCACGGCGGCGGGGTGTAGTCGGCCTGCATCTTTTCCCACTCCGCGGCCTCTGCGTGCAGCTCCTTGTCGACGAGGAAATTTTCGATGAAGGTGGGCAGCACGTCGATCTGAATCTGGATCATTTCTTCCAGTGTCATATCGTCGGCGAAGTAGGCCTGAATCGCGGAGAACCACTCGTACCAGAAGTGCCAGTCGCCGATGCGGTCGGAGGAGAATCCGGGCTTGGCGGTATCTGCTTCATAGTCGCTGACCAACCCCTTGACATCGTCGTCGACCTCGAGATCTTCGAGGCCTTTGATCGTGGGCAGCACCAGGTTCGTGCCAAGGCGCTCGTGGATCAGCCGCGCGGTGTTCGCCGGCGTGGTCATGAATTTGAGGAAATCGACGGCCAGGTCGATGTGTCCCCGTTCGCGTGCGGTCTTGGTCACCGTCTTGCTCTCGGTCCCGCGTGCGATCAGCCAGGTCGGGTCCTCTTCGCCCCACGGTGTCAGCTTGTTGGTCAGGCGCGGCAGATTGAAGACGCCGAACTTGTCGGTGCCCCCCAGCTCCATCAACTGCGGCCAGATGCGGTTCGCGTTCCACACCATCGAGGTCTGCTCCGTCATGAAGACCTCGCCATAGCCGATCGCGGAGGTGGTCTGCGCCATCTGCAGGTAGCCCGGCTGGTAGTAGTTCGTCGCTTCCTTCCAGATGCGGGTCGGCTCGACCCAGTAAGGTGAGTCGAGGCGCACGATGCCGGCGACGGCGGCGCGGGTCTGTTCCACGTCGTCGCAGAAGCCGTCGCCGTTGATGTCGATCAGCTCGAACAGCCCCATCGCCCGAACCAGATAGTCGACCATGCGGTCCCATTCCCAGCTGAGCAGCGTACTCTCCACGGGAATCGTGCCCATATCGAGGATCTGCTCGCAGGCCTGGTAGTAGTCGTAATAGGTCTTTTCGGGAGGACCGGAGAGGCCGGCCTCGGCGAATATCTCCTTGTTGTAGGCGATCACCAGTCCCGGGCCGCCCCAACCGACGGGAATGTCGTAGTTGTTGCCGTCGGCCAGCACGATCGGATGTACATCCTCGAACCACTGGTCGAGCCAGCGACTGCTGCCGGGCTGGCCCGCGGGAATATAGTGGTTGGGCTGATTGAGGTACTCGGTCGTCGGGACAATTGTGTCCTTGTCGTAGATGAAGGTGAGGCCGTAGGTGAAGGTGATATCCGGCAGCGTACCTGCGGCCGCGCCGGCCCTGAAGTAGGTCGGCTGGGTCATCGCCTCGGTGGCCTTGAACGGCTCCTCAAAGATGACCTCGACGCCGGGGTGCATATCCTCGTACTCCGAGGCGATGTGCAGGATTTCGTGGAGCGCCACCGGCGTATCCGCGGTAACTTTGCCGGGAACGTACTGCATGTCGATCGTCAGTTCACCGGTCATCCCTGAGCCTTCGGTTGCATCGTCTTCCATAGGCGCCGCCGGCATCGCACAAGCGGCGATAAGCCCGGCAGCGAGGCCACCAGTCCCGATCAGGAATTGGCGGCGCGACAGTGCCCTGTTCATTTCAGCCTCCTAGTGACTTGGTTTAGTCGATCACGACGGTCGAAATGGGTACGGTAAAGGCGTGGTTGAAAGAGAACTATGCGCCCGAATGTAACATCTGCTGCGGATGCGGTCAAGCCGGCTTTTCGGGTCAGACAGCAGGCGGGATATTTTGGGGAACATTATAACCAATCCCTGAGTATGTGAGCTCCAAAGATAACAAGTCCAGCAATCAGCCCCCCGACCCCACTTGTCAGAACGGCGGCTGAGGCTATATCTTTGGCGACTTTCGCGAGTGGATGATATTCGGGAGACACCAGGTCAACTACAGCTTCTATAGCGGTGTTGACCAGTTCAAACCCGATGACAAAGGAAATCGAAATAATTACGATAACCCACTCCAGCCTGCTGATGTCCAAAGCAAATCCAATCAAGACAATAAATCCTGCAATAATGCTTTCGATTCGAAGGCTGCGTTGACTTTTAAAGGCATAGCGCAACCCTTCGAAAGCAAAGCCCATGCTTCGCCAAATACTGTGAGACGGCATCTTAATAATCCTCACAAGGGTGGGGGTCGGTCTGACCTATTATAGACCCTTACTGATCCCTAAACCAATGCCGCACGAATGTTCGGATGAATCCTATAACAAGAGCAGGTCTCTGACTGACTCTGGTCAGCTACATCAATACGCAGGCGAGATGCGCAGCTCCCAGGGGTTATTTCCCCCAGGCCGAGATTCATCTTGGTTGTGTCTGGGCCGCCCGGGGCATTCTATCCCTTCAGGCCGGAGAGGCTGATGCCGCCGATGATGTATTCCTGGGCGAGGACGAAGAGGATGACGATGGGGAAGGAGACGATGGTGGAGCCGGCGAATACGGCCGGCCAGTTGATCTGGTTGACGTCGCGGAAGAGAGCGATGCCGACGGTGACCGGGTACTTTTTCCAGTCGGAGAGGATGATGAGGGGCCAGACGAAGGAGCTCCACTCGTTGAGGAAGATAAAGACGCCGAGCGTCACCATGGCCGGTTTGGCGAGGGGCAGCATGATGCGCCAATAGGTGCCGAAAAAGCCGGAGCCGTCGATACGGGCGGCGTCCTCCAGCTCGCGCGGGATATTGAGGAAAAACTGGCGCAAGAGGAATATACCGAAGGCGCCGGCAAAGCCCGGCAGCACCACCCCCGTAAATGTATTTGTGAGACCCAACCCATGCGCGATGAGGAAGGTCGGGATCAGCGTAACCGAACCCGGGAGCATCAGCGTCGCCAGCACGGCCAGGAAGAGGGTCTCCCGGCCGGGAAAATCGACGCGCGCGAACGAATAGGCCGCCAGCGAGTCGATGAGTAGCTGGACAATCAAAACCGCGGCCGCATACAGAATGCTGTTACCCAGGTATACTCCCATCCGCCCGATCGTCAGAGCATCATAGTATGTGCTCAGCGTTGGCGGCATGGGAATGACCGAATAGGGATTGGTGAAAAAGTCGGTCCGGCTTTTGAAGGAGTTGGCCAGCATCCACAGGTAGGGAAAGATCATGCTGAAGGCGAGGGCAATCAGCAGCGCATAGACGATGATGGTAAAGCTGCGCTTGGTTGCAATCAGAAGCAGCCTGTTCTGTTCTCTCGCCCCGCCGCCGGGGTCGGACAGTGTGCGCGCCATGACTCAGTACAGCTCCCGCGAGATGAACAGCTTCAGCTGCAGCGCGGAGAAGAAGAAGATGACGCCGAACAGAAGCCAGGATATAGCGGACGCATAGCCCATTTCAAATCGTTGAAATGCGTAGTGGTAGACGACCATTTGAACCGTCTGTGTCGAGTTCATGGGGCCGCCCTGCGTCATGATGAAGACCTGAGTGAAGACCTGAAAGGCGGCGATCGTCAAGGTAACGAAGGCGAAGATGAGCGAATTGCGCAACAGGGGGATAGTGATGCTCCAGAAGGTGTGCCAGCGGCCGGCGCCGTCGACCTTGGCCGCTTCGTAGAAGACCTCCGGGATCTCGGCCAGGCCGGCGAGGAAGATGATCATGTAGTAGCCGACCGCGCCCCAGATGGTCATGATCATGATCGCCGGCAACGCGGTGGCTGGATTGAAGAGCCAGTTGGGGCCCTCAATGTTTATCATCTCAAGCAGCCTGTTGATCCCGCCGGTGGGTTCGTAGAGCCATACCCACAGCATCGAGGTCACCACGATAGGCGTAATTGTGGGGATGAAGAAGACGGTGCGGAAGAGCGCCCGCCCCCGCCGGACCTGGTTTCCCAGAACCGCCAGCAGCAAGGAGATAATCGTTATCGACGGAACAATTACAACGACATAGATGAAGGTGTTGCGGAAACTGATCCGTACCAGCTTATCGCTCAACGCGCGCGTGTAGTTTTCCAGCCCCTCGAAAGGCCGCGCCTCTGAGATGATGTCATATTGGTGGAAGCTGATGTAGAGAGAGAAGATGATCGCGATGTAGGAAAAGACCGTGATCAGCAGGCCTGCCGGGCTGATAAACAGATAGCCCGGCCAAGTTTTCCTGAAACGTCTCCACAGTTCTCTCTGTCTGCTTGCACGCGTCTGCACCGGCTGGGAAGGTTGTGCCAGAGTCGTCATTTGTCACTGCGCTCTGAAATACACCGGCTCGCGGCCGGTCAGCAATCACCGACCGCGAGCCATATGTGGATCAAGAGTAACCGGCGTTTACCATAACCTCAGTGCACTCAGCGACCAACTGCTCGATCGCTGCCTCCGGCTCTGTCTCCTGCAGAATCGCCGCTTCCAGGATCGGCTTGATTACCGCATCCAAGGCGCTCTGCTGGATGTAGACCAACGGCGTGCCCGCCGCTGACGCCAGTGGGACCATTTGCAGGACCGGAAGTTCCTGCAGCGCGGCCTTGTATTCCGGTGTCTCGTAGAAGTCCTTACGCGGCGCCAACCAGCTGCCGATCGCGAACCGCTCCAACATCCAACCCAGCCCGCACCAGAACTCGAGGAAGGCCCAACCGGCATCTTTGTTGGGCGACTTGGTCGGCACAACCAGCATGTTGTTCCAGTGGGCCGAGCCTTGTTTCCCGCCGTCCACCGGCGCCGCGGGCCACAACATCGTGAACCAGTTCAGATCCGGCAGGTCATTGGTCAGGGGCCCATATTTCCAAGGACCGGAAGCCGCCATCGCAGTCTTTCCCTGCTGGAACTGCGCCCAGTCCTGGCGTTCAGGGGCTATCGGCTGGGAGACCTGGTGCACATGCAACATGTCCAGGAACCATTTCAGTCCGTTTACCGCTGCGTTCTTTTCGTTGAAGCCGATGCCATTTTCAATGCCGGCATCGTTCTTCGAATAGAAGCCGACATCGTGGCAACTGGCCCACACACTCAGTGTTTGGGCGGTCGGTGTGGCGATCAGGAAACCCGACTGAACCACCTCGTCGCCGTCACGCTTGGTCAGCTCCTTGGCCGCGTCGGTGAAGTCCGCCCAGCCCCAAGTTGCGATCTCGTCGGGGTCGGTCGTGACGCCCGCCTCATCGAAGAGATCGGTGTTGAAGAAGATCTGGTTGCTGTCCGGTCCCTCTCCCAGTACGCCGTACTGCGCAGGCCCCTTTGTCGCCTGCAGCAGCGCGCCGTCGAGGAAGTTCTCCGGCGCCAGGTCCGGCGTTATTTCGATGTTGGGTGTCAGGTCCAGGAGGGCACCCCTGTCGAAGAAGTCACGGCCCCAGTATACCGAGCTGTGCATGACATCAGGCGTGTCGTCCGCCGCATGCGCCGCCAGGAATTTTACGAAATATTCACCGAAGGGAACGTTCTGATAGTTCAACTCCAGCTCAGGGTTCGACTCTCCCAGGGCAACCGGCAGGCGGTCGAACAGGGCTTTGCTGGTCTCATTGGCGGCGGGGCCCCACCAATCCCAATAGGTGATCGTCTGTTGCGCCATGGCGGGCTCATCTGCTGCCATGTCGCCGGATGCCCCTTGCCCAGGAGCCGGCGCGCAGGCCGCCAGCGCGGTTGCGCCGATTCCGGAGAGGGCTGTAACTGCAGACAGCCTCAGAAAATCGCGACGACTTACTCTTTCCTTCGAGACTTTCATACCTTCCTCCTTTGGATAGAAAAACCAGGAATTTCCCGATGCAGGCGAACAAAGACCGAATTTCGCTGCATTGTGTTGTGGGCGAAAGTACTGGGCAAGCTGAAAACGTTTCTACTTGTAGAAACGTAGGGCCGACCCGGTCGATTCGTTGAAACAGTTCGCCACTTTGGAGGTATCTGCATAGAAGTTGGGCGCACTCTATCAGAACTGTCATTTAATGTCAAAAGAAACATCTCTATATCTTTTCTAATTTCGAGTTGACTTTGCATAGCGCGTGCGTTAGCTCTGCCGTCCCCTTACGGGCTTTGAATGCGTCATTGCCACTGAAAAATTCCGCAAAACATTGACACCCAATCTGTTCTATATTACATTCACAGATGTCCGTCGCGGGCTCGTGACCGGAAACTAATCACCACGAAGGCGAGGAACGATGAGCGCAGCAAGAGTGGCAAACGGTATCGAAATGCAAGTCACGGCCGCCGGCCCCCGCAACGAAGAGGAGCTCGACCTGCTGCTCTCGGAACCCTCGCCCGCCGCTCTGGCCGCGCTTGACAAGCTGGACTCGGACGTGGTCGTGCTGGGCGTCAGCGGCAAGATGGGCCCCTCGCTGGCGCGGATGGCGGTGCGCGCGCTTGATGAACTCAATTCGCCCCACCGCGTCTACGGCGTGGCCCGTTTCAGCCAGCCCGGCACACGCGATCAGCTGGAAGCGTGGGGCGTGCAGACGATCACGTGCGACCTGCTGGACCGGACTCAGCTGGCTTCGCTGCCGGACAGCGGCAGCGTGATCTATATGGCCGGTCAGAAGTTCGGCACGACGGGCAACCAGCACATGACCTGGGGCATCAACACCTACCTGCCGGCGCTGATCTGCGAACGCTACCTGAACGCCCGCATCGTCGCCTTTTCCACCGGCAACGTCTATCCGCTGGTGCCGGTGGTCGCCGGCGGCCCCCTGGAGAGCGACCCCCTGGACCCGGTCGGCGAGTACGCGATGTCCTGCCTGGGACGCGAGCGCATGTTCGACTATTTTTCGCGGCGGCACGGTCTGCGCTGCGCCATCGTCCGCCTGAACTATGCGGTGGAGATGCGCTACGGTGTTCTGGTGGATATTGCCCGCCAGGTGCACGCGGAGGAGCCCGTTACGCTCGACATGGGCGCGGCCAATGTGATCTGGCAAGGGGACGCCAACGCCCAGGCCATCGCCCTGCTCGACCATTGCTCTGCGCCGCCCTTTGTGCTGAACGTCACCGGGCCCGAGACCGTTTCGGTGCGCCGCGTGGCCCAAGCACTGGGCGGCATGCTCGGCAAGGAGGTCCGTTTCAGCGGCGAGGAGGCGCCGACCGCGCTGCTCAACAACGCGGCCAAATCCGCGCAGCTTTTCGGCTACCCGCGCGTCTCGCTGCACCAGATGCTGCAGTGGATCGCGGACTGGGTGCAGAACGACGGCGCATCGCTGGATAAACCGACCCATTTTGAGACGCGCGACGGGAGCTTCTGATGGCCCAAACTCTACCTGAAGTGCGACAACATCTGGCCAACGGGCAGGTGATCCCGGCCCACCCGCTCGCGCTCACGGCCGACCTCAAGCTGGATGAGCGGCGCCAGCGCGCGCTGACCCGCTACTACTGCGCGGCCGGCGCGGGCGGGGTGGCCGTGGGCGTGCATACGACGCAGTTCGAGCTGCATCAGCCCGAATACGGTCTGCTGGATCCGGTGCTGGCGCTGGCGTCGGAGACGGTGGACGAGCATATGCAGCAGGACCCCCGCCCCTTCGTCAAGGTGGCGGGCATCCTGGGCGACACGCGGCAGGCGGTACGCGAAGCCGAGACGGCCCTGGAGCACGGCTACGATGCGGGCCTGCTGAGCCTGCGAGCGCTGGCGGAGGCGTCGCCAACGGAGCTCATCGAACACTGCCGGCGCGTGGCGGAGGTGATCCCGGTATTCGGCTTCTATTTGCAGACGGCTGTGGGCGGACAGGTGCTGCCCTACCGCTTCTGGCGCGAGTTCGTCGAAATCGAGAATGTCGTCGCGATCAAGGTCGCACCGTTCGACCGCTACAAGACGCTGGACGTGGTGCGCGCGGTAGCCGAGTCATGTCGGAGCGGAGAGATCGCGCTGTACACGGGCAATGACGACAACATCGTCGCGGACCTGCTCACCGAGTTCAGCTTTGGCGGACAGGAGACGGATGCGCCGCCGCTGCGGATCGTCGGCGGGCTGCTGGGGCAGTGGGCCGTGTGGACAAAGGAAGCGGTCGCCATGCTGCGGGCGATCCACGACCAGGCTGCGGCAGGCAGGCTCGACTACAGGCACTGGCTCACTTACAACGCGCAGATGACGGACGCAAACGCGGCGGTGTTCGACAGCGCACACGACTTCCACGGCTGTATCTCGGGCGTCCATGAGGTGCTGCGCCGGCAGGGGCTGATGCAGGGACTCTGGTGCTTCAACCCGGTGGAGAGCCTCTCCCCCGGCCAGTGCGAGGCGTTGGACCGCGTCTGCCGCGCCTATCCTCACTTGACCGACGACGAGTTCGTGGCCGAACACCTCGACGAATGGCTGCGTTGACCGCACCAGCGCTGAGGCTTCGATCACTCCACTCCATGCCGAAACCGGGCCGCCACTCCAAACTGGGAACTGCCCCATGCTAAAAATCGGAATCGCCGATCTCGATACGTCTCATCCGGGCCGCTGGGTGCCGATTCTACAAGAGTGGGACAGTGTCGCGGTGGTGGCCTGCTGGGACGGCGGCAGCGTGCGCCCGCCGGGGTATGCCCAGCAGTTCGCGGCTGAGCACAACATCCCGGAAGTCGTGCCCGCGCTGGCGGACTTGATCCCGCTGGTGGATGTGGTCTTTGTCCAGGGCTGCAACTGGGACCTGCACGTGGAACGGGTCAGGCCGTTCGTGGAGGCCGGTAAGGGCGTCTATATCGACAAGCCGCTGGCCGGAAACGTCGCAGATCTGCAGCAACTGAAGGCGTGGGCGGCGCAGGGCGCGGATATCATCGGCGGCTCATCGCTGCGCTGCTGTGAGGAGGTCAAGCGGATGCATGCGCAGACGCAGGGGAGCGACCTTCACACCATCTTTGCCAGCGGGCCGAACGACTTTTTCAATTACGGCATCCACGTGATCGAGATGGTGCAGGGCGTAATCGGCAGGGAACGCAGCAGCCGGGCGGTCGCGGTCACGCATCTCGGCAGCAACGGTTCGGAGCGGCTGCTTGTCGACTACGCGAACGGCCTACAGGTGGTGCTGGAACTGGAAGCGGCCGGCGGTTTCTTTCTCTCCGTCAGCGACGGCAACGGTCGCTGGTCGGCGATCGTGGAGAGTGATTTCTATCGCGCGCTGCTGCAGGACGTTGTTGCACACTTCCGCGGGGAGAGTCCTTTCCCTGCCGATATTGATATGCTGTGCGAGGCGGTGATGGTGCTGCTGGCCGGTCGTGAGAGTATGCGCCGCGGGCGGCTTGCGCCCGTCCGCATTGAGGAGCTGCGCGCAGACGCGCCCGGTTTTGACGGTCACAGCTTTACGGAGGCGTATCGCGCCGGCGTGGGGTGAGATGGGCGTATCGACTGCGCAGACCCCAGATGCTTAACGTCTCTTCCTCGAAGGCGGGGATCCCAAGCCATCCCCTAATCTCGTCGGCATAGGCGATGCTATTGCGCAAGGCCAGCGCCTACCGCAGAAAGAGGGAACGGACGCGAAATCCGATGCCCCGCACATAACGACCGCGCCGCACGTCCGGTGTGGGCAGTCCGGTGTGCGGCGCGGTGAAGAGTTTATAGAGGCTGATGACTACTGTATTGCTAAACACCTCTGTATTGCGAAAGACCTCCGCGAATTGAGGGAGAGCAGACAGCGTCCCAATTCGAATGCTTACTCGGTGTCACCCGCTATCGATGAAGGCTGACAGGCAACCTTCTCGATATCCTCGTGAAAGTCGTAAGCCCCGAATTCAAGTCGGGCATCGGGCGTGATTCCGGGGATGTCCCCGACAAGCGTAATCGTGTTGGCGCCGGCAGAGACTACTATGCTTGCCGCGCCGCCTACCACGTAGCCATCGCTGCCGAACGCCTTCAAAATAAGGGGCTGGACTTTGCTCCTAATCGATGCGGCAGCGTTCCTACCCTCGCTATCGGAGCTCACCGCATAACTGGCAGATAGAGTGTATTCAAACCCGTCGATCCCTGTTTCCTGGTTGCGGTCCGAGTCTATCAGTACCTGCCAGTAGTACTCAATGAAGTTCTCAGATACGCCTTCTCTGTCAAACACCAGGCTCTCCGGCAGATCCCTGAGATGGAATATCGCAGCCAGCGTTTCCCCGGCCAAGGCGGTACTGATTTCCGTAATATCCACATGCGAAGCCAGGCCGTCCGAGACGCCGGTAGTCACCGTCTGACCCGGCACAATCACAGCCGACCCGTCGGTATCACAGGCGCTGGAAGAGATGCCCTGACGCAGCGGGGTTGGACATCCCACCACATCCGAACCGTGCAGGTAGTCGTAAGTCTCGAACGCAAGCCGTGACTCCGTCGTGATGCCAGGAATGTCCCCCGAAATCGTGATCGTCCTGTCCTGCGTGGATACCTCCATACTGGCGTCGGCGAGCAATATCCCGCCCTTCAGACGCCGTTCCCAAGTGTTGACCTGTACAGTTCCACTCGCAGCTATCGATGCAGCCCTGTCGGTTCCACTGTCGGCGGGATAGACATAATGACGGGCGGCCAGGGTGTAATCATACCGGCCAGAACCGTCAACGTCGATTGCCACCTCCCAGTTGTACTCCAGCGCATTCTCCGGTACACCTGTCCTGTCAAAGGTCAACGTCTCCGGGACCTCTCTGAGATGAAAGACAACGGTCAGGGTCTCCCCGGAAAGGGCGGTACTGACTTCAGTGATGTCGATATGCGCGGCCAAGTTTGCTGAGACATCATCGGATACGGTGCCGCCAGGCGCAACTGCTTCGGCAGAACTGCACGGGAGGGTCGCATGACCTCCGCGCAGGGGAGAGGGGCATTCAACCGTGTCAGAGTCAAAATTGCGACCATAATCATACGTCCGGAACGAAAGACGTGATTCCGAAGTGATGCCGGGAATCGTACCTGTGAGAGTAATCGTGTTTTGGGCGGCGGAGACCTCAAGGCTGGCATCTTCCAATCTCGTGATGCTGCCAGGGTCCATTCTCCAGATGCTGGCCTCCGCCTGATCCCCTATGGGCACCTCTGAATTGGCGCCTTTATCCGATAGGCGCACAATATGGTAGGCAGACAGAAGGTAATCATACCCGCCATCGCCATTCTCAGGATTATTATCGACGTCGACGGCCACGCCCCAGCTGTACTCTTTGCGGTTTTCCGAAATCCCTGTTCTGTTGAACGTCAGAGTCTCCGGCACGTCCCTTAGATGGAATACGGCTGTCAATGTTTCTCCGGACAGAGAGGTACTGACCTCGGTAATGTCTATGTAGGCAGCGGACACGTCTGAGACGTCATCGGTTACGGTGTCGCCCGGCGTAACCGCTTCGACCGCACCGCACGGGCTGGAGGCATCGTCCGGCGCGGTGGAATGTTGGTCCGGCTGAGGAGCTTCAGCAAATGCTGGTCTTGTCAACGATGCCATCAGCAGTGCAAAGACAAGGAATTGGGCAAGGCTCTTGATCTTCATTGATCGTTCTCCTGGGTAATTTTACTGCATTTCCCTCAACGTCATCGGCATGTAGAAGGCCAAGCGCATCATGGGTTTGCCCGGTTCCATCTCCGCATTGCATCCCGGAAGAGGGGGGTCCTGCCCATTTCATGCCTGAGGACGAAAACGCCCTGCAGGCTGGCTGGTCCATCTATTGAGATGTCCGAAAGCTGCCGGATGTGCTGCATCTGTCCGACTACCTTAACCGATTCACGCAGGGGTTGTCCTTCTCTCAACTACCAGTTCCAGTAGTTCAGGCGACCAGTTTCGGGCTCTCGACACCGGTTTGCGCGTTCGCGTGCGCAGTGCGATAATGCCACCTGTTCAGCCTTCGGCCGCCGCTGTCCGACCTCTTCACCAATTGCCAAACCCATGACCAGAGGATAGGGCAGCGCACAACTCTTCATCCCCCGCGCACGTGTGAGCTCCGCCGCTGTCCCTGCAGAGGCGTCCGCCCGAGTCTTTACGAACCGCAGGATTTTTGCCCGGGCGCCCGGTCGCCCGGCACACTTTCGCTGATGTAGAGTTCTCTTCGCCATATCACACTACGTTTCTCATTCAACGAAGGAGACAGACACAATGACCAAGCGACTCAGTCGACGCGAGTTCATGCGCAACGCCGGCCTGGCGGGCACGGGGTTGGCACTTGCCGCCTGCGCGCCCGTCGCCCAGGACGGCGCCATGGACGATGGCTCCATGATGGCCGAGAAGCAAACCGCCTACATTTTCGACTACGACCCCACCGGCACCGACGCCTGGGTCGAAGCCGACCAGCTGTTCATCGAGTATTTCACCGAGAAGTACCCGGACTACGAGATCATTCGTGAACAGGCGCCCTGGGCCGGCTTCACGGAAAAGCTGCTCACTTCGATCGCCGGCGGTTCCGAGTATGATGTGATTTACGGCTACTGGCAGTGGCTGCCCCTCTTCATCGAGAACAATGTCATCGGCCCGCTGGACGACCTGATCGACGCCGATACCGAGATCTCGGCCGACGACTTCTTCGACTACGCCAAGGAGACGATCGAAGGCGAGACCTACGGGCTTGCCTGGTTCATCAGCGGCTGGCTGCACTGGTACAACCTCTCGGCGGTCAACGAGGCCGGCGCCACCACGCCCAAGGAGATGAACGAAAACGGTGACTGGGACTACGACGCCTGGTACCAGTTCGCCAAAGAGTACACCAGCGAACAGGACGGCGTTCCCATCTACGGCTACGAAATGGGGTCGGGGCGGAGCGTCTCCGTCTACGTCATGCTCGCCTGGGCGTGGGGCACTGAGCAGTGGAACGACGACTTCTCCGCCAGCATCATGGACAACGAGGAGAACGTCGCCCTGTGGAAGTGGATCCAGCAGTTCTACGTTGAGGGGTTGACACCCCTGCCCGGCTCCAGCACAACCGAGCAGCCGATCAGCTATACCAACGGCCGCTCGATGGCCACCATGGCCGGGCAGTGGTACACGCGCACGATCGTTCAGGACGGCGCGCCCGATCTCTTCGACATCGGCATGGTTCCCTTCCCCACGGGGCCGAGCGGCCAGTACTCCGTCGCCGCGCTCAACTCCTTCTACTTCTCCAGCAGCCCCGGCAACGTCGATCCGGCCTGGGCGTGGTACAAGGAGCGCTCCTTCTCCGAAGCCGCAGCCAGCATTTATGCCAAGATCGGCGGCGGCCGCTTCCCATCGATCAAGCGCGTTGCGCCGGCGACCGTCTACGAATGGGAGGATACCGAGGTCTACGAGGCCATCCGCCCGATCCTGCGCACCTATCGTACCAGTCCCAAAGAGTCCGAGTGGATCAACACCTACTGGAACGTGGCCTGGGATGAGATGGTCCTGGGAACACGCCCCGTCGAGGAGATTCTCGGCCAGCTCGCCGAAGAGTCGACCGCCCTCGTCAACTCGTAACCGCAGGAAGCAGCGGCCCGCCGGTGGAGCGGCGGCCGGCCGCCCTCTTTTGACCAAATGAAGGGCGCCCCCGGCTGGGTGATTTACACATA
>VXRG01000121.1:60467-85168 GCA_009838625.1 Caldilineaceae bacterium SB0664_bin_27
CCCCCCCCCCCCCCCCCCCCCCCCCCCCCCCCCCCCCCCCCCCCCGCCCCCCCCTCCCCCCCCCCCCCCCCCCCCGACTTTGAACCATTGACTGCTCACCACCTGCTGCCGGCCACCAACTACCGGCCACTTACCACTGGCCGCTAACCACTGGCCGCTAACCACTGACCACTGAAGTAATGGCGCTCCAAACCAAGCACAGGCCGGGTCCACTGGCCCGCAAAGAAGCGTGGGAAGGCCGGCTCTATATTCTGCCCTGGCTCGCCGGCTTCCTGATCTTCACCATTGGGCCGATGGCGGCCTCCATCTACTTCTCGTTCACCAAGTATTCGGTGCTCTCGGGCGCCGACTGGCTGGGACTGGACAACTACACCAAGCTCTTCGGTGGTGACCGCCTTTTCGGGCTCACTCTCTATAACACCTTTTACTTCGTCATCCTCTCCGTTCCGCTGAACCTGTTCGCGGCCTTTCTGGTCGCCCTGCTGCTGAGCGTGCAGGTGCGCGGCATCAATCTCTACCGGACGCTATATTACCTGCCGGTCATAACGCCGGCGGTAGCCAGCGCCCTGACATGGGGGATGCTCTTTTCGGGTGATTTCGGCCTGGTCAACGCAGTCTTGCAGGCCCTGGGGCTGCCCACATTCAACTGGCTCTTCAATCCGAAGATCACCAAGCTGGTATTCGTGATCATGGGGCTCTGGGGCATCGGCGGCAGCGCCATCATCTTTCTCGCCGGTCTGCAGAACGTGCCGCGCGTCCTCTATGAAGCCGCCGGCATTGACGGCGCCAATCTGTGGCACCGTTTCCGCCACATCACCGTACCGATGATGACGCCGCTGATCTTTTTCAACCTGGTGCTCGGCATCATCGGCACTTTTCAGGTCTTCACCGGCGCCTACATCATAACTGCCGGCGGGCCCGCCAACTCGACCCTGTTCTACGTCCTGTATCTCTATAACAATGCCTTCCGCTTTTTCAAGATGGGCTACGCATCGGCGCTGGCGTGGGTACTCTTTGTTATCATTCTCGTCTTTACCGTCATTCAGCTGCGGATGGCCCGGCTCTGGGTCTTTTACGAAGCGGAACGTTGAGAACTGCAGTTTTCAGTAGTCAGTTTTTAGTTTTTAGTGAATTGCGGTGTACGAGTGGGGTTGCTTAGAACGAGAAACTGGAAACTCAAGACTAGAATTTGCCAATGACTCAGACAAGAGCAGAAGTTCCTCTCACAATAACAGGCGGGCGCAAGAGAAGCGTCGCGGGGCTCACGATGAACGGGTTGTTGGTGCGCCTTGCACTTTATCTTTTCCTCAGTTTCGTCTGCCTTATTCTGCTCTTCCCCAACATCTGGATGATCAGCACTTCGCTCAAGGATTCGCCGCAGATCTTCGCCTACCCGCCGGAGCTGATACCGGCCCCCTTCCTCTGGTCGAACTACCTGGTTGCCATTCAGAAGTTCCCCTTCTTCCTCTATCTGCGCAACACGCTCATCGTCACCGGTCTGGCAACTTTCGGCACGGTTCTCTCGGCCAGCCTGGTCGCCTTCGGCTTCGCCCGCCGCCGCTTTCCTGAGCGGGAGGTCCTTTTTGGCGTGCTGCTTTCTACGATGATGCTGCCCAGCATCGTCACCCTGATCCCCACCTTTGTCCTCTTTACCCGCCTGGGCTGGGTCAATACTTTCCTGCCCCTGACCGTGCCCGCCTTTTTCGGCGGGGGCGCCTTCTATATTTTTCTCCTGCGCCAGTTCTACCTCACCCTGCCCTACGACTACGACGAGGCGGCCTATATTGACGGCGCGTCCAGCCTGCGCGTCTGGTGGGAGATCATTCTACCCTTTTCCAAGGCGCCGCTGGCAGTGATCACCGTCTTTACCGTTCTCTCCAATTGGAATGACTTCATGGGGCCGCTCATTTATATGAACAAACCCCACATGCGCACGCTGGCCCTAGGCCTGCAGTTCTTCCGCGATCAGCGCTACACGCAGTGGAACTACCTCATGGCCGCTTCCACGCTGACGCTGATCCCGGTACTGATTCTGTTCTTCGCGGCCCAGCGCTATTTCATGGAAGGGATCCTGCTGACGGGGCTGTCAGGACGATGAGAACTGCAGTGGTCAATTGCTGACCGCTGCTTGTTGGTAGGCTGGCCCGGCTACCGAGGGCAGAAAACAGAGAACTGGAAATTCTTGCAATGACGACTGCATCGAGAGTACGCGCGACCTACGGCGCGACAAGCCTCAACGGGGAAGAGGCCGCTCTGCCTTCGCCCTTCCCCCGCACGATGGGGCCGAACTGCGCCGGCTACCTGCAAGAGGTCGTGGAAAGCGGCCTCACGGTCGACATGATCGGGCGCTTCGAGAAGAATTTTGCCGCCGAGCTGGGCGTCCGCCACTGCATCGCCACGCCCGGCTGCACACCGGCGCTCGGCGTTCTGGCCGCGGCGTTCCCCTTTGAACCGGGCGACGAGATCATCGTCAGTCCGATCACCGACTTCGGTACGATCCAGGGCCTCTGCCTGGAAAACTACATACCCGTCTTCGCCGATACCGAGCCGGGCAGCGTCAACGTGAGCGCCGACACGATCGAGGCCTGTATCAGCGAGCGGACGCGCGCTGTCCTGGTTGTGCATAAGACGGGCATCATCTGCGACATGGACCCGATCAACGAGCTGGCCGCCAGACACGGGCTCTTTGTCTATGAAGATGTCTGCCAGGCGGTCTTTGGCCGCTACAAGGGGCGCTTCGCGGGTACGCTCGCCCAGGCCGCGGGCTTCTCCTTCGACTCGGAAAAGACGCTCGGCTCCGACGTGGGAGGCTGTGTCGTCACCGATGACGACGAGCTGGCCGAAGCCCTGCGCTTTATCGGCCACAGCCGCGGGGGCGAGATGGCGCCGGCCGGGTTCGGCAGAGTGCACTCGGCGCTCGGGTACGCTTACCGCATGCCGCAGGCCACCGCTGCCATCACGCTCGGCCAGCTCGAAATCATTCAGCCGCAGGTAGCACAGCGCGATCGCATGATTCGGCTGTTGAGCGAGCTGCTGGCCGGAATCCCCGGCGTTACACCCCTGGCTATTCCCGATTACATGGACGTGTACTCCTGCTGGATGGCCGGTTTCAGCATCGACCCGACCGCCTTCGGCTGCACGCCGGCAGAGTTTGCCCAGCAGGTTGCCGACGCGGGCATTCCGGGCGCAGGGCAGGGCCGCTATTACCTGATGCCGCAGGCCTGCACTTTCCTGCATGAACGCGCCGGCAACCGGACCCATCAGTTCGCGATGCCGCCGGCCTCCCGCACGTATACATATAGCGCCGAAAGCTGCCCCAACGCCCACAGTTTCCTGCACAACTTTGTGCGCTGGTCCTCATTCTGTGAGAAATACGAGCCGCAGGACTGCGAGCTGGCAGCGTCGATTGTGCGGACCGTGGCCGAGGCCAACTACGTCTGATCAATTCTCCCCAATTGCAATTGCTCTCGTTGTGAACTTGAGAGCAGGAAAGGACAACTATCATGTGGACACCTAGGTTCTTTCGGAAAAAAGTATTTCAGGTGTTTTTAGCTGCTGTTGCGGGTGCTGCCCTAGTTGCAGGTCTAGACTTAATTCCCGGTTTCGCAGCGTCCGAAAAGCAACTTTGGGCTTCGCCTTTCATCAGAGCAGCGCGTTCAGCCGAACGAGTAGAAGCGTGGGGCTTGAACCGGAACGGTGACGCCTTAGAACACACTATAGAAATGTACATGTGGAAAGATGTATACATGATGGGGGAAGTTGTGCAAATTATTGAGATTCCACATGATGGCGGAGATGACTATCTACTTCATGTGTTCACAGGCCGGAATAGCCATCAAACTCACGATGCCAATGTGTGGACGGATGGCCATATCGCATTGATATATTGGGACGTGCCCAGTCAGTTTTCTATCAGCGAAGACGACATTGTAGAGTTCGTGGCTACGGTAGAGGGCTTTTACACATATACCAGCACGAGTGAACACATCATTACAGTTCCTCGGTTAAGAGTTGTGGAATTCCAGGAGATGGCCTTTCCCGGGACTGTAGAGGACGCTGGATAGCCTTGCTGCTGGTGAAAGGATGAATACTGAGATAGTAAGCGGGGGAAATCTACCTTATGACAAAAACCAGTGAAACACCGCTATTAGGATGCGATGAGAGAAGCATAAACATTCAGATCACCCCAACCACCTTTAAGCATGGCAAAGAGTGGGCCTACACGGTCACCTACGACGAGGCGCTCACCGAGCTGTTCGATCATGTCGTTCCCCTGCACGAGGAGCTGGGCCTGCCAGGCCACGTGGAGGTCGTGGTGGGGCAGATGGGCGAAGTGCGCCGCATAGGCAACTCCAGCTACAACGGCTACCATCACATGGGCGCGGACAAGCTGCGCGAGCTGATCGACATGGGCTGGGGCGTCGGCAATCACTCGTGGACGCACGGCATCGTCGAGGAGAACATCGACCTCGAAGTGCGCCAGGCCAAGGAGGTGCTGGAGGACGCAATCGGCCATCGCGTCACCGTCTACACCGCGCCGGGGAGCAACGCCAACATCACGCCGAAGATCACCGCGGCCCTGCAGGAGCACGGCTACCTGTGCGCGCTCTCGGTCACCGACGATATCAACCGGCCGGACGCCGATCTCTGGTTCCTCGGCCGCGTCGCCAACCTGCACCAGGCGTGGACACCGCTCTTCGCGGCCTTCGACTCCCACCACCGGCTGACGCAGGCACAGCGGGAGTCGGGTTGGGTGATCGACTACTGCCACTGTCCGGCGCCGACCATCCCCCACGAGAACAAGGACCTCTACATCGACGAGCACCGCGCCAGGCTGAACGCCGTGATCGAAAGCGGCGACAAGGTGTGGACCGCCACGGCCGAGGAGATCCTCGACTACATCGTCTGCCGGCGTCATCTGCAGATCGAAACCGTCTCAAATGGGGCGGGGGAGGAGAGGTACCGCCTGCAGCTGAAGGACCTGCCAACCCCGGTTGCCAGCCGCCAGGTTACCGTTGATATCAAGGTGCCGCCCAATCTGCGCCGCAACCCCGTCGTCATCCTCGACGGCCAGCCCCAGCCCGGGCTGCTCGTCACGCTCGACACGCTGCGCGTCACCGTGGACCTGTCGCAGCCCATCATCCTATCCGTCGGAGGTTCCAGCCAATGAGACCCGCCCGAGTGGCCACCGCCAGCATCCTGCACGACGACCCGCCCAGCTATCCCAGCCGCTGCATCGAACGCTGCCTGGAGATGATCGACCGCGCCGGCGATGCCCGCGCCGACATCGTCCTCCTGCCCGAAGAGCCTGACGTGGTCGGCTGCGACCCGGAATACCTGTCGCAGCTGCCTGAACCGATACCCGGCGGCGACACGCTGGCGCAATTCGCCCAGCGCGCCAGCGACAACAACGTTTATGTCGCTTACAGCCAGCGCGAACGGGATGGCGAAAAGGTCTACAATACCGGCGTATTCCTGGACCGCAAGGGCGACCTGATGGGCAAATACCGCAAGATGCACCTGGCCCCCGGGGAAGAGGAGGAGGTGCTGCCGGGCGACCTGGGCTACCCGGTCTTCGAGTGTGATTTCGGCCGCGTGGGCATGGGCATCTGCATGGATATTCACTATCCGGAGATGTGGCGCATCCTGGCGCTGAAAGGCGCGCATCTGCTGCTCTTTCCCACCATGTGCATCGACTACACGGGCGACCACATCGAGTCGATCGTCAACGCCCGCGCCATCGACAACCAGGTCTACCTGGCCTCCTCCCATTTCGTGATGCAGCCCTTCCTGGCAGGCCGCTCGATGGGCCATTCGCGCATCGTAGACCCCTATGGCCGGACCCTGGCGAACACGTCACACCGGCCCGGCCTCACCTTCGCCGACGTCGACCTCGATGCCGGCTACGAGACGTGGTACACCGGCGAGCAAAAGGAACGCTACCCCACGCTCAAGGATTGCTACCTGGGGATGCGGCGTCCGGACACGTATCACGAGCTGCTCGAACCGCAGACGACAGCGGCCAGTGATTAGAACGCCTACAAGCCGCCGGCATCCGGCGTTTCCCCATGCAGCGCGCGACAGTTGAGAAGATCCGCGCCGATATCCCCGCGCTGGCGCAGTACGTCTGGTTTCAGAACGGCGGCGTGAGCGTAACCCCGCGCGCCATCGCCGCGGAACATGCGCGCCTGATGGAGGAACTGGTGGTGCGGGGGCCGATGCACATCGTCTACCCGGACGAGGAGTACCCGCGGCGCGTGCGTTCGAAGGCTGTGCTGGCGCGCTTTTTCGGCGTCGCGCCGGAGACGCTGGCGCTCATGCGCGGGGTGAGTGAGGCCTTTCAGACGGTCCTGCGGGGACTCGATTGGCGGCGCGGGGACCAGTTGCTGATCACGGAGGAGGAGGAGGCCGCTCTCCATTTGCCCTCACTGCATTTGCGGGACCGGCACGGTGTCGAGGTGGTCAAGGTTCCGCTGCTGGCCGACGCCGAGGAGCAGCTGGACGCGTTCGCGGCGCGCATCAACGAACGCACACGCCTGCTGGCGGTCAGCCACGTCACCACCGAGACCGGTTTCCGGCTGCCCGCCGAGCAACTCTGTGGGCTGGCCAGGGAACGCGGCGTCCTCTCCTTCGTCGACCTCGCTCACTCGGCGGGCCTCTTTCCCATGGATCTGGCAGCAATGGGGTGCGACTTTGCCGGCATCCTCTCCTACAAGTGGATGTACGCACCCTATGCAGCCGGCGCGCTCTACGTGCATCCTGAGCGACTTGAAGCCTTGCAGGTCACCTACGCGGGCGGACGCGCCGAAGCCTGGCTGCGCTACGATACCGATGACTATGCGTTGAAGGAAGGGACGGAGCGGTTCGAATACGGCCCCTGGTCATGGCCGCTGGTGCATACGTGGGCCTTTGCCGCCGGCTACGTGACGGAGATCGGGCTGGAGAGCATCTGGGCGCGCACTGCGCAGCTCACCCACCGGCTCAAACAGGCGCTGGGCTCCATCCCCGGCGTCACGCTCTACACGCCGCTGGAAGGCGAGCGTTCGGCAGCCCTGGCGGCATTTTGCGTAGCCGGATGGGACGGCGAGGCGTTGACCCGCGCACTACGTGAATGCCAGCCGAAGCCGATCATCGTCCGTCCGCTGACCATCGCCCACAACGGCGTGCGGGCCAGTGTCCCATTCTTTTTGCTGGAGGAGGAGATCGACCTGCTGGCGGAGGCGGTGCGCTGCCTGGCCGAAAGCCGGTGACAGGCTGACTTCGACTTGTTCCAAGATGCAATACAGAAGGGAGTTGTTTACAAGGCCTTGCGTTGATCACGGCGCCGATACATTGTATTGTATGTTTCCGCACGGGCAGGCGTTGTTTGAATGCTTACCCTGATAGTGTCCTTTCGTATCCGCCGATTTCACGGAGAAAAAAGATGAGTCAGAACCAGGAGCAGTGGACAGCGCTGAAAGACGCGGTTGACGGCGAGTGGATCGCGCAGCAGGCGCAGACGATGGTGGAGATCCCCAGCGTGACGATGGAGGAGGCGGATGTCTGCCAGTACTACGCTGCCCAGCTGGGCGAACTCGGCTTCGACGTCGACCAACGCCGGGTGAGCGACGGCCGTTACAACATCTACGCGCGGCTGCCGGGGACGGGCGACGGCCCCAGCCTGATGCTGAACGGGCACCTGGACACGATCCCGATCGGCGACTGCGTGCCCTGCCGCCGCGAGGGAGACCGCCTCTACGGGCGCGGCGCCACCGATATGAAAGGGGCGATGGCCGCCAAGCTGGGTGCGCTGCGGGCGCTCAAGAGTGCCGGCGTCACCCTGGCGGGCGACCTCTGGCTCACCGCCATCGTCGGCCACGAGCAGCCGGAGGCCCAAAAGGACGGCCCTCTGGCGCTGATCGAGGACATCAAGAGCGGGCGGATCGGCGGCGACAGAATCCTGATCGGCGAAGGCTGGAACGAACTGTGGGTCATGAGCATGGGCTCAATGGTCTTCATCATCGAGCTCACTTCCCCACGCGGCGGCACGCACACCACCTACGTCCCCTTCGGCGAGAATCCGATTCGCTTCGTCGGCGACCTTATCCAGCGCATCACCGCCTACCAGGAGGAGCTGGATATGGGCGCGCTGCACCCCCTGGCGGGGGCGGAGCGTATCGACATAGGGACGGTGGAGGCGGGCGACTATTTCAACCGCACGCCGGCGCTTTGCCGGTTGACCGGCACGCTGCGCTGGGGGCCGCGCGCGAGCGCGGAGGAGGCCCTGGCCGAATTACGCGAACTGGCCGCGCCGATCGCCGAGGCAGGCCAGTTGAAGCTGGACGTGAGCATGATCCACGAGCGGGAACCGTTCGAAACAGCCAGCGACGATGCCGCGGTGCAGGCGACCGCGCAGGCTCATCGCTTTGTGCACGACGACCAGGTCGTCGTGGCGGGCAAACGCATCGTGGGCGACGCCAACCTGTTCGTAAACCTGGGCGGCGTGCCCTCCTTCTACTACGGCCCTTCCAACGAGACGGCTCACTCAGACGTGGAGTGGGTATCGCTCGCGCGCCTGACGCAGGCCGCGCAGGTCTACGCCCTCACCGCTGCCGAGTATTGCGGCCTGAGCGGCAATGGCCGGTGCTCCGTCGCAGACGAAGCTGGATCGGTTCCTGATTTCTAAGCGGTAGCCACCGGTTGTCATTCAGGGTTCACGGCCACGCGGTGCTTGCCGGCGATCATCTCTTCCAGGTAACGGCGAGTGGCATTCACGGCGGCGTCAACCAGCTTTTGCCCCTGTTCCGCGCTGGCGTCGAGCGGGCTTCTGTCTTCCTGGTCGTGCATCGCCTCCACCCGCACGTTGTGCGGGCAGACGGCCAGCGCCATCGCGGTCTCGTACTCCTGGGCGTGGCCGGGCACCCCTCCTTTGCACAGCTTTTCAGCTTCCGGCCGGCTCAGATCCCAGTAGGAGTGGAACTGAACACTGGCCTCCGGCGCCTCGGCCGCGAAATAAAGATGCCACTGGCCGATGATGCCACCCATGGGCGCTTCGTTGCCGCCGTGCCCGTTCAAAATCAGAACATTCTTGACGCCGTGGCGCACCAGACTCTCCACCGCGTCGAAGACCACGCTCAGCCACGGACCCGGCTTGGCTGAGACGGTGCCCTGGTGCCTCATGTGATGCTCCGAGATGCCGGCGCGGATCGGCAGCGTGACGATGACTTGGGGATAGAGCTGGCGGGCCACTTGTTCCGCGACATGGGTGGCCATGCGGATGTCGTGCTCCATCGCCAGATGCTCAAGGTGCTGCTCGATGCTGCCGGTGGGAATGATCGCCGCCTGAAACTTGCCCTCTGCCAGCGCTTCGCGAAATTCACGCCGGGTAAGGTCGCCCATAAAGACATGTTGATTTTGCATTGTTCAGTTCTCCAGATATGAGCTTCTGATTTGGATTCCGTTTGGCGCCAGGATTTCCTTCTGTACAGTGACGATACCTGCAACAGTGACGTTATCGAAAACTGCCGTTATCCCAGCCGCTCCTCGACCCGGCGCAGCGCGGCCTGCATCTTCTCCTGGCGCATCGCCGTCGTCAGGTCGCCCCGGGTGCGTTCCAGAACGCCCCGCAGGACATCGGTCTGCCGCCGCAGCCCCCCGGTGACCGCGTCCGGGAAGTCGACCGTCACCAGCAGCGAGTAGATCTCGTCCATCATCTCCAGGTAGGGGTCGGCCTCTTCGACGCGGTCCTGCCGCATCAGATCGAGGGCGAAGCGGCGCATCTCGGTGGCGGCTTCGGTCAGACCCTTCAGGTAGGTCGCGCCGGTGACCGCCAGTTCGGCCGGCGACGGCAGAGGTCCGCCGGTGATAAAGGCGTAGAGAAGATGGGCCTCCACCAGCTCCTTGAGCGCGTCCTGCGTATAACCCACATGGTACAGCTCCGGGTGGCCGGCCAGGGGTTCCACCATCGCCAGCGCATCGCGGCGCGCTGCGGCCAGCATCTCCTCCGCCTTTGCCAGCTCATGGCGGTGCATGGCGCGGATGCTGTGCGCGCAGTCCCGGATCAGGCGGCGGCTGCGGCTGAGCGTGCCGTCGCGCAACTGGCTGGTCTCCTCCATCTGCTGCGTGATCTTTTCAACAATCCCGTCGAGGGCCTCTCCGGATCGATTGGGCATAAAAGCTGTCCTCACGTCTGTGGCAGGAGCGGCTGCTGAGCACTACTCACTGAGCGCCGGTCTCGCCCTGGCCGCTGAGCGCGGCGCGGCTGCTATAGGTATTTACAGGCACATAGTTGGGCGGCGGCAATAACGTCAATGGCGGCGGCGCCTCAATTCCCTCGGTCATCGACTTATAGGCAAAGAAGTTCCAGGCGATGCGGCTGACCTCCTTCATCGTGCGGTTACTGGTCAGCCAATCCATCCAGCCGGGGCTCCACAGATAGACGGCGATGACATAGGGCCCGCTCGGTCCCCAGATCAGCGCCAGGTCACTGTGCGCCTCATTGACGAAGCCGTGTTTGTGGATGATCCAGCTGTGTGACGGGCGCGGCAGTCCGCCCCATATCATCTCTGTAAATTCGTCATGGCTGACGTAGAAGAGAATCGTCGCACACTCCTCCGGCGTGATCTCGCCGGCGAAGGTCTCGATCAGAAGTCCCTCACCTGCCTGACAGCGGTAGATCTCTGCCAGCAGACGCCCCAGGTCCGCGGGCGTGGACTGCAGATGCGTATCCGGGTTCGTGTTCCAATCGGTGCGGCTGTTGGCCTCTGTCGGGATCTTGCTGATGATCGATTTGTCGTCGTAGCCGGTCTGAATATAAGAGTTCGTGAAGCCCAAAGTGCGCATCATCTCCGTCACCCGCCGCCCGCCGGTATAGATGTCGCCGTCGCCGACCCACTGCAGAAGGCGGTTGGCGGCGGCATTGTTGCTCTCTCCCAGCGCAAAGTCGATCCACTGGCCGACGGCTTCGTTCTCGAAATCAGCCATCTGCCGGTAGGCCTCACTGGCGATCGCGATCTTCATCGTCGACATGCCGGAAAAAGCCACATCGACATCGACGGTTGCCTCTTCGCCCGTTGTCAGGTCCTGCACATAGATGGCGGCGAATCCGGGGAATTCAGACGTATATGCGTCCAGCTCGCGGCCAAGCTCCGCCATCGTCAGCGGGGGCGGCGGGGTCTCCTGCAGCACGAGATGGGCCGTGCGCGCGTCCAAGCTGCTGAGCGCGTCGAGTAACGGCTGCGCGCTCTCGTCGATCAGCAGCGTCTGCCCTATTGTCCCGGATGTCCACTGCCAGCTGCGCTGCACCGAGCCCACAAACGTGGCCGGCAGGGTCGCGTAAGGAGGAAGGACGTCTACCTCTGCGCTCTCCTCATCAGCCGCTTCCCACATGCCCCCTTCGGTCCGCCAGTTCCACTGCGGCGGTAGCACGCGGCCCGGCTGGGGTGGATGATTCAACTGTTCGCCCACCTGCCACAGCCAGGTCGCCAGCTTCTGGGGATCATAGGTGTAGCGCGCCGGTATATCCCTGCGCTGCTGGGGGATGCCGGCCAGCTTTCGCAGGGCGATATCGACAAAGTCCGGCCCGTCCAAATATTGCTGCGCCTCAGCCAGCATCGCGGCTGTATCGACCGCAAAACCCACCTCCTGAGGCTGCAGTACCAGGCGCGTCTCGTCATAGTAGACGGCGATCGGCTGGCTCATGGCGGCTTCCATGACCGTCTCGATCTCCGCGGGATCCTTCAGATGGCTGAGCTCCAGGCTGGCCAGGCGGACGCCCGGCGGGATAGGTGCAGCGGCGGCCTTATAGCGCGTATACAGGGGAAAGATGGAGAGCAGAGCAATGAGAGGAAGGGCAAAGCGCAGGAATCCGGCCATTTCAGATGCTCATATCACGCGAACGCGCCAACAGCATACTCGGAGTCTGGCGGACGCCGAGCATGAAGGGCCATATCAGGTCTAAAAGATGTCTGTTCATTATTCCTCTTGCTCGAATTCCTCAATCTTGCCTTCAATGAACGTCATGAGGTCGCTGTCGCCAGCCTCCTGCGCCAGTTCCAGAGCGGTTTTCAAGTCGGCGAGGGCTTCCTGGGATAGACCGATTTCGGCCTTGGCAAGGCCTCGATTGAAGTAGACGTGAGGGTCTTCCGGTTGCAGGCGGACAGCCTGATTGTAGTCGGCGATCGCCTTCTGAAACTGACCTAAGGCGCTCCAGGCCTGGGCCCGGCTGATATAGGCGCCGACAACGTAAGGCTGCAGACGCAATGTCTGATCATAATCGAAGATCGCCTCCTTGTGTTGGCCAAGTTCGGCCCTGGCATAGGCCCGTGCGAAGTAGACATAACCGTTGTCGGGCTCCAGTCGCACGGCCTGATCATAGTCGGCGAAGGCCTCTTCAACTTGACCAAGGTCGAACTTGACATCGCCCCGGCTGGTGTAGATATGTGCGTTGCCTGGCTCCAGTTGCAGGGCCTGGTCGAAGTCGGCGAAAGCCTCTTCGTATTCACCAAGCTTGGATTTGGCTCTTCCCCGAGCAATATAGGCATTGACGTTGTCGGGTTCCAGGCGCAGGGCCTGGTCATAGTCGGCGAGCGCTTCCCGATGTTGGCCAAGGTTGGATTTCGTCTGGCCCCGGTCGACGTAGATGTAAGCGGTGTCGGGCTCCAGTTGCAAAGCTTGATCATAGTCGGCAATCGCCTCCCGGTGCTGGCCCTGGAGGGATTTGGCTCCGGCCCGGTTGACGTAGGTGTGCGCGTCGTCGGGCTCAAGGCGCAGAGCTTGATCATAGTCGGCAATCGCCTCCCGATATCGACCAAGAAACAGCTTGGCAACACCCCGGTTGACGTAGATGTGCGCGTCGTCGGGCTGCAGTTGCAGAACCTGATCATAGGCGGCGATCGCCTCCAGGTATCGACCGCGCTCAAAATTGGCATGCCCGCGGTTGTAGAGACTGCCGGTGTCATAATTCCGCGTCCAAACGGCGGCCGCGACAATTGCCGCGAGAATTGCCACGGCAACCGCTACTTCCCAGAACCGTTTCTTAGGAGCTTGCATCGTTGTCATCGCTGTCCTCTCCGATGGACGAAAGGGGGTCTGCTGACCCGTGCAGATCATTCCCACTCGATCGTGGCCGGGGGTTTGCTCGAAATATCATATACGACACGGTTGACCCCGTCTACCTCATTGACGATGCGGCTGCTGACCTGCGCCAGCAGCTCGTAGGGCAGCTGCGCCCAGTCCGCCGTCATGAAGTCGTCGGTCGTGACCGCTCGCAGCGCGATCACGTTGGCATAGGTGCGCCCGTCGCCCATCACGCCAACGGTTTGCACAGGCAGCAGCACGGCGAAGACCTGGCTCGTCTGGCGGTAGAGGCCGGCGGACCGCAACTCCTCGAGGAAGATGCGGTCGGCGTGGCGCAGCATCTCCAGACGCTCCCACGTCACCTCGCCGAGGATGCGGATGCCCAGCCCCGGCCCCGGAAACGGGTGGCGCCAGACGATCTCCTCCGGCAGGCCCAACTCCTCGCCGATGCGGCGCACCTCGTCCTTGAACAGCATCCGCAGCGGTTCGAGCAGCTCGAAGGTCATATCTTCGGGCAGGCCGCCCACATTGTGGTGCGTCTTGATCGTACGCGCGTTCGCCGAGTCGTCATTGCTGGCCGACTCGATCACATCGGGGTAGAGCGTGCCCTGCGCCAGGAAGACTTCAGACGAAGACTGTGAGAAATCCTCTCTCTCCTCACTTCTCTTTACGCTCTCCTCCAACAACCGTTCCGTCTCCTCCTCGAAGACGCGCACGAAGCGGGCGCCGATACCCTTGCGCTTCTCCTCCGGATCGGTCACGCCGTCCAGGTCCTCCAGGAACGCCTCCTTAGCGTCAACCGCCACCAGCCGCATGCCCTGGTGCCGTTCGAAGGTGTCCACTACCTGCTCCGCTTCGCCTGCACGCAAGAGGCCGTGATCGACAAAGATGCAGGTCAGCCGTTCCCCGACGGCGCGGTGGACAAGCGTGGCGGCCACCGCGCTGTCGACGCCGCCGCTGAGCCCGCATATCACCCGATCATCCGGCCCGACCTGCGCCCGGATTTCGGCGACGGTTTCCTCGATGAAATGGCCGGATGTCCAGTCCCTTGCGCAGCCGCAGATCCGGCCGACAAAGTTCTGCAGCAGGGTAAAACCGTTCGGGGTATGCACAACCTCCGGGTGAAACTGAAGGCCGTAGAGCGAACGGTCCTCATTTGCGATGGCCGCGCAGGGCGAATTCCCGCTGCGCGCCACCGTCTCAAAGCCGACCGGCAGCCGTTCCACCCGGTCGCCGTGGCTCATCCACACCTGCTGTTGCCGCGGCTGCCCACCGAAAAAACGGGTTTCTGCCGTCACCTCGATCTCGGCCGCGCCGTACTCCCGCTTTGCGCTCGGCGCCACGTGGCCGCCCAGCGCATGGGCCAGCAGCTGCAGCCCGTAGCAGATGCCCAGCACCGGCACGCTGCTCTCCAGCACGACGTCCGGCAGCGCGGGCGCGCCGGCTTCATAGACGCTGGCCGGACCGCCCGAAAGGATGATGCCCTTCAGGTTGACCTGCGGCAGGCGCTCTGCCGCCCGGTCCCACGAGATCATCTCAGCGTAGACATTGGCCTCCCGCACGCGGCGGCAGATCAACTGGCTGTATTGGCTGCCGTAGTCGAGCACGGCGATGGTGTCATGTTGCATAGGGAGCCCAGTTCTATCCTTGTTGACGGTACTAGGATGCCTTCTCAGTGACTAAACACCTGTGAATCCAGCGAACGGTCCAAAGTTCCCGCGCCCGGCGGCTGAGTCCCTGCTCACTTTCAACTCACGTCGGCCGTCTCGGGCCGAGTGATCTTTACCTCAACCATGCCGAAGGTGGTTTCCAAATCAAGATCGGATTCCCCAGCATCGGAGAGGCTCGCGATGTGATAGGTCATTGCCTCCCCAACCGACATCTGAGGATCGGGAACCGAATCACCGTTTTCTATCAGACCTTCAATGTGGAAGACGATTGCAGCGCGTATCATTGTCTGAATATCCTGCCAATTCTTTCCGGTAGCGATGCAACCAGGCAGTTCGGGCACTTAGGCACCGCAGTTGTTTGGCGTCCGTTCGTAAACAACGGCAAAGTTCATTCTCAGCGCTTTCCGTCTCGGAGATCAGACATGCCGCGCCTTGGCCGCATCACGCCAACGCACGACCCGCCAGCCGCCATTCACAAGATTATCTGCCATCGTATGGGAAACTCCCTTTTACCGCATCGTGTATTGGGGAAGAAAAGACGCGACGGCCTTGCCTATCTTACCCACCTGTCACCACCTCAGCCAAATGACTGCCGAGATCGGCTTGTTTCGTGCAGTTCGCCGCTTCAGCACTCTGCCAGCCATACAGCGACCTGTTCCCGTTTTACATATCACGTTTATCACTGTCCGAATCTCATATTCGAGTTTGCCGTCTGCGCGCTGTTGCGTCACCATGATAGCCGGACAGGTAGCACCCAATACGTAATAGAGGGGGAAACTATGAAACTCGCAAACAAAGTCGCGCTGGTCACCGGGGGAGCACGCGGCCTGGGCCGCGCCTATGTCCTGCATCTGGCCAGGTTGGGCGCAGATGTGGTGATCAACGACGTGGACCTGAACGCAGCCCAGGAGTATGACGAAGAGCTCAGCGCCGAGTCGGTGGCGGCAGAGGTGGAGGCGCTGGGCCGGCGCGGCCTGGGCATCGAGGCCGACGTGACCGACAAGGCCGCGGTAGAGGCGATGATGCAGGAGATTATCGAAGCATTCGGGCAGATCGATATCCTCGTCAACAACGCCGGCGGCATGCTCCATGCGCCACCCAACAATAGTGCGGCCACAGCGCCGCCCGACCACTACCAGTACATTATGGACATCAACCTGACCGGCACGATCTTCTGCTGCCAAGCCGCTGCACCCTATATGCAGGCCGCTGGCAGCGGCAGAATCGTCAACACCGCCTCCCAGGCCGGCATCTGGTGCGGCCGCATCGGCGGCGGTATGGCCTACAAGGTGGCCAAGGCCGGCGTGATCCATTACACGCGCGTTCTCGCGGCCGAACTGGGGCCGCACAACATCCACGTCAACTGTATCGCGCCGGGATTTACGCTCTCCTCGCGGGCCGTGGCCGGCGGACGCAACAGCCCGGAGGTCCGCGACCGCCTGTTGAAGGATATCCCCCTCGGACGCCTGGGCGTGCCGGAAGACTGCGCCAAGGTCGTCGAATTCCTGGTCACCGACCTCTCCGACTACGTCACCGGGCAGTGCATCCCCGTCTGCGGCGGCTACGTCGCTTTCTGAACCGCAACGGGTATATCCGTCTCGGCGCAGCGCCACTTGACAATGTCCTGGAAAGGGGATTAGATGGGGCTGGCGGCAAACTTCAGTTGCCGATCGGCTGAGCAGGTTTCGGCCGCGAACTACTGGCCACCGATGCTGCTATCCACCGGGAAAATGAAAACGCGAAAGGTGAGACTATGCGATTCGATCTTCTGATCAAGGGCGGCGAAGTGGTTGACCCCGGCGGCGGGCGCAGCGGCCGTCTGGACGTGGCAATCAAACGCAACCGCATCGCCGCGGTCGATGCGGACATCCCGGCGGAGACAGCCTTTCGCGTCGTGGACGCCGGCGGCCAGTACGTAACACCAGGGCTTGTCGATCTGCATACGCACGTCAACTACGGCTGCGGCTTCTACGGCATCCGGCCCGACCCGATCGCGGCCCGCAGCGGCGTGACGACCTGGCTCGACGTGGGCTCGTCCGGCGGATACAACTTCACCGGCTTCCGGGAGTTCATCATCGAAGAGGCGCGGGCCCGCATCTATGCCCTGCTCAACATTTCGTCTATTGGTCTGACCGCGAAGACGTGGGAGCTGGCCAACCCCGGCTACTGCGACGTGGACCTCTGCTGCCAGATCATCGACCTGAACCGGGACGTGCTGCTGGGCGTCAAGGCCCGGATCGACCAGCTCACCACCAGCGGCCAGGGGCTCGCTCCCCTGCACAAAGCCCGCGAAGCGGCAGACCGCTGCGAGCTGCCACTGATGACCCATATCGGCATGGGGCCGCCGGGGATCGACAGTGTGATGGAGTTGATGCGGCCCGGTGACATCCTTACCCACTGCTTCACCGGCGGCACAATGCGCATTGTCGAGGAGTCAGGCGACCTGCGCGAGACGGTCAAGCGCGCGTGGGATGCCGGCCTGGTGCTGGATATCGGTCACGGTGCGGGGTCCTTCTCATTCAAGACCGCGGAGGCGCTGATGGCGCAGGGCTACCGGCCGGACGTCATCTCTTCCGACATCCACCAGATGAGCGTCAGCGGCCCGATGTTCGACATGCCCACCTGCCTGAGCAAATTCATGACGCTGGGCATGAGTTTTTCCGAAGTTGTCCACGCCGCCACCGAGCGGCCGGCGGCTGTGTTGGGGCTGGAGAAGGAGATCGGCACGCTGCGGCCGGGCGCGCTGGCCGACGTGGCGCTGTTCGAGATCGTCGAGGGGGATTTCATGTTCTACGATGTCTTCATGAACCCGCGTCCCGGAAAGGAGCTGGTCCGCAACACGCTGACGATCATCAATGGCCGCGAGATGGCCCACCAGTCCGACGACCCGCTGATGCCTTGGATCGAGCTTTCCGAAGACCAGCAGGCGTTGATCGCCAAGGGTCATACGCCCCCGATGATGGCCGCTTGTTGCAAGCACTGATGCCGAAGGAAGTTGACAATAGAGTTAGCTCAAAGACTGCAGCCAATTTGAGGAGCACGACTAATGTCCGCACAGATTCCCGATACACACGTTGACCTGCTGACCGGCCCCGTTTTCGCCGTCCTGACGACCGTCTCCGCCTCCGGCGCGCCGGAAAACACGATCGTCTGGTGCTCGTGGGACGGCACACACGTCCTCGTCAACACGGCCGAAGGGCGCCGCAAACCGCAAAACGTTCGCGGAAATCCCAAAGTAGCCCTGACGGCTCTGGACCCGGAGGATGCATACCGCTGGCTCGATGTACGCGGCGTGGTCGAGGAGATCGTGCCCGACCCGGACCTCGCCAACATCAATGCCCATACCAAAGTCTACGCGGGGGCCGACGAGTATTACGGCAGCGTCATGCCGGCCTCTATGAAAGGGACGGAGGAGCGGGTGATCTTCAAGATCAAGCCGCAGCGGGTTGTGACTTTTCCTCCCACTTAACCTGGAACTGCCAACTGCCAGGGGGGCAGTTCACTGGCCGCTGGGATGGGGATCTGCCAGGTCCAGGAGCATTATCGCCATCCTGATTCCTCTTTCCGTTCGTGCACCGACCCGTCGAAAGCGGTGACGCAGATAAAATCGCTCAGCGTGGGCCGTTTCCAAGATTATCTGCTCACAGCCCTCCTGCCGGGCGATGCTGATGGCGCAGTCCAGTAAGCGCGGGCCCAATCCCTGATTCTGGCAGTCGGGAGCGACCGCCAGTGTCGTGATACACAACACGCGGCCGTCCGGCTGGTGGCTCTCCTGAGGGTCCTCGTCGAGTACAGGTTCGCGCAGCTCGGCCCACTTCTCCGTGGTCAGATAGCCGGCGATGAACTTGTGCCCGTCGCCGCGCTCCCCCTCAAGGACCGCGCAGCCTTGCGGGAATGTCAGCAAGCGGCTGCGGATAATATCAGGCTCCTCCTGGGCGCCGTACGCGCCGAAGATCTCCTGGTCCAGCGCCACGATAGTGGGCCAGTCCTCCAGCGCGGCTGGCCTCATCTTGTAATGCTCAGTCATGTAAAGTGAGAACTGCCTCCGGTCCCTTATGGCCGCTATCGGGCGGGGCCATCGCTCTCCGGCGAAATGTGGTCCATGCGGGGGTTGATCGCGACGGTGCGGAACTCGCGAACCAGTTCGATCAGCCCTTCCACGGCGGCCTCGAGAAACTGCTCCCCTTTTTCGCGCGTAGCGGCAGTGGCATCTCCCAGCACGCCGCTGTCGGTCAACGAGCTCCAGTAGGGCCACAGGTTGGCGACCGAGCCGTCCTCGCGTTTGCCCATCAGCAGGTCTGTCTGGAAGCTCGGCGACAGCGGCGAACGCTCATCCACCGCCTTGTCCATCTGCACCAGCTCCTCGGCCAGCGCCAGATAGAGGGCTGTCTCGTACTCTCCGGCGTGGGAGGTGCCGCCGAAGTCTGAAGAACGGATCGCGTTCCCCTCTTCCCTGCCTTTACGGACGCCCCAGTGGTTGACCGACGCACACAGGGTCTTGCCTTCGGTTTCGAGCACGGTCAGACGGGCGGCCATCTCCACCGGCGCGGTGTTGCTGCCGTGCCCGTTCACGATGAGTATGCGCTTGAAGCCGTGATGGGCGAGGCTGACGCAGACATCGCGCACGTAGTTGATAAAGGTGTCCCAGCGAATCGTGATCGTGCCGGGGAAATCCATGTGGTGGGGGCTGTATCCGTGGCTGACCGGCGGAATCAGCACGGCTTCATCCGGAATGCGCGCCACCGCCCGTTCGCAGATTCCCGTGCAAAGCCGCACGTCGGTGTCGATAGGCAGGTGGTAGCCGTGATCCTCGTATGTGGCAACCGGCAGCACTGCCACCCGGCCTGAATAGGCTGCCTCGCGACAGGCAGACCAGGTCATCTCTGCATAGCGGTAGGTCGTCATTCTCTGTCTCCTCTCAAAATTCCCGGTTCGGTGTTCGTGGTTGGGCGCTACCAAGAGCACGTACTGGCTATGGAATACTTTTGTTTACCCAGACGGCAGCATAACAGTGGGCAAAGTCGTGCGCCACCAGCCTTTGCCGGCCACCGTTCAATGGGATCAGATGGATATACCCTTCATCAACGCGTACCAGCCAGGCGCCGTCCGCCGACAGATCATACCCTGGAAAGGCCAACGCAGTGTCGGACGAATAGGTCAGGGTGTCGCCGGTCTGGATGTTGTAGAGATACAGATGCCAGCCCCTGGCGCGTTCTCCTACGCTGTGGACGAAAAGCCAGCGCCCGTCCACGGAGAAGCGCATTGACCGGTAGGGTTCGAGGGGATGGTCGACTTGCAGGAACTCTGTGATCTCATCAGTGGCAAGGTTGTAGACGAAAAGGTGAGTGGCCTCTTTGCCCGCCCCGTTGCCGACGCGTGCGCCAAGGAACAGCCGGTCCGGCATGGTGGGATGCGCCGCCAACGCGATACCGGTGATCCGGGTCGCATCGGTCGCGTTCTGCAACGCGTCAATCAGCCTCTCAGTCTCGAGAAGCGTACTGAACTCACGATCCGGCAGCGACATTACCGCCACCTGCATGTCATCTTCCGGCTGAATGAAGGCAAAGCGGCTGTTGTCCAACCACGCCGCCGACCGGCCGCGCGCGACCGTCATCTGCGGTTCTCCCGCTTCGTCTCCCAGCCAGAGCAGACCGTCCCCGCGCAAGACGACCGTCCTCTCACGGTCAGGCGACCAGGCAGGCAAACCTTCCAGAGACCGCAAGACACACGCGCCGCCGTCGCACTCCGTCTGATCCAGAAAGTTGAACCGGATGGGCGGCCGGCGACGGGCGTCATATGTAAACAGAAGCATCCCGTCTGCAAAGGTCTGCACCGGGTACAGGGCGACATAACCGGACTCGGAGGTGACGTCCTGCGTTTGCCCCTGCCGCCAGATCTGTATCCGGGAACCCCTCGTCCTGGCATCCCTGTCGTCCAATCTCTGAAGCAGAACGCCGGCATCGTCCGGCAGGGAGTACATCCGACGAAACGGCCCGTCACTGCTCTCCTCGATAAATTCATCTCGTTGCAGATCGTAACGGTAGAGGTGTGCGCCGTTGAACCGTTCCGTGGTGCAGAGGAGCTGCAGGTCTTGTTCGGGCAGAGCAGTGCCCGGCGTCGCGGCGGCCTCCAGCTGCTGATCAGCATAGTGGATCCACTCTTTCTGGATCCATCGTCCATAGTTGCCTTGCCTTGCGTGCTCTCTGTCGATTGGGAGGGCGTGGAACAGCCATGGGCGATAGGTATCGTAGCGGAGCAGCAGACGTTGCAGAGAGGCGGGCGAACGCTCCGGGTTGGAGGCAAGGATCATGTCCACGATGCTGTAGACGATTTTCTGGATCTGTGGGGTGACGTTGTTGTAGGAGCGCTGGAGATAGACCCAGTGCAGGCTTGTCACGTCGTGAATCGAGCCCTGCAGGATGTCCTCATAGTCGGAGGCGGTCAGGGGCCACGGCTTAAGTCCCAGCCGGCTAAGTTGCTTATCGAGTAACGCGTGGAAGAATACGATTTTTTCACAGCAGCGCCAGCCAACGATATCGGCGGCCGCTGCGCCCACGATCAGGGGCGCGTAGCCAGCGCGCACAGCCTGAAAGCCAGCCTCATCCACCGGACTGCCGATGAGGCTCGGCGTCGGCAGCTTCAACTCCGACCCGCCTGCGCCCCTGTTGGTGGGAGAGGCATGGGACATCCCCTTCCACAGAGGTCCGCGAGACGTCAGGTCCGCCATGCGTGCGAGCGGGCTGGACTCCGTGGACAGCTCCACTTCGAGCTTCCACGTACGGCGACAGCGTATGCCTTCCAACTCCTGGCAGACTGCGGACAGCATCTTGTCCCACTCGGGCGCCAGCTGCTCGACCGTTGCCGCGTCCCTTGTCGGGTATTCGACCGTCAGATAACGGCCGGTAAAGGTCTGTGTCTCGCCCCAGAAGGAAGGATAAGGGGGGACCAGCGCCCAGCCGGTGGCTTCGTCCCGGTAGGTAACAATCTGTTGAAGAGTCACCGGGGAGCCGTCAGGACGGACGTAGGGGAAGGCCAGGGTGACGGTTGCCATCCGCCAGTCGGACGTGAAAGTGATATCCTCCACGGTGCCGGCGGGCGGTTCTTCGTCAGAGCCGCGGTCAAGGGTCAAGTCGAAATAGGGCCGGTCCCAGCGCGCTCCACTGAGAAGCATCTCTTTCTGTGTTCTGCCCCAGTTGGGGTAGTCCGGGGAGATCATGCTGCCGAAGAGCGCGCCGTCGAGATCACGCTCGGCCTGTTCCACGATGTCATGCATGGACAGCACGTCCGCTTCGACGGTGGCGGCGAAAGCGTCCAACCTCTCCAGCAGAACGTAGCGGACCGTCAAGATGACCACAGCCACCAGCAGCAGGGCAATCAGAACGGATAACCATCGCTTCCTGCCGGGGCGTTGCGGCGCCCGCGCATCTACCTCCGGGGGTTCATCCCGGACCCGGCCCTCTTCGTCTTCAAGCGTTCTCCATTCGAGTCCCATGGGGTTGTGGGTTGCCCGTGGTCAGACGCCCAGGGGCGGTACAGGCTCCGATTTCTGCAATATACAGTCTCCGCAGTCTGCCTCTGCCGTCACGCCAACCCGTAGAATGCGGCAGCGTTGTCGTGCAGCAACTTGCGCTGCTCCGTCTCGCTGCGGTCGGCGATGATCTCTTTCAGCGCCTCCGCCCAGCCGCGGTAGGTGGAGTCTGCACCGAGCAGGCAGACCGGCCAGTCCCCACCAAATACGACCCGGTCCGGGCCGAAGCTGTCGAGGCAGTGGTTGACCGCAGGCGCCAGGTCGGCGGCGGTCCAGCCGGGGCGGGTGCGGGCGATGATGCCGGAGATTTTGCAGATGGTGTTGGGCAGTGCGGCCAGCGCGTCGATGCCGTCCTTCCACTGCTGCGGGTCATGCCAGAAGGGGTCATCGCGGTCGGTGTGGTCGGCTATGGTCAGGTTGGAGTCGGCCTGCCCTGCGTCACCGGTCCCCGTGCTGCCGGGCAGGACACCGCTGATCAGATAGGGGTCGCCGTTGCCGCAGTGATCGACGACAAAGCGGGTATCAGGGCATGTCTGCGCCAGCTTGACGCCGTCGCCCAGCTCCGACGGCCGCATACACAGGTCGAAGCAGAGCCCCAACTCGCCCAGCAGCCGCACATTCTCGACAAACTGGGGCGCGAGGCAGGTGCCCTGCGGCGTTCCGGGCCCGTGCAGCACCTGGCGCACGCCTTTGATCGCGGGGCTGCCGGCATAGCGCCGGATGTAATCGCCGAAGTCGGCGGAGGTCACGGTCCCGCCTATCACCGCGGCGGCGGTCGGGTTGTCAGCGGCGGCGCAGAGCTCGATCAGATGCTCGGCTTCGGTGACCTTCTGTGCTGCGGATACGTCCACTTCCATATAGACCGTCTTGACGACGTTAAGCCCCGCGGTCGCGTCCAGGTAGTCGCCGGTTACGAAGCTGCGGTTGAGCGTCGGCGCGTCCTCCAGCCAGGGCATGTCGAATACGCTCAGATCCCAAAGATGTTGATGTGTGTCGATGATGGGGAGCATGGGAACCGCCTTTGTCAAAGGATAAATGTCAGGAGTGAGGAATCAGGCCGGAATGGACGCTCTCTCCTCACTTCTCTTTGTTCTCTTCTCGTTGTTTCAGGGTTACGCCGCCAGCAGCTGCTCCGCATTTTCGACCTGCCACTGCAGCTGCAGCTCGGTGGTCTCGTGCGGTTTGAACTGCCGCGCTACCGACGCAATGGAAACGCCGCCCAGGAGCTCGATCTCGTCCAGGTCGGCAGTGCCCATGCCCTGGTCGTGGCCATAGCGCAGGAAGCCCAGCTCCATCGGCTCGAAGCCCATCGTCTTGGCGATGACCGCGTCGGCTGCGAAGATATCGACGCTGGCCGCGGCGATGCCAAAGTCCAGTCCGTCGGTGCCGCCGGGTCCGTTACCCTGCAGGCCGCGGGCTCCATCGAAGACGGCGACGTCGGGGGTCATAAAACGGGCCAGCCGGATCAGGTTGATGCTCATGGCGCGCGACTCATCGGGGACGCGGCGTTCGGCATGGGTGTTGAAGCCGTGCATCTTCACCCGGTCCTGCCGGTAGATGGTGCCCATGATCATGTTTTTCAGCGCCAGCGTGACCACGCAGGTATCATGCGTCTTGGGAATGGCGATCGAAATGGTGCAGGGGCAGTCCAGCACCGTGCGGGGCATGCGCACGATTGTCTCGCTGCCGTCGGCCAGCAGGATCGGCGTAGACTCCCATTCGGTCTCCCGGTGCAGGTCGATCAGGCGCAGCGGGATCGAGTACTCTTCTTCCAGCGCATGGTAGCCGAAGTTGCGGTAGGCGTCCCACGTGTCCTCGGCGCCGGCCTCGGCGATGAGGACTTCGCGCGGGGGCTTGGGCGTGGTGAGCAGGAAGTCGAGAACGCCGCGCAGGGCGTCGGCATGGCTGGAGGCTAGCTGATTGTGGCTGCTGAGAAAGTTCGGCTTGAGCATGACCTGGTCGGCCAGGCGGGACTCCACATCCGCCCGCACCAGTTCCAGCGCGTTGAAGACGTTGGTGCGGCGGTCCCCGCCGTTGACAAGACTGACTCGTGATTTCGACATCGTAGCCTCCTTGAGAAAGGTCGGACTTAGTTCGTGGTGTAAGGGGGCACCCGTGGAGAGAAGGCGGATCTTTCACGGTTCGCAGCGGGGTGTCCCAGGGTGAGTTTACTCCCGGTTACCCGCGGTGTCAACAGTTGTCCAGGGCGGGCACAGAGGCGGGGCGTGAGGAGTGAATGGCGCGTGGAGGGGGGAGCGCTGAAGGATTTTGGCACAATTTGGCACAGTTTTGGGGTTTTTCCCAAAAAAAGCCGGATCTAATTTGGTTTGCCAGTATTGCCGAAGACAGCCAGAGAGGCGAGGAGTGAGTGGAGAGGAGTGAGGAGTGAGTGGAGCAGGGAGGCGCTTGAAGAGGGAGCGAGGGCAGGGGCGAGGCCTGGTTCCACG
>VXRG01000165.1 GCA_009838625.1 Caldilineaceae bacterium SB0664_bin_27
CCCCTCCGCACCGCCGCAAGACCGCACCTTCAGCCTTCAAAATGATGAATTGGCGACCCCCGGAAAAGCCGTACAGAACCGCCAAGTCCGCGCATCCCCGCCCGCCTTCTCAAGCCAAAATGCACATATGAGCGCATCCCATAGTGGTGGCGAACTTTCATATATCTCTACGAACAACAACACCGCGGCCAGCCCGCAATCCGATCTCCCGCAAAAGCGCCGGCAGCACTCACTCCACGCCCCCAGTTCACCTTCTCCTCGCCTTTGTTCCCGCCCCGAAACTGGGATAGAGCTTCAGCCCAGCGCCGATTGACAGTATTTGCCTGCTATGCTAGCATTCCCGTCGTTCTTGTTCACCCTCCCGCAGCCCGCAGACTATACGAATCCACTCCACATTGAGGAGGACGCTTTGTGCTGAACGTAGCAACGATCGGAATGGGAAACATCGGCACAACGCATGCCCGTGTCTACCAGGCCAGTGAACGCGCCCAGTTGGTCGCCGTCTGTGATATGGATGAGAGCATTGCAGACGCGGCCGCGGAGCGCTTTAGCGTACCAGCCTATTACAGCGTCGCCGAACTTCTCGACAAGGTCGAGCTGGACGCTGTCAGTGTCACCACCGCGGGGCCGGAAAACGGCGGCCACCACTACGAGCCGGTCATGCAGTCCTTCGACGCTGGACTGCACGTATTATGCGAAAAACCGATTTCCAACAACATCGAACACGCCCGCGAGATGGCGGCCAAGGCCGACGAAACCGGTCTCTACTTCGGCATCAATCTCAATCACCGTTTCGTTCCGCCGGCTGCCAAAGCCAAGCAGTGGGTAGACGAGGGGAAATTGGGCGATCTTCTACTGATGAACATGACGATGTGGATCGGCAACCCCAATGACACCTCGCCCTGGTTTCACATTCGCGCCCTCCATCCCCACAGTCTCGACATCATGCGCTACTTCTGTGGTGACGTGAAGCGCGTTCACGCCTTCTTCAACCAGGCCCCGGGCCGTGTCTGCTACTCCAACGCTCAGGTGAACCTGGAGTTTGCCAACGGCGTAGTCGGCCACCTGACAGGCAGCTACGACACCAACCCGCGCCACAATCTGGAACGTTGCGAGGTGATGGGGACGGCCGGCCGTTTTGTCCTCGACAACCTGTACCAGGAGCTGACGCTCTACCCCCGCCAGAGCGATGAGCTGACCGTCGTCCGTAACAGTATCATGGGTGGCCTCAGCGGTTTCGACGCCACCTTCACCAACCGCATCAACCGCTGGATAGAGCAGGTGGATGAGGGCGCGCCGCGTGAAGAAATCGAGGCCTCCGGCCGCGAAGGACTGGCGGTACAGGAGATCATCGAGGCCGCTATCCGCTCTCACCACAGCGGCCAGGCAGAGGAAGTGCCGGCGTAGCGGACTTTCCGTGATTGCCGGTAAGACATCTGCGCCGGCTGCTTTGACCGTCTGTCCAGCCTGCAAGCCTGCTGTAATTGTCCACTTCAACAAATGGAACGGAGGGACCGTGTCTCTTAAGTCTGGCGAGATGCAGAAACAAGTCGATAAGCTCAACCGCCACGGCTTCATACTGATCCCAAATGCTCTGCCCGAGGAGAAGGTCGAAAAGTGGAAGTCTATCCTGTACGCCTACTACGACCGCGGCGCCTATGAAATCAGCAACGGCGTGGGCAACGTAGCCTTCGAAAAACTCCTGGCGCTGGAGCCGGAGTTGGCCGGCGAATTGGTCGGGCACGAAAGCGTTGCCCCTTACCTGCAGGCAGTCATGGGAAAGCAGTGCCAGCTGCGCAGCCTCCGGGCTCACGTCAACCCTGCCGCCTACCTGCAGGAGTGGCACATGGACTTTTACGACTTCTACTATCAGGAAGAGAAGGCGGAGGCACAGAGTCCCATGCACGGCCTCTGCCTCAACTCGACCTTCTACCTGACCGACAATACCCCCGAGCGTGCGCGTCTCACTTTTGTTAAGAACTACCTAGATCGCCCGGTCCCGGAAGAGTTGATCCCGTTCCTGCGCTACACGGAAGATCGCAGCGACCCCTTTCAGCGCTGGTGCGACGATCAGGAGCTGGAGCATCTGCATCCGCTGGCCGGCGACGCGGTTGTTTTCTATAGCCACATTCCCCATCAGGGCGCCAAGATAGGGCCGGACCCGGAGGGCGAGATCCGAGCCAATATCGTTCTGCACTACCAGCAGAACCCGATGTTTCCTGGCATCAAATTCGTCAGCGATCCCCAATTTACGCTTGAGACTCTTGGTTATGCAGGCACGTTCCCATTTGCCGGGCAGGACTGACGGCAGAACCGATGAAGTTCAGACAGCATGAAAGGAATAAACAGATGAGACACTACAGAACGGTCCTCGGCCTGATTCTCCTGTTGTCGCTTGTCCTTCTGGCTGCCTGCGGGGCTCCCGCAGATGGCGGAATGGCGGCAGAAGAAGGTCCGGCTGCAGAGGAAGCTGCAGCGGACGATGAGGTAGTCGAAATCGAGGAAACAGAGGAAGAGACGATGGAGTTGAGCGGCGAAATCGTCGTCAGCATCGCCTCCAACGACGTGCAGACTTACCAGGCGATCGCCGACGCCTACATGGAGCTGCACCCGAATGTCGAGGTTCTGGTCGAATTGAAGGCGCCAGGCGTGGATGCCTATCTGCAGTGGATTCGCACCCAGTTCACCTCGGAAGTGCCGCGTGTGTCGATTATCGAGTCACCCCATCTGCGCGAATTCGCCCAGGAAGGGCGGCTAATCGACTGGGGCCCATACCTCAACAAGGAGAATCCCTACACAGGCGAAAAGTGGGAGAACAGCTTTGAAGAGTGGGGGCTGAACCTGGTGCGCGACCCAAACACCGGCCAGATGTTCACCATGCCCTACATGTCTGTCCAGACTTTCTGGCTCTATAACAAAGCACTCTTTGAGCAGGCAGGTATAACCGATGTACCCCCGCAGCCGACTTGGGACCAGTTCGTCGAGTGGAACGAGAAACTGCGCGACTCCGGCGTCATCCCCATCGCCATGGAAGGCACGACCGAACAGATCTGGGGCGGCGGCCGCATGCCCTGGCTAATGCGCTCGGCCATGGATCAGTATCACCGCGACGAATTGGAGATCATCCAGTGCCAGGAAGGCGACTGGTGCTTCCGCGAGGGAATTGACGACGTATGGACTTACGATCCTTCAGACGTTCGCAACGACGACCCGGACCGCGTCTCCATTAACATCGCCCGTCATCTGGCCGCCTTGCGCGACGGCACAATCAATTTCAATAACGAATGTACCGTCGAGATGATGACAAACATCGGGCGCGTCTTCCAGACAGCTAACGGGTTCGTCCCCGAAGGCTGGACCGGTATGGCCGATGCCTACCCCCTTTTCCTGACCCAGAAAGCAGCCATGCGCATGGTGCATGGCGGCATCTACACAAGCCTGCCCAAGGACATTCGTGGGCTCGCTCAGGGCGAATACGGTGGGGCAGCTGAAGTTACGGAAGAAGATTCGGCCGCTGCCGTAGAGTTTGAGTACGGCCGATTCGCTTTCCCCAACATTGAAGGCCCCTGTGTCCAGGGAACGGCGCGAGCCAATGAGTTGACGCAGGGCTACCTGGCGCTGCCGGTCAAGGACCGAGCCCAGAATGATCTTGAAGTCGACTTCGTCATGTTCTGGACCAGTCTCCACGGCATGCAAATCTTCCTGGAAAACAAGCTGGATCCCGAAAACCTGCAGGGTGGTATCGCTGGCCCGCCGCTGATTAGAAACGTGTCGCTTCCTGGCGAGTGGGAAGAGGTGTTCGCCCAGAGCGTTTTTGTGGGTAACTATGAAAAGCCCGGCGCGCCCGGCGACGCGGTAGCCCGCGGCTTCTTCAAGTACGAAGAGACCAAGCGCGAATGGTCGATCATGGTTCAGGAGTTCTTCGAAGGTAAGATAACAGCCGGAGAGTTCGCGGAGGGCTATCAGGCTCTACTCGAGGACAACTTCGACGGACTGCTCGAATTTCTCAACCTGACGCACGAGGACCTGGACAATCCCGAGAAGCGCCCGCCTGGTTGGGTCGCTGCCGGACCGTACTAAAAGGTTGGTCTGGGCCTCTTCCGCAAGCCGGAGGATGCCTATCAGCCTCCTCGAACGGTGATACATGGGCTTGTCAACGCCTGGAGTGTCGAACAAGAGTTGGTTTAATCGCAACAGATCAGGCATGCCGCTCTCAACCGGGAGCGGCTTGTCTGGTTTGCCCGTCAGGACCGCCGCGGGTCAATTCTGGCAGGCTGCTGCCGCGATCGCGCTGGCTGCAACCCTTCTGTTGGTCGTTGCCATGCCCCTCAGTGCGCAGTCCCCCGATGGCCAGTTATGGGTACACGGCTCGGCCAGTCGCGTTCAGGCCGTTGCCGTATCGGAAGATGGTTCGCTTGTTGCTGTGGGCAGCCGTGACAACTCTCTGAGCCTGTTCGACGGATCGGGCGAACTGCTATGGAAATTCGAAGCGGAGAACAGCATCCTCGGCGTGGACATCTCGCCGGACGGCCAATGGCTCGCCATAGCCTCTGAGGATCGCTTTGTCTATCTGCTCGATGCAGACAAAAATGTTCTCTGGAAGTACAAGGCGGCACGGCCAATGAACAACGCTGCCGTAGCCGCAGATGGTTCACTTGTCGCAGCGACATCCGATGACCTTTCGGTATACGTTTTCGACAATGAAGGCACTCTGCTGTGGCGGGAGGAGCTAGGCATAGGCGTGCGGGCTATCGACATTTACGGCAGCGCCGAAAAGGCCCGCGTTGTCCTCGGTTCTGACGACGGCCTGATAACAATTTACAGCCGCGAAGGCAGAGATCTGCTGCAGGCCTGGCTCGACTACAGCGTGAAAACTGTTTCGGTGACGTCCAACGGCGCCCGTATCCTGGCAGGAACCTCGGACGGCTCCGCCGTCTTGCTAAACGGGGCAAACGGTAGTGAAATTTGGCGTTTTGAGGCCGAGGACTCGGTAAACAGCGTTTCACTGGCCGGCGACGGGTCTAGCGCCCTGGTCGGCTCCGAGGACGGAAGTGCCTATCTGCTGGACGGAAGCGGCATTCTCACTCACCAATTTCGACAGGAGTCTGAAGTCCTCAGCGTCAGCATCGCAGGCGATGGCAACCGCCTATCTATTGGGACCGTCTCCGGTGCGGCCAGAGTCTTCGATCGCGCCGCGGCACTTAGCGGAGCAGCCCGTTCGTCTGCACAACGACAGCGTCTGATCTTCGCAGTTGTCGGCGTCATCGCGTTGCTAATCCTCGCGGCGGTCTGGGCCGCCCGAACGACAGCAGCCGGACAGCAGGTCTGGCAACGCAGTGCCGCCGGACCCCTAGGTGTCTTGCAATCGATGTGGAGTGCCCGTCTCTCCTATCTGCTTATCCTTCCAACTCTTGCCCTGCTTCTGACTTTCAACTACTATCCCGCTTTTTCCGGTCTTTATCACGCCTTCACAGACTGGAGTCCTGGCGTACGCACTGAATGGGTCGGATTGTCTAACTTCTACTCCCTAATGGAGAATCGTTTCTTCCTTTCCGGCTTCCGTAATGCTGCAATACTTGTTGTCGTCTCCGTCGCGAAGACTATGACCATGCCGCTACTGGTGGCGGAGTTCATCTTTAACTTGCGCAATCGGTTCTCACAGTACTGGTTTCGCACTCTCTTTGTGGTGCCGATCGTGCTGCCTGCTGTGGTGGAGATTCTTGTTTGGAACAACATTTACGATCCCGCCATCGGCCTCCTCAACGAATCGCTCAAGTTGGTTGGCTTGGAGAACCTTACACGTGTCTGGTACGGCGACGCCAGCGTTGCCCTCGGTTCTATCATCTTTATCGGCGTTCCCTGGGTCAATGCCTTCGCTCTGTTGATCTTCTACGGCGGCCTCATCTCAATCTCAAACGAAATCATCGACGCAAGTCTCGTAGACGGGGCCAGTACTTGGAGGCGCTTCTGGAGCATAGACTTGCCTCTGCTTATGGGACAGATCAAACTCCTCCTCATCCTCAATTTCATCAATGCGGTCCAGACTTTTGAACTCGTCTTCCTTACAACGGGCGGCGGGCCTGGGGCTTCAACCTACACGCCCGCGCTTGAACTCTATTACAAGGCGATGCGCATGGACCGCATGGGAATCGCCTCAGCAATCGGAATGATACTGTTTTTCATTATTCTGGCAGGCACAATTGTGAATATGCGCTTCGTCAGTTCTTCGACAGAGTATGAGGCCTGACATGGCTACGGTGCGAGACGGTCAAGGGCCAGAAGGGGCAGCGACGGTCGTCGTTCGCGGAGAGAGCGGTTCGGCAGATCAGCCCTTACTTTCCTCCAGCTCTGCTCTTGCGATTCTGCGGTTGACCGGGGGGCAGTTGCTGCTCTATGGTGTATTACTCATCCTTCTGATCGTCACCTTCATCCCAATCGTCTATCTGATTGCTCTTTCGCTCAAGGACAACGGGCAGATCTACGGCCGTTTCTGGTCCATGCCCGATCCATATCGCTGGGAAAACTTCGCGCTGGGCTCGCTTGCCATCTGGCGGGCCGTACTGAACTCAATCCTCACGTCCGGCACTTCGACGGCTGCGACCGTCGTTCTTGCCAGCCTCAGCGGTTATGTCTTCGCGCGCCACCGCTTCCCAGGCAAGGAGTTGATCTACACGGGGATCCTCGCTCTGCTGATGATCCCGCCGATTCTGACGCTCATTCCGGCATACGTTCTCATACTCAACATGGGACTGGAGAATACCTATTGGGCGCTCATTTTGCCCTGGACATCAGGGGGCCAGGTCTTTGCGCTTCTGCTCTGTCGCAGCTTCTTCGCCACCTTGCCGGAGGAGTTTTTCGACGCGGCGCGCATTGATGGCGCGAGCGAGCTGCAGAGTTTCGCCCAAATCGCAGTGCCACTTTCCGCCCCGATTCTGGTGACCGTAGCCGTCGTCAGGCTTGTTACAACCTACAACCAGTTCATGTGGCCGCTTGTCGTCATTTCCAGCCCGAAACGCCAAGTGGTGGCAGTAGCCTTGACCCAGTTCACCTCCGAAATCGGCGTAACTGATCTCGGCCCCCAGATGGCTGGCTACATTCTGGCATCTATTCCCCTGATCGTGCTGTTTTCCTTCGGCATGAGACATTATGTGCGCGGCCTGACCGCGGGTGGTTTGAAAGCCTAGTAACCTTACCCTTCCGCTAAACAATTCCGAGGACTTCAAATGGATAAAGTACGCATCGGCGTGTTGAGTCACGCCCATGGCCATAGCAACGCCTACTGCCGCAAGATGTTGGAATTCGACGACGTGGAGCTGGTGGCTTGCTGGGACGACAACGAAGACCGGGGCCGCGAGGCCGCGGCCGGCTTCGGTATGGAGTATCGTAGCGACCCCGAAGCCGTCACAGACGACCCAAACATTGATGCGGTCGTCGTAACGATGGAGACCAATCGACACGCCCAGTTCGTGGAACAGGCGGCCGAAGCCGGCAAGGCGATACTCTGCCAGAAGCCGCTGGCAACTACACTTGAAGATTGCGACCGCATCATCGAGGCCGTCCGCCGCACTGGAGTGAAATTCAGTGTCGCCTTCCAGATGCGCCAGGACCCGGTCAACCGCAAGATCAAGGAACTGGTAGACGCCAACGCGGTCGGCGAAATCGCGGTAGTGCGGCGCAGGCACTGCATTGGTGTACTCAACAACGAGGGTTTCTTTACCGGACCCACGCGCTGGCACGTAGACCCGGTCTCCAATGTGGGGATGTTCTTCGACGACGCCATCCACGCGGCCGATTGGTTCTACTGGACATTTGGCCCGGCCAAGCGGGTCATGGCCGAAATCGACAACGTCGTCACCAGGATAGCCCCTGACGACAACGGAATCGCACTCTTTCGCTTTGAGAATGGCGCCATCGGTACCCTGTTCAATGGCTCCACGACCGTTGCCGGCGTTAACACGACCGAAATCTACGGCTCAGAAGGAACCATCATTCAGGACTTTGGCGATGCCCCCTCAACTTCAGCGCCCCGTCCGCCCGGCGCCGCCCCACTGCGCATGATCCGCCAAGGTGATGCAGAATGGCAGGAGTTCCACCTCCCGATTCCGGACAGCCAGGGAGAGCGAATCGCAGGCGTGCCGCGACCGTTTATCGATTATGTGCGCGGATTGAGCGACGAGCATGTCAGCGCCGAAGAAGGGCGCAAGTCTGTAGAGATGATCCTGGGGGCGTATCGTTCGGCGCGGGAGGGTAGACGGATTGCTCTCTAGCCGCTGCCCAGGTAAGATGCGGAAGCTCTAAATGAGCGGCAACAGCGTCTTGGCCGTCTCCTCGACGAGCCAGCTGTAGAACTCTTCTGACAGAACGCCGCTACCGTGATCCTGGATAAACTGTAGCTGCTCAGCGGTCAGTTCCTGCTCCGCGGCCGCCACCGCATTCTGGTAAGGGTTGGCGGGCGTCCTGTCCAGCGGCGCAACGAACTCAACGGTCAGTGCGCCGTCATACCCGATTTCTCTCAGTGTCTTCACTACCAGAGGCCAGTCCAGTGCGCCCATACCGCAGGCCATGCGGTTGTTGTCGGCTACGTGAAAGTCGACAAGGCGCTCTCTGCTGTTCTTAATGGCCTCGATCATATCGGCTTCTTCGATGTTCAGGTGAAAAGTGTCGAGGCAGACTCCACAGTCCGACCCGACCTCCTCCGCCAGAAGCACGGCCTGGTCGGCGCGATTGAGAAAGTTTGTCTCAAAGCGGTTCAAAGGCTCCAGCGCAATCCGTATGCCTTCCTTTTGCGCATGGGCATAGACCTCTTTCAAGCTCTCAACGGCCCACGCCCACTCCTGTTCGGGCGTGTCCATCGGCGCGACCTTGCCTACTTGAGACGGCACGACGGTCATCTCATAGCCGTCCAACTCCTTAACCATTGTGATGCATTCGTTGAGATATTCGATTGAGCTGGCGCGCACTGCCTCGTCGGCATGGATCAGGTCTCTTCCCTCGAACATGAGCGAGACCGCGCCCCAGCATGCAATGCCGTTGTCGGCCAACAGCTGGCGTAGCTCCTTCGTATCGAAGACATCCGGCTCACCGCTGATCTCAATGCTCTTGTAACCGTAGCGGGCCAGCCTGCGAACAGTTACATCAATCGGTTCTGCGCGCATCCAATTGTGCATGGAAAGGTGCATGGTTTCGCTCCGTATCATGCTGTCCTGGCTGTCCTGGCTCGACTTGGGGACGGACGGGTCTCAGTCTACTCAGCCGGCCGCCCGTCGCCCATTCCGACCCAGTTGATTTCTGTATTCTCTTGTGTCAAAAGGACTGTGCTCAGGTCGCCCACGTGCTGTTGCAAATGGCGAATATTGTAGATCTGCAGTTCCAGCTTGTCGAATGGCAGCCAGTGGAATCCGGACGGTGCATTCAGGTCGACTTTAGGCACGGTACTGGCAACCAACCCACGCAAGTAACTGACATAGGCCAGAATCTCTTCACGGCTGTAAGGGTGATCCGCCTGAGGCTGCTCATGCGGCGGCCACAGAGTGGGACCGAGGAACTGGTAGCCGTCTCTTGCATTCTCCCACAACGTCATTTCATCTTCTGAAGGCTGCAAATAAAGGTCCACGTAGAAGAGTGCATGGAAGGCGACACGCCAGAACGGATTGTCCTGTCCTGAAACATTCCACAGTTCATCAGAACACAAACTGACGGTCTGCTCCATCATCGACAGTGCGGCGTGGAACTGTGAAGAAATCGTCTTGGAAATATCCATTGGGAGAACTCCTTCTTGAAGGCAAAGGGGCGGGTCCGCTCACTCCGGGCGCACAAAATCGCCGCCGTGTATAGACAAGACTCAGTTCGCATGGGCAGCTCTAGTACCGTTTGCCCTCGTCCATCTGCTTCAGAGTATGGCGGCTGAGAATGCGTAGTTGGAAAAGGCAGGATGTCTCGCGTGAAAGCTGTCTGTCTTTTCCACTTGCCCGGCAAGACATCGGTGCTTGTGCCCTGTCATTCTTTCGGCTTGTTCTTGATAAGTATTGAGCCGACCACAGTGGAACTTGGGATCAGCACTCGCTTTTCATCAGAGTCCAGTACTATGTGCATCAGGGTAATATCGGCCACTTCACCAGTTTCTCTGCCAATGGTTACGTTTTCTCCTAGCCTTACAGGCCTGAATATCGCCAGGAAGACCCCGGCCACCGTGTGCCCCATCACAGTCTGAGAGGCAAAGCCGGCGACCAGACCTGCGAAACTGCCCATCGTCAACTCTGCCACGGCGTTGTCTGTCACTACGGAAACCAGGAACGAGAATATCAGACCATACCCCAACAGGCGTGCTATGACTCGCAGAGTTCGGGCAACATCCTCAGAGGTTCGCCTCTGGGCAACGGCGTACACCCACTTGGTACCGGATTGTACGCCGATATGCCCCAGAATCGCGACGACAACAACTGAAATGGCGCTCTCGTACGGCAGTAGGAAGTTGAAAAACTCATATGTTTCCAATTTGGAAGTGAATGAGAGTACCGCGAGAAGGCCAATGATGGCCAGGACCGTGGTGAATAACGGCCCTGTCGTAGACGTCAAGGCTGTGGGCTGACTCGTGCTGTCGGACATCGTGATCTTACCTCCTGGATAGCTCGCTCTTTTTGTCGCCGGAGACCCCGACCAGCGTCGCCGCCTCTCTCATTAGCTCGACCTGCTCGCGACTCTGTTTCTCGGGTAGCAAGTAACCTGTCCCATTTTCGTCAAATAGCCCCTGAGCGAAGTGTGGATTTGATCTGTCAAGTGTCACCGATGGTAACAACGCAGGTTGCCGTTGTCAAGAGTACGGCGACCGACTTTAGTCATATTGCCTGAAAGTCCCAACAGCTCCCTTATCTGGACAAGAACCGGCAAGACTGCTAGGCTAGAGGGCGAATTGCATCCGGCCGTTTTGACATGCAAAAGGAGGGAAATGTCAGAAACAGCCAGCGGGGCTCTGATCCCCAAAGCGGTCTATCGCTTTTCCCGCACGTCCAAAATCCGCTACTTT
>VXRG01000075.1 GCA_009838625.1 Caldilineaceae bacterium SB0664_bin_27
GAGCCGGGCCGGCCACTGCCACAGCGAATATCACTCCTGAGCTGCGTCCCGAAAGGGCGAAAACAGGCCCAGTAGGCGCCGCCGGTCTCGTGAACCGTTACACTCACGGCCAGACAGGATGCAGCAGCGTCTACTGGCATATGAGCGGCCCGGTCGCATTTCCGGGAAGCAGGGTGGTACCGCGGACTATTCAGCCCGTCCCTGAATTGGGACGGGCTCTTTTGTTTTGCAGAGAGAAACCCTTGGACTGCAGGTGCAGACGTGCGAGGAACGCATGACAACCGAACTCTTCTATGATGATGCCTATCTTCAGGAATTCGACGCCGCGATCACGGCCGTCGACAAGAAGGATGGCCAGCTGCGTGTCGCACTTAACCGCACCGCTTTCTACCCGGGCGGCGGCGGTCAACCCAACGACACCGGCTGGCTGACAATCGATTACCGCAAGCTGGCAGTCAGTAAAGTCAAACGCGACGGAGGCCGGATCTGGCATACGCTCGAAGGAAAGAAGGGCGAGTCGGTACCGATTGCGCCGGGAAGACAGGTTCAGGGCCTGTTGGACTGGGAGCGGCGATACCTGCTCATGCGGACTCACACTGCCATGCACATTCTCTGCGGCGTTGTCTGGCGCGACTACGGCGCCTCCGTGACAGGCGGCGACATGAAGCCGGGGAGCGGACGGATGGACTTCGAATTCGAGGCCATGAGCGCTGACCTGGTCGCGGCAATAGAGAAAAAGTGCAACGCAGAGATCGAGGCCGCCCGCGCCGTTACCACAAAGACGCTGCCCCGCGAGCAGGCATTTCAGATTCCCGATCTCATTCGCACCAAGATCAATCTGTTGCCAAAGCAGATTAAGGAAGTGCGAACCGTAGAGTTGCAGGGTCTGGACCTCCAGGCCGACGGCGGTACACATGCCGCCAACACCAGCGAAGTCGGCGTCATGCGCGTGGTCGATTATCGCAGCAAGGGCGCGATCAACAAGAGAATCTATGTGGAGATCGGGTAGGTCCGGGGACAGACCCGCCTCTTCTCCGAGTGCGACAGGGGTTATTGAAATGACAAAGACAACTGCATCTACAGCCGGCTCGACCAATGGGAGGACGCAGCAGGTCAGCTTCAAGGAAGTGCCTGCCAGCGTCTCCTTTCCTACAATGGAGGAGGAGATTCTGCAGCTCTGGAAGAGAAAGGATGTCTTCCAGCGTTCCATGAAGGAGCGGGCAGGTGGCCCGGAATACGTTTTCTTCGAGGGTCCTCCAACCGCAAACGGCCGGCCGGGCATCCATCATGTCCTGGCGCGTGCGTTCAAGGACATGTTTCCCCGCTACAAGACAATGCAGGGCTATCACGTATTGCGAAAGGGCGGATGGGACACGCACGGCCTTCCGGTGGAGCTCGAAGTCGAAAAGCAGCTCGGCCTCACCGGCAAGGAGCAGATTGAAGAGTACGGCGTCGCCAAATTCAATCAGATGTGCAGGGAATCGGTCTGGGAATATCTCAGCGATTGGGAGGCCCTGACCGAGAGAATGGCATTCTGGGTTAGCCTTGAAGACGCCTACGTGACAATGAAGAACGAGTATGTTCAGTCACTCTGGTGGATACTCAAGCAGCTCTTTGACAAAGGTCTCCTCTTTGAAGGCTACAAGGTCGTTCCCTACTGTCCCCGCTGCGGCACGCCTCTTAGCAGCCATGAACTTTCCCTTGGCTATCAGGAGGGTACCGTCGACCCCAGCGTTTTCGTCAAATTTGCTGTCAAGGGCGAGGATGACGCCTACTTGCTGGCCTGGACCACCACCCCCTGGACGCTGCCCGGAAATGCGGCACTGGCGGTCGGCGAGAATATCGACTACCTGAAAGTGAAGGACCATTCCGGCGCGTTTCTCTATGTGGCGAAGGAACGGGCGGAAGCGGTTCTCGACCAGGGCTATGAACGCCTGTCCGAAATGAAGGGCGCTGCCCTGGTGGGCAAAGAGTATGAGCCTCTCTTCCGATTTGGGCCCCCTGTCGAGGAGCGGTTTGCCTACGTCATCGCCGCCGATTTTGTCAGCACTGCCGACGGCACCGGCATCGTCCACGTTGCGCCGGCCTTTGGCGCAGACGACCTCGCCGTCGGGCAGAAACACGAACTGCCGGTCTTTCACACCGTGGACGCCTCCGGCAAGTTCAAGCAGGAGGTCACCCCTTGGGCAGGTCTCTTTGTCAAGGATGCCGATCCTCACATTTCCTCGGATCTCGAGGAGCGGGGGCTCCTCTACAAGGCAGCGACCTACGAACACACATACCCCTTCTGCTGGCGCTGCGAGACGCCTCTGATCTACTGGGCCAAGGAGACCTGGTACCTGCGCACCAGCGAGTTCAAAGACAGGTTGGTGGCCCTGAACGACACGATCAACTGGGTACCCGACCACATTCGCGGCGGGCGGTTCGGCCGCTGGCTGGAGAACAACGTGGACTGGGCGCTCGGGCGGGACCGCTACTGGGCAACGCCGATTCCAATTTGGAAGAGCGACGCGCCCGGCAGCGACCATATGGAGTGCCTCGGCAGCGTCGCCGAACTCGCCGCAAAGAGCGGCCGCGACCTGGACGACCTGGACCTGCACCGGCCCCACGTGGACGAAATCACCTGGCCCGCCCCCGATGGCGGAACCATGCGCCGCGTCAGCGAACTTTGCGATGTCTGGTTCGACAGCGGTTCGATGCCCGTTGCCCAGTGGCACTACCCGTTTTCAAACCAGGATGAGTGGGAGACCTACAAGCAGGCCGACTATATCTGCGAAGCAATCGATCAGACGAGAGGCTGGTTCTACACGCTCCACGCAGTCAGCACACTGCTCTTTGACCGGCCGGCCTTCAAAAACGTAATCTGCCTGGGGCACATTCTGGCCGAAGACGGCTCAAAGATGAGCAAGTCCAGGGGGAACGTCGTCAACCCATGGCAGGTCTTCGCCGAACACGGCGCCGACGCAACCCGCTGGTACATGTATACTGCCGGGCCGCCAGGGAACGCCCGTCGCTTCAGCGGCAACCTGGTGGCGGAAGTAAAGCGCCGATTTCTGAATACGCTGTGGAATACCTACAGCTTCTTCGTGGTCTACGCCAATCTGCAGGATGTCAACGGCGGCAACGGCGGGAAACTGAACGGCTCACCTGTCTCCGCGGAAGCTGCGCTCCAGGATCGATGGCTTCTTTCAGAGCTGAACCGGCTCGTCCGCGACGTGACCGCAGCCTACGAAGCCTACGACGTCACTGCAGCCACGCGCCCCATCGCCGATTTCGTCGACGAGCTCAGCAACTGGTATGTGCGTCTCAACCGCAGGCGCTTCTGGGACGGCGACGCAGATGCCCTGTCGACACTGCGCCACACACTCGTTACGGTGTCGAAGCTGCTCGCTCCGGCAATCCCGTTCATTTCGGAAGAAATCTACCAGAATCTCGTTGCCGGTGTTGAACCGGACGCGCCCGACTCGGTACACCTGGCGTCATGGCCGCACTTTGAAGACACCGCCATCGACGACCAGCTTCATGCCGACATGGCGCTTGCTCAGAAAGTGACAACGCTCGGGCGGGCTGCAAGAGAGTCCGCCTCGCTCAAAGTACGCCAGCCGTTACAACGGGTTGTGGTTCGCGCCCGTTCAGAACAGGAAAACGCCGGACTGGAACGGGTGAAAGATCTGCTCCTCTCCGAGCTGAACGTCAAGGCTTTGGAGTTCGCAGGTGAAGCGGACGAACTCGTCGAAGTCAGCGTCTTTCCGCTTCCCAGGCAACTCGGCCAAAAGTATGGTCGCGGTTATCCTGTTATCAGGAGCAGTTTCGCGAAGATGGACCAGCGTGAGCTGGCCTCCCGGCTGGAAGCCGGTCAAACTGTAACCGTGGAGGACGAGGGAGAGGAATACGCCGTTGAACCGGAGGACGTCGAGGTCCGCAGGACGCCGAGCGCCGGTCTGGCCGTCGCCGAAGATGGCGGCTATCTGGTAGCGGTTACCACGACCCTTACCCCCGAGCTGGAGCTGGAGGGCCATGCCCGCGAGCTTGTTCGCCGCATTCAGCAGCTCAGAAAGGACTCCGAACTCGACATCAGTGACCGCATCGCGCTGACGCTGTCCGAGTCACCGCTCGTCGGCAAGCTCCTGTCGGTTCACGAGAGCTACATCGTAGAGGAGACTCTGACCGAGGAGCTTGAGTTGACAACCGGATCCGGGGAACCGTTCGACACCGCTAACGTCACTTTCTCTCTGGGAGAGGAGGAGGTGACAATAGGCTTGAAAAAACTGTAAATGACAGGCTTGTGTGACGGCTCTCCCGCACGCAGGAGCTCTGAACCGAAAACCGGGAATCGGAATGCTGACCAGCCTCATCCGATTACAGAGGCATCGGTGCCAACTTGTATGAAGGGAAGAACTTGATGACATCCTACCACTACGAACCGAATCTGAAATATGCCGACACGCACGAATGGGCCAGGCAGGATGACTCCCAGGTCGTTGTCGGAATCAGTGATGCCGCCCAGGACATGATGAGCGATATTGTGTTCGTCGAGCTGCCCGAGATAGGGACCGCAGTCGCCGCCGGCGAGGCGGTCGCTGTTGTCGAATCGGTCAAGGCTGCAGAGGACATTATCGCCCCGGTATCCGGTTCTGTCTCGGCCGTCAATGAAGAGTTGAACGACACACCGGAGCTGGTGAACAAAGATCCCTACGGCGCCTGGTTCCTCAAGATCGAATTCGAAGACGGGACCGAGCTTGACGGGCTGATGGACGCAGATGCCTACTCAGCGTTCGTTGAGAGTCAGCAGTGAGGTCAGGCCAGGCAGAAGCATTCTCCCGGGACGCGCTGCGAGTTACAGCACCGCGCCTCGACGCCCGCCGTTCCAACTTTGGCTCCTGCTGCTGGCACTGCTGTTGACCGCTTGTGACGCGCTGCCGTCCCGGCCTCGCCTGCCTGAGATAGGGCCCTTTCAGCTGGGGGGTGAGTCCGATGCAGCGCCGCTTTCGCTGCACATTTTCCTCCCCGATGAGGGAGGTGTGACAAAGGCCCTGCGCAGCCGCGTCGCCGCTTGGGCTGTCGCCGGCGAGCTCCCGGTCAACCTGACTACGTCTGATGAATATTACCAGGAGCTTGGCGGCCGTCTGGCCGGTGACGACCCGCCGGACCTCTTCCTGGTGTCGGCATATCTCTTTCCGGACCTGGCGGCAGCCGGTCTGCTCGCTCCGGCAGAAGAAGGATTCCTCGAACCAGCAGATATCCCGCCCCGACTTGCCGAAGCCTTCACTTGGCCCCGCGCAGAGGCCGCAGAGCGCTACTGCCTGCCTCGCGAGGTGCGTACGCTGGCGCTGGTCTACGACAGCGAGGGACTGGCTGCAGCCGGCCATTCGCCCCCTACCAACTGGGACTCGCTGAGGACGGCTGCAATCGGGCAAACGGACGTTGAACGGAACCGCTTCGGATTCATCGAGGCGCCAGATCTTTCGCGCTGGCTTCCCCTCCTCTACGGGGCCGGTGGTACAATCATCGACGGGAGCGGCGGCATGGCACTGGAATCTACGGCTGCCGGCGCCGCAATGGACTGGTACATCCAGATATTTCGCGATAACTTCGCCGGTCATGCAGGTGAGTCGAACAACGAGTGGGCCGGAGAGGTGCTGGGAAAGGGCAAAGGGGGACTGACGATAGAGGGCAACTGGGTCGCCCCATACTTTGAAACAGAGTTTCCGGACTTCCACTTTGGCGTGGCGCCGCTGCCTTCAGGCCCCGCGGGGTTGAACACCTCGGTGGCCTTTACCAGTTGTTATGCCGTTTCTTCAAAGTCGGCCCTGAAGGAGGATGCCTTTGAGCTTGCAGTCCTTCTGAGCGGCTCCGATGTGGTCGGCTCGCTGCCGAACGACGGTGGCTGGATGCCTGCCCTGAACGAGCTGAGGGAGGAGTGGGAGAGGAAGTTTCCCCATCTCGCGCCCTTTGCCGGCGCCGTACCCACCGCAATAGTCTGGCAGTTGCCCCCAGGTTTTGACATCTTTTTGCAGAGCTTCAATCGGGGGATGGTTCAGTTGTTCGCTGCCCATGTGGAGGCCGCCGACTTTTTTGCCGAACTCAACGAGTTGGGCGAAACTCTACTGGAGACGGATGGTGGGCCGCAACCTACGCCAACTAAGATTCAGGATTCCAGCCCCTGACTACGAGCAATTGCGATGAATTTTAATGGAAAGGTAGCGCTGGTAACCGGCGGCGCATCGGGAATCGGGCGTGAGACCGCGAGGCGCTTCGCCGAACTGGGCGCATCTGTGGTAATTGCCGATGTCGACGCAGAAGGCGGCTCAGATGCAGTAACTGAATTGAGGAACTGCGGCGCTGAAGGCCTTTTCGTCACCTGCGACGTATCTGACCCCCTGCAGGTGACGCGCCTGTTCGAGGAGTCCGCCTCCCGTTTCGACCGGCTCGACATCGCCATAAACAACGCCGGGATAGGCGGCCCCTGGGAACAGCTTCAGTCCTACCCTCACGAAGGTTGGGACAGAGTTCTTGCCGTAAATCTCAACGGTGTATTCTACTGCATGCAGGAAGAGATCAGACGTATGATCGGGAAGGGGGGATCGATCGTGAACGTTTCTTCGATCGCCGGCAAACGAGGACTCCCCAACCAGGCCGCCTACACCGCCTCGAAGCATGCCGTCATTGGGCTGACCCGCGTCTCTGCCCAGGAGGCGGCGCGTCACGATATTCGCGTCAATGCCGTCTGTCCCGCCTACACTGACACGCCCCTGATCGGATCGCTCATCGCCGGCAATTCGCGCCGCGTGGAAAAAATGCTGGAACGCATTCCGATGCGCCGCTTCGGCAGGCCCAGGGATATCGCTGAAGCGATCGTTTGGCTCTGCTCTGACGAATCTTCCTTTGTCACAGGGCAAGCCATCAACCTGGACGGCGGCATGACCGCGTAGCAGACCTAAAGACACCTGACTGGAGAAGACCATGTACCGACAAGCGGCATACAACGATCTGCAATCGAAAGTCGGCGCCGAATCCGACCCCGGCAGCTGGTTCACGGTTACGCAGAATATGATCAACGGCTTTGCCGACGCGACGCGAGACCATCAGTGGATTCACATCGACGAGGAACGGGCCGCGCGCGACTCGCCGTTTGGCGCAACGGTCGCTCACGGCTTTTTCACACTCTCGCTGATTCCCCACCTGACTGGCATGGTAGAGCCGGACAAGCCGGCCTATCCCGGCGTGGCCCTCACCATAAACTACGGCCTCAATCGAGTGCGCTTTCCACACCCTCTCCTCGCAGGCGCCAGAATCCGCGCCCATAAGCAGCTGCAGTCGGTGGAGGAAGTGAAGGGAAACGGCCTTCAGATGATTCATAACGTAACCGTTGAGATTGAAGGCGTGGAGAAACCTACCTGTGTTGCCGAAATGGTTTCGAGACTTTACTTTGTTGAAGATTGAGAAAGCGGACGGATAGACATCGACAAGTGACCGGTGGCAACATTCCATGTTCAGTAACCAGACTGTAGTCATTACAGGCGCAGGTCGGGGAATCGGGGCCAGCGCCGCACTCCAGTTCGCGGAGTACGGCGCGAACGTCGTGGTAAACGACCTTGACAACGGGATGGCCGAGGAAACAGTGCATGCCATAGCGGCGCGTGGCGGGCAGGCTGTCGCATTTGCCGGCGATGTCACCGCGGCCGGTTTTCCTGAACAGCTGATGCAAAAAGCCGTGGACAGATTTGGCCGCCTCAACGTCCTGGTCAACAATGCCGGCTATACTTGGGACGGAATGGCGCACAAAATCTCCGATGAACAGTGGCAGGCGATCCTGGACGTACATTTGTCTGCGCCTTTTCGAATGATCCGCGCCGCGGCGCCCCATCTGCGTGAAGCCGCCGCTGCCGAACTTGAGTCCGGCTCGGACACTGGCAACAGATGCATCGTCAATGTGTCGTCGACCTCCGGGCTGCATGGCAACATCGGTCAGGCAAACTACGCTGCCGGCAAAATGGGGGTCGTGGGACTCACCAAGACAATCGCCAAGGAGTGGGGCCCTCTTGGTATACGCTGCAACGCCGTCGCCTTTGGTTTCATCGACACGCGTCTGACTCGTTCCAAGGAGATCCAGGAAGAATCGATCGAGATTGACGGGCGTGAGGTCGTGCTGGGAATCCCCCAAAAAGTACGCGCAATGCTCGACAGTGATATAGGGCTTCGTATCCCTCTCGGACGGCCCGCTACGGAAGAGGAGGCGGCAGCAGGAATCGTCCTGATCGCTTCGCCCCTTGCTTCATACATCACCGGCCATGTACTCGAAGTGACCGGCGGTATGGGAATCTGACCCGTTGCGAAAGGACCAGGACAACTGGATTTCAGGCAAGGAACGGTGATCCCTCGGTCAGGCCCTGCACTCTGACATGACGGAGAGCGGTGGACGGCCCCTTACCAACCCTGCGAATATCCCAATGGCAACAACAAGCGCGAAAGGTGAGACCGGGTACGTACAGACTAGGACCGTCATGATCACCGGGGCCTCCAGCGGTATCGGCCGCGCCTGCGCCCTTCGGATGGATCGCGCCGGCTGGAAAGTTTTCGCGACTGTGCGCAAAGAGGCTGACGCCGTCCGTCTGGAGAGAGATGCATCCCCCAGACTGCATACGCTGATGCTGGATGTGACTGACCCGGACCAGATCGAAGAGGCCGCCAGGACGGTTGCCGGAGCGGTGGGAGGAGATGGGCTTCACGGATTGGTGAATAACGCCGGAATCGCCGTTGGCGGCCTCGTTGAATATCTCGACCCGGCTGAGTTGCGCCGCGTTCTGGAGACTAACACGATCGCCCCCTTGTCCGTCACCAGGTCGCTGATGCCCTCATTGAGGAGGGCCAAGGGCCGTATCGTGATGATAAGCTCGATCGCCGGATTCAGTTCGACACCTCTTCTCTCGCCATACAGTGCCTCAAAGTTTGCCCTGGAAGCGCTGACTGACGGGCTGCGGCTCGAGCTGAATCCTTGGGGAATCGAAGTGGTTTCAGTCCAGCCGGGCGCTATCAAGACCGAAATCTGGCAAAAGGCCCACTCCTACGTGGAAGAGGAGTTGCGAAAGTACCCGCCTGAGGCATTTGAGAAATATGGCCCCCTGCTGGAGAGGATCTCCGCATCTCTCGATAAACCGAGAGGCGTCGATGCCGATGAAGTGGCCCGCATCGTGGACATGATCCTTACCGTCTCCCGTCCCAAAGCGCGCTATCTTGTCGGCCGCGACGCCGTTATTCGAAACTTGATCGAACGTCTACCTACGTCGCTGCGAGATCGGGTTATCCTGAGCCGTATGCCCAAATACGGAACGGACGCCGAAGCTCTACCCAACGAACTGCAAGAAGCTGGTCATGAAGATCTGAGTCAATAGGGTTGCCTTCCCCGATTGTGGTTCCCTGTCCTCGTCCCTGAACTATCGCCTCCCTAGAGCCGGAGAAACAACAATGAGATTTGCCCTGATTGGATTCAAGCGCGCATTTGCAGCGGTTCTCATCACGCTCGTGATAGTGGGTTGCGGGCCTGCTTCACCGACCACAGAAGAGATTCAGCCGGTTGCAGTAGATTCGGAAGCGAGCAGTTCGACGGAAGAGAACGGTTCTCAGCAGCCCGTTGGGGAATCAATTCGAATTGGGGCCCTTGTCCCGCTGTCCGCCCCGGGTTCCGTCGTAGGCGGCGAGGCAATGCAGGACGCGATGATCATCGCCGCCGAAGAGATAAATGCAAACGGCGGCGTTCTCGGCAGACCTGTCGAACTGATCGTTGTCGACAGCGAAGGCCTTCCGGAGCGGGGGGCCTCGGTGACCGAGAGACTGATCAGCCAGGAAGGGGTTGTAGCCATCGCCGGCGGCTACCATAGTTCGGTTGGCGTCGTTGCCAAAGAAGTCGCCCACGACTATGGTATTCCGATAGTTTTCGCCAATACCTGGAACGACACCATCACCAGCGTACAGTATCCTCAGGTATTTCGGATCGCTCCAATCAGTTCGGAAGTCTCCGCCATTGACGTCAATTTCATGCAGTGGCTGCGAGACGAAGCCGGCGCCAGGCTGGAAAAAGTGGTCCTGTTGACTGAGAACACCGACTATGGAATTCCCGCCGCCGAAGACACTGCGCGGCTGCTGAGCGAGGCAGGGATCGAATCCGTCACCTTTGGAGTCGACATCGGCACACAGGACTTTGCCGGCATAATCGAGAGGGTAAGGGCCGAAGATCCGGATCTGATCATGTCGCTGGCAACAGGAGAAGCTTCCTATAATTTCGCCCAGCAGTCTGCCGACGCTGGACTGGGGCCGCAGGATGTTCCCACAATGTGTGATCATGTGGCCCTGGAAAGCGACGCATTCTGGACAAACGTCCCTGACGGAAACTACTGTTTCGTGCGGCGAATTGGTCTGCCCCCTCAGCTGTATAACGATGCCGCCCACAGTTTTCTAGCCGGGTATGAAGCCCGCACGGGCAAGGAAGGGGCGGAATCCTACGCCTTCGCAGCCTACGACGCCGTTCGCGTTATCGCGCAGGCCATCGACGAAGCGGGGTCTACGGACGCGCAAGCGATCATCGCCGCCCTGGAAGAGATCACCTATGAAGGCGCGCTGGGCACGATCACCTTTCCCATAAACAGCCGCAACACACCTGAAGAGACAGGCGTCGATCCCAAATGGTGGCATCAGTTCCCCGACCCTGCCGTAACCGTCGTTCAATATCAGCAGGAAGGGGAGGAATCGGTCGGCGCTACCGTAGTCTATCCACCGACATATCGAACAGGTGACCCGGTCATTGTCGGGCAGTAGCCGTCAAATGAAGTCGGAGGGGTCTAGCCCCGGCCCCGCCGCCCCTGACCACCGACCACTGACCACTACCGTACCGCCTAGCGCCTGCCCTTGTACCCCCCTCCCCTCCACTCC
>VXRG01000188.1 GCA_009838625.1 Caldilineaceae bacterium SB0664_bin_27
CTGCCCTTCGCGCCCAAAATTCCCCCCGGATTCTACTCCAATTTCCCCATTCTCTCGTCATCTCTCGTACAAGCCCCTATCACGCCCATCAGGCCCCAGATGCTCCCCCAAACGCGCCGCCCTACACCACTCACTCTTCACTCCTCTCCACTCTCTCCTCGCCTCTCTGGTTATCTTCGGCAATACTGGCAAACCAGAATAAGTGCGACTGCCTTAGGAGAAAAACCCCAAAACCGTGCCAAATTGTGCCAAATTGTGCCAAATGCCTTCAGCGAGCGGATTGCATTCCGCGCGTCGCCGTTGTATATTCAGGCCGCACCGACAAGCACGACCATTCCAATAGCCCGAAGGCCCGCAACAGGAGAGAGGCGATCTGTCATGTCCACTGACACGACCCGGTCGGATGACAACGCGTCCAAGGCCGGCGGCCCAAGTGAAGACGCGGTCGTTAAGGCGCTGGGGCGTATTCTCTCCCAGTCGGAGGCCGCACGCAGTGCGCTGGCGACCACCCTGCGGGAGGGCGGCACGGCGGTCGGTACGATTGCCGGTGTGGACAGCCAGGCCATTGACGAAGAAGAGCATCCGAGCCTCGCCGGCCTGGACGAAGAAGGTGTCGTGCGGGTGCTGGTTCAGCCACTGCTCTGGGCCGGCCTGAGCCAAGGCCAACCGAACGCGTATTTCAAGAGGTTGCCGCTGGACCGGCCAGCGGCGCTGCTGTTCGTTGCGCCGCCGGCGCGGCTGGCCAGGCTGTGGCCGGAGCTGTGCCGGCGCGCGGACGAGCAGTTTACGATCATCGGCGCGACCACGCCGGGTGACTTGCGCGCCGCGACTGTATCCGGCGGTGAGCGGCGGTTGATGCTGACGAGTTGGGATGCGCTGTTGGAGTTTATGGAGAGAGTGGTCCGTGGGGCCGGGAATAGAGAGGCGGAAGTTGAGGTCGGGCAACTGCGCGGATTAATCGATCGGATGGACAAGGACGCCTGTAAGTCCTGACGGCTCCGCGTTGTTGATTGAAACGACAATTGAGAAGCCCATAACATACGAGAGAGGCCATCTATTATGTCCACTGAAACGACCTTGTTTGCCCATATTGCGCCCAGGCTCACCGATCGCATAGAGGATGTTGCTGTTGAAGCGCTGGGACATATTCTGTCCAATTCTGAAGCGGCCCGGAGTGCGCTGGAAGAGACGGTTCGACTTGGAGGAGCAAATGTTGGTTCCATAGATAGAATACAGACCCAGGTAACCAGCGAAGAAGGGGGACGCCCAGACCTCGTCGCCTTTGGAATCGACAAGGCTAAGGAAATGCTGATAGAGGCCAAATTCTGGGCTGGCCTGACACCAAACCAGCCGAATCAATATCTGGCCCAGTTGCCACGAGGTCGGCCCGCTGCACTTCTCTTTGTCGCGCCCGAGAGACGAATCCCCATGCTGTGGCCGAAACTGCTTCTGCGAGCGGAAGAAAAGTTCCAATTGTCCGACAAATCGAGACCCAAGACATTATGTTCCGCCATAGTAGATGACGGTGAGCATCGCCTCCTGTTGACTAGCTGGGCCGCGCTGCTTGAGCGTATGGAGACGCGAGCGAAATCCGCAGAAGACGCCGCAGCCGCAGCCGACATCCGGCAGCTGATGGGCCTAACCGAGCGCATGGACACGGACGCTTTCCTACCCTGGCCCTCGGAGGAGCAGTGGGGAACTGAGTTCGCCAAACGAGTGTTGAGTCTGATTCCACTGGTTGACGATGCAGTCAGCAGCGGAAAAGCCGACAGATTCCTGGAAAGAACCAAAACAAGCATTAATTTAAGGTGGGAAGGTTACGGACGACGTATCCGAATTGGTGGTGTAAACGCGTGGTTCGGTTTCATTTTGGACGCATGGGCAGAACACGGTAGTACGCCCTTGTGGCTATTATTCTCATACGGGGACTATGAACGACTTCAAGAAGCCGGTCTGGCCGAGACACATGTTGTGAAATGGAAGACAAGTGACGGTAGATTCTGCATTCCGATTAGACTACCGACCGAAGTCGACTATGACGAAGTATTGGACTCCGTCGTCTCCAGTCTGAAGCATATCGCAGAACGACTGAAGTCTGCTGGATTCGACACTCTTGAGGACGAGGAACAAGAAGCGTAAACAACAGCCTTCTCGCGTAGCATTGTTAAACTTCGGTCTTGGCCGTTGACGACTGTCAAGATGACAGGGACTTGGAAACCGTCAAAGAGCGGGATTCTGTTTCACCTGAACTCGATGGGGACGATACGGCATAGCTCCCAGAATACCAAAAAGGACATCACTCATGTCAACTGATACGACACTGTTCGCTCATATTGCACACAGCAAATTGAAGAGCCAGATAGAAGATACGGCCGTTGAAGCGCTGGGATATGTCCTCTCTCAATCGCCAGTAGCTCGAAGGACGCTGGCAGACTTGCTGAAGGTAGAGGATTTCGACGTTGGTTCCATTTACAGAGTAGAGACTTGGGAACCCGACAAAAAAGGAGCGATTCCAGACCTCGTCTGCTTTGATGACCGCAACTCCAAACACGTGTTGATTGAAGTGAAGTTCTGGGCCAATCTGACCAAGAATCAGCCGAATCAGTATCTCAAACAACTGCAGGACGATAGGGAGGATTTGCCTGCTGCGCTTCTATTTATCGCGCCCAAGGCACGGCAGGATTCTCTGTGGCGGGAACTAATAGAGCTAGCGGAGAAAGATTTCAAAGTAAACGCCATTTCGGAAGCGGATCCAGTGCGTAGTGCTTTGATCGGAGGCAAGTTACATCTTCTAAAGTTAATAAGCTGGGCATACCTGCTTGAGTGCCTGGCAAAAGCGGCTCGTGACGAAAATGAGCGCGACACCGAGGCCGATATCCAACAGCTACGCGGCCTCACCAACAGTATGGACGGGGATGCTTTCCTGCCTATGAGGTCCAAAGATTTGGCGTCAGAGTCCGCGCAGCAGATGTTGGATGTAGCGGAGCTTGTTGATGATGCCACGTACCACGCGAAAAGAGCGGGGTGGGTAGATACGGACGGGTTGATCGCCGCACCTTCGGAAACAGGGTACGGCCGGTACATCCGCGTAGGTGGTGTAGACACGTGGTTCGGCCTTCACTTTGGCGCTTGGGCGAAGCACAGCGATACACCCTTGTGGGTCTCATTTTGGGACGGTTATCGTGAGCAACTGGAACAAGCTAACCTCCTGCTCAACGAAAAGACTTGGATAAACAAAAGAGCCTGTTTTCCGATAACGCTGCCAGACTCAAAGAATTACCACCAAGTCTTAGATTCCGTGGTCAATAGCTTGGGGGAACTCGCGAAACGGTTTGATCCCTCCGTTTCCAAGACTGCGGACCGTATCGACTCTGACTTTTATCGGGAGTGGCGTCAACAGAAACAGGGGCCGGATTTTGCTGAGCGTATGCTGGGGGTGAGGCGGATTGTTGACGATGCGACCAATCGCGCAAACAGTAAAGGGTGGATAAGTTTAGATAGGATGATCGTCAAACCGCGGAGGGAAGGGTACGGCCGATTCATCCGCATTGGTGGTGTAAAGGCGTGGCTCGGCATTCACTTTGACGCTTGGGCGCAGCACCGCGACACGCCCCTGTGGCTCGTCTCCGACCATCCTGAGAAACAGCGACTAGCCAAGGTAACCGACACTGGGCATGAAGTTCACTGGAGACACTGCATTCCAATCGATGTGCCGGCCACCGTCGAACATGATAAAGTGTTGGATTCCGTCGTCGCCGATCTGAAGAGTATCGCGGAGAAACTTATGGCTTCGCACACCTGACAACCTGCACAGCGCTCGTCCCGCGGCCACCACCCTACGTATTGCAGCGCGAAATTAGCCTGCCCCCTTCTGGTAAGATTCGCAAAACCCCCGAGAATGTTGACAGTACTTCCTGTCGTCGAGAGCACCCGATGACCGTTGCCGTACGCCCTGAACACCCCCGCGCAGCGTACCTTCCAAGAAGATAACGGCTATTTCATCATCCCCAATGCCGTCCCGCAGGAAACCCTGGTACAAGACCCCCGCCAAGCGCGCCGGAACCTGCGAGGCCGGTTTGACAGAAAACGCCGTTTGCATAAGATAGACTCTATCCTTGCAGGATAGATCTTTGCTTCGCAAGCCGCCTGCCCGCTCTCTTTTGGCAGGGGCACATCGGACGCAACCTGGCCTGCCCCCACAGGCCTTACCCCAATATCATAACCACACGCAAAGGAGACCCACATGCAGTCGCACAAGCTAAGCAGACGTCGTTTCTTGCGAAATTCAGCCCTCCTTACCTCCGGAACGCTGTTGGCGGCCTGCGCCGGTGTAGCGGCCCCGGCGGCTTCCGAACCCGCCGCGTCAGGCGATGACGCCATGGAGGAGGCGACCGAGATCGAATTTACCGTCTGGGGCTCCTGGGACGCCACCTACGGCCTGCTGATGGACGAGTATACGAAAACCTCCAATACCACCGTTACGATCATTTCGGCGCCCTTCGGTCAGTACCACGACCGGCTGTTGACCCGCTTCGCGTCGGGCGACCTGCCCGACGTCGGCATGATCGTGGATTTCGACTTCGCCCGCTTCCAGAACCGGGGCTTCCTCACCGACCTGACCCACTATGTCGAAGCGCATCCCACCTGGGACATCAACGAGCCGGGCTACGGCCACTTCTATGATGTGATTACCGACTTCTTCAAGTCGGAGGGCAAGCCGTACGCGATCCCCGCCGAAGTGAACCCGATGGGGATCGGCTATAACATCGACATGTTTGAAGAGTTCGGCGTCACCACACCCTATGAACACTTCCAGAACGACACCTGGACGTGGGACACCTTCGTCGAGACGGCCAAAGAGATGATGCGCGGCGAAGGCGACGAGAAGATCTGGGGCGGGACGAACGGACCGGTGCGCATCTGGAATATCGTCAACCGCATCTGGCAGAACGGCGGCAATATATTTAACGAGGACAAGACCGAGGTGCTCGTGGACCAGGAGGCCGCAGTCGAGGCGATCCAGTGGAAGTTCGACCTCTACCTGGTGCATGAACTGGGGCCGGCCAACCTGCGTTCGGCGGATGCCGGCGCCGGGGGCCTGTTCGATCAGGGGCGCCTGGCCCTGCGCGACGTGGGCACGTGGACCCGCAAGGGCATGGAAGGCTCGGACATCAACTGGGGCGTCGTGCCGCAGCCCAAGTCGGTACAGTACGCCACCTGGACCGGCGGCTTTTCCTATACGATCCCGGTGGGCGCGCCCAATCCCGACGCGGCCTGGGATATGATCCAGTACACCGCCTCGCTGGAAGGCGCGCAGTTCCTGCTGCGCAACGGTCACGCCGGCAGTTCGGTGAAGGCGGCGATGGAGTCGGACTCCTTCCTGTTCGAGCCGCCCGCGCACCCCGAATCGTTCCTGTTCATGATGGATACCGTGCACCCGCAGCCCTTCATCCGGCGCAACCAGGAGTTCCTGGAGATCTGGGACCGCGAGATGGACCTGGTCGCCATCGGCGAAAAATCGGCTGAAGAAGCCGCCATCCAGATCAAGACCGAGACGGAGCCGCTGCTGGAGGCATAGCCGCGAGAGGCACGAATAAAGAAATGGGCTAAAGAAGAGAAGCAGGGAAAGAGAAGCGTTCCCGCTCCCTGCTTCTCTCTCTTCACTACCGCTCAGTTGGAGATCAACGATGGCGACCGGGCAAAAGGCGCAAACAATTTCCGCTCCCTGGTCCATATTGCGGCCCAAGGGGAGACGTCACAAGGACCTCTATGTCGCGCTCCTCTTTCTGGCGCCCAGTCTGCTCGGTCTGTTCCTGTTGCAGGTGCTCCCCATCGGCACTGCCCTGGTGCTGGGTGTTTCCGAGTGGAACATCATCGATCCCATCAAGTTCGTCGGTCTGAGCAATTTCGTCGAAGTTGCCACCGACGCAACCTTCTACCACACCCTCGAAAACACGCTCTACCTTACGGTCGGTTTGGAGGTGCTCAACACGCTCCTGGGGTTGTGCGCGGCGCTGCTGCTGAAGAACGCCATGCGCGGCATCGACCTGTATCGTACGATCTACTTTCTGCCCTTGATCACCACCTGGGCCGCGGTCGCGATCGCGTGGCGCTACATGTACAGCCTGGAAGGCCCGATCAACGCCCTGCTGGGGCCGCTCGGCATCGACCCGATCCCGTGGCTGTCGCGGCCCGAATGGGCCATGCCGGCCGTCATCATCACCATCACCTGGAAGACGCTCTCCTGGAAGACGATCATCCTTCTGGCCGGTCTGCAATCGATACCCAATGAGTTTTACGAGGCGTCAAGTATTGACGGCGCTTCGAGGTGGCAACAGTTCTGGAAGATCACGCTGCCGCTGCTCTCGCCGGCGATGTTCTTCGCCCTGATCATCGGCATCATCAACACGCTCCAGCTCTTCGACCCGATATTCATTATGACCGACGGCGGTCCGGCCGATTCGACCCGGACCTTGAGCTACTACATCTACACGCGCGGTTTCCAGAACCTGCGCATGGGGTACGCCGCCGCGCTTTCCTGGGTCCTGTTTGCCATTATCCTTCTCTTTACCCTCATCCAATGGGTCTTGCAGAAACGATGGGTCTTCTACCAGTAGACAGCGCGAACAGGCGTGGAGACTTTCAATGAAGCTTAGGCGCAGAGAGACTGTCAGCCTGCAGTTGGTCACTGCCCTGGGTGCGGCAGCGCTGTTGTTCCCGTTCCTGTGGATGATTTCGGCGTCACTGCAAACCTTGCAAGAGGTTGAAGCCTTCCCTCCGATCTGGATACCGGAAGTGCCGCAATGGACCAACTACGTCGAGGCAGTGGTCAACTACAACATCGGCCGCGCCCTGCTCAACAGCGCCATTGTGACCACCGTGTCCGTAGTTGGCCAGTTGACCGTCTGCTCACTGGGCGCCTATGCCTTCTCCCGTCTGCGCTTCCCCGGCCGCGACGCCATCTTCCTCCTTTTTCTGGCCACGATGATGATCCCCCACTACGTGACCATCATCCCGTTATACACGATGGTCTGGTCTGCCGGGCTGATCGATACCTATACTGCCCTCATCTTCCCCGGCCTTTTCAGCCCGTTCGGCACTTTTTTGCTGCGCCAGTTCTTCAACCAGATCCCAATCAGCCTGGATGAAGCGACCCTGATCGACGGCGGCAACCACTGGCATATCTACCTGTACGTGATTATGCCGCTCTCCCGCGCCGGTCTGGGCGCGCTGGGTATCTTCAGCTTCCTTGGCATCTGGAACACCCTGTTTTGGCCGGTCCTGGTGATCAACTCCAAGGAGCTGTTCACACTGCCTCTGGCCCTGGCGATGGCGCAGGGCCAGTTCATTACGCTGATCCATATCCAGATGGCCGGCTCGGTAATCGCCTGTGTGCCGGTCATCCTTGTCTTCCTGATGCTGCAGAAACAGTTCATCTCCAGCATCGCTTTGAGCGGCATGAAACAGTAGTGAAAGCTGTCAAACTAAAGGAGCCTGACTATGGCGGATCAAAGTTTGAGCAGACGTCGATTTCTGCAAAGTTCGGCGCTGGTTGCGGGCGGCGCGTTGATGGCGGCTTGCGCTCCCGTGGCAGGAGACCCGGGTACGGCTGCAGCCGACGAAGGCGACTCGATGTCGGAAGAGCCGGTCGAGCTGGTCGCCCAGTATTGGGGTACGCGGCCGGAGTTCATCGAAGACCGCGAAATCCTGGCCCAACGAATGACGGAGAAATTCCCGAATGTGACGGCCAGCCAGAACTCGGTACCCGGCGGGCAGTACGGTGAGAAGGTGCTGACGGCGATCGCCGCCGGGACGCCGCCGGACACGATGCAGCTGAACCACAGGTGGGAGCCGTTCTTCCGGGGCCAGGAAGCGCTGCTGAACGTGATCCCTTTCGCCGACGCGGACGCCGAGTTCACTTTCGATGTCTTCTACCCGCGCATCATCGAACTGGGCACGACCGAAGGCCAGCTGGTTACCGTGCCGCGCGGTTGGAATCCCTTCGTGATCTACTACAACCGGGCGCTCTTCCGCGAGGCCGGCCTGGACGATCTGACCACCTCCTGGGAAAACGATACCTGGAACTGGGACTCGTTCCTGGAGACGGCCCAGGCCCTCACGGCCGACTCCGACGGGGACGGCAGAACGGACGTGTACGGCATGTTCTTCCCCTACTGGTATCCGTTCCTGCGGCTCGGCGGCGGGGACGTGCTCTCAGACGACCAGCAGTCTTCCGGTCTTGGCAGCCCGGAGGCGCTGGCTGCGCTTCAGTGGCTGGCAGATTTGCGGCTGACGCACGGTGTCTCCCCCACCCCGGCTGAAATCGAGGGGCTGGGAAGCGCACAGGACCTCTTCACCGCCGGACGGGTGGCGATGTTCACGGCCGGCGCTTGGGGGATCGGCGCCCTGACGCGCGTTGAGGGGCTGGACTGGGATGTCGGGCCGCTGCCGCGCGCGGCGGGCCAGCCTCCGGTCGGCTATACCCAATACTACGGACACGGTATTCCCAAAGGCACGCAGAGCGCGGAATGGTCGTGGGAGTACCTCAAGATCATCAGTGACGAGGAAAGCAACATTACTGTCGCGCAGACGATCGGCGACGTACCGGCAATGCGCCATATTGCGGAGAGCGAACACTTCGCGGGGCTGCCAAAGCCGCCGACGCGGCAGGTCTTTATCGACAGCGCCCCCCACATGCAGGTCTGGCCTACGATCGCGCCGATTACCGAGATCATGTCCCGGGCGATCACCCCTGAGCTGAACCTGGCATTTCTGGGAGAGAAATCGGTAGAGGACGCAGTCGCGGCGGCCGGACCCCAGGTCGACGAGATCCTCGCTACCTTCTGGGGAAACTAGCATTGTTGCGTTGAGCGTTCCCCGCCGCCCGTTTGCATCCGGAGAGGAGAGGAAACAATCCTCTCCTCTTTTGGTTTAGTGCATACATTAACGGCTGGCAGCCCGCGCTGTGCCGCCAGCCGCTGACCATTGTTTTTCAGAAAGGGAGAGGTGATGCGCAGCAGGCAAGCGCAGGTCGGTCAGACCGCCAACGAGCTCGCGGCCGGGAAACGACCGCGTATGAGCGGCATCGCGCGCAAGGAGGCGATCGCCGGCTACATCGCGATTTCACCCTGGCTGTTGGGGTTCCTCATTTTTCAGCTGGCGCCGATCCTGGCGGCCTTCTATATCAGTTCGACCGAATGGCGCATTCTGTCGGCGCCGGAGTTCATCGGCGTGCGCAACTTCGACAAGCTGCTGTTCAAGGATGACCTCTTCTGGCAGAGCATCAAAGTGACGGTCATCTATGTCATCTTCCGCGTGCCTGTCTCGGCCGTACTTTCGTTGGCGCTGGCGTTGCTGATGAATCAGCAGCTGGCCGGCCGCCGCCTCTTCCGCACGATCTACTATCTTCCGGCGGTCATCCCCCTGGTGGCGGTCAGCATGATGTGGATCTGGATCTTCAACCCGGAATATGGTGTGCTGAACTCTTTCATCAGGCTGTTCGGCGTTGAAGGACCCCAGTGGATTCATTCCTCGCGCTGGGCGCTGCCTGCCCTGATTATCATGAGCCTGTGGCAGGTGGGGACCGGCATGGTCATCTTTCTGGCCGGCCTGCAGGGCATCCCGGCCCATCTCTACGAAGCGGCAACCATCGATGGCGCCAACACATGGCAGCGGTTTCTGAAAGTCACCTTGCCGATGTTGTCGCCGGTCGTTCTGTTCGCTTTGGTGATGAATGTGATCGGCAGTTTCCAGATCTTTACGCAGGCCTACATCATGACTGCGGGCGGCCCCGGGAACGCGACCCTTTTTCTTGTCCTCTACATCTACCGTAACGCCTTCGAATGGTTCCACATGGGCTATGCCTCGGCGCTGGCGTGGGTCCTCTTCGTGGTCGTTCTGGTCATTTCGCTCATCATGCTGCGCTCGTCGGAACACTGGGTGCACTACGAAGGCAGGATAGGGGGCGCTTGAGAATGGCCGCCGGTCATCCGCCGCGAACAATGAGAAACACGATCAGTCTGCCGTCCAATCGATATCAGCTGTTGAACTGGACCACCAGGACTTTGATTCACCTGCTGGCCCTGGCCGGCGCGGTCGCCTTCCTGGTCCCTTTTCTGTGGATGATCTCCACTTCGCTGAAGCCGATGGAGAAGATCTTCCAATACCCGCCGCAGTGGATGCCGGACCCGATCCTGTGGCGCAACTATATTGAGGCGCTGACGGTTATGCCGTTTGGCCTCTACTTCCGCAATTCAATCTATGTTACGGTTCTGAGCGTGGTGGGGCAGATACTTTCTTCGGCGGTCGTTGCCTATGGCTTTGCCCGTCTGCGCTTTCCGGGGCGGAATATCCTCTTTATCATATTGCTGGCGACGATGATGTTGCCCTGGCAGGTGACGATGATCCCGCTCTTCATTCTCTATCGCAATCTGGACTGGATCAACACCTACTATCCGCTCATCGTCCCCAACTTTCTGGGTGGCAGTCCCTTCTTCATCTTTCTGCTGCGCCAGTTCTTCCTGACCCTGCCGTTGGAGCTGGATGAGGCGGCCAAGCTGGACGGCTGCGGACCATTCCGTATTCTGTGGCAGATCCTGCTGCCGCTGGCGGTACCGGGCCTGACGACGGTTGCCATCTTTTCCTTCCTCTGGAACTGGAACGAGTTTCTGTGGCCGTTGATCGTCCTCAACGATGTCGACAAGTGGACGATCCCGTTGGGGCTGAACGGTTTCCGAGACCAGTACGGCACAGATTGGAACCATCTGATGGCAGCCTCCTTTGTTGCCTCGCTGCCGGTCATCATCATATTCTTCATCTTCCAGGGTTACTTCATTCAGGGGATCGCCACGACCGGTGCGAAGGGGTGAAAGGCGAGGAGCTAGGGGCCAGGGGCCAGGGG